>NZ_JBEYXD010000021.1:0-125834 GCF_040644975.1 Streptomyces sp. NPDC046900 | reverse complement strand
CGGAACAGCCGCCCGCGTAGGAAACGCCGCAGCCCGCGACGGTATACCTACAAGGGAACTGATCGGGTGGCATCCCAACACGGGATGACTCTTAGTCGGACTCCGTGGTGTAAGCGTGCAGCCCGATCAGGAGGCCGGCGGGGTCGAGGATGTAGCACCCCCGTCCGACCCCGGGAAGGGTGAAGGGTTCCACAACGACCGTGCCACCGCCCGCGGTGACGCGCTCCAGGCTGTCCTCCAGGTCGGTCACGCGGATGACCGGGATCGCGCGCGGCTGCCCGTCGCGTGACGGCATGACGCCCGTGTCGATGCCCGGGCCGTCGCCGTGCGGGGCGACGAGGTAGTCCGGCGCGGCGAAGGGCTGGAACTGCCATCCGAACACATCCGAGAGGAATCGGTTGGTGGCCTGGAGGTCGGGGCTGTTCGGTTCGACATAGGTGACGGGCTGGTTCACGGGGTTCCTTACGGGTTCTGGCCGGTGCGCAAAGCGGGTGCTTTGTCGTGCCGGACTGCCACGTCCGTCGCCCAGTGGGCGATGGCGTGGAGCGGCTCCGGATTGAGTTCGTGCCATCGGTTCCGGCCCACGAGCGTGGTGTGGACAAGATCCGCGCTTTGAAGGATCTTCAGGTGCTGGGAGACGGCCCGGACGGCTGATGGGCAGCAGATCGGCCAGCTTCCCAGTCGTCGCGGGTCCTTGCGCCAAGCGCGCCGGGATCCTGCGACGCGAACCATCCGACACCGACACTGGCTTCGGGTACGGCCCCCTGTCCGCGCCGCCGCCCCGTGGGGGACCCGGTCTGCCGGCGATGGGGGCCGCCTCCGGTCCCGCCTGTCATGCCGGGCCGGCCGATGCTCCGTAGATGTGGGCCAGCGCGGCAACGGTCTTTGCGATCAGTGCCCTCAGCTCTGTGGGGGCCAGGACCTCGGCCTCCGTGCCGAGGCGCAGCAGCATGCCCGCGGCGTGCTCCACGGACTCGATCGGGATGACGACCTGAACTCGGCCGTCGGGACCTGGTGGTCCGGCGGTGTCGTGGGCCGCGCGCACCACCGCCGGTTCCATGAAGTCGGGCAGCTGTTCCATGATGTGCGGTGACAACCGCACCACTGCTTCGCCCTGGTAGCGGCGTGCGTCGAACTCCTCGAGATACGACCCCCAGTGCGCGGCCAGGTCGAAGTCGTGGGGCCGGTCGAAGTGGTCCTCCAGTGTCCGGATCCGCAGGATCTGGGAGATGCGGTAGGTGCGGACGGAATCCGAATGGCTTGCCACCAGGTACCAGCGGCCGGCTTTGAGCACCAGCCCGTAGGGCTCCAGCGTCCGGGTCACCTCCTGGGGAGCTTTCCAGCGGCGGTAGCGGATCCGGATGCGCTGCTGGTGCCATACCGCGTCGACCACGGCAGCCAGGTGAGGGGTGGGCTCCGTTCGGGCGTACCAGCCGGCGGTGTCCAAATGGAACCGCTGCCGCAACACGCCGGTCCGGTCGCGCAGTTCGTTGGGCAGCGCGGCCATCAGCTTGAGCTGGGCGGTGGCGAGCACACTGCCCAGGCCGAGGTCGGCGGCCGGCCCGGGCAGTCCCGCGAGGGAGAGCGCCTCCGCCTCTTCGTGCGTCAGTCCGGTCAGCCGTGTCCGGTACCCATGCACCAGCCGGTAGCCGCCGTCGTGCCCTGGGTCGGCGTAGAGCGGGACTCCGACCGCGGCGAGCGCCTCCATGTCCCGGTACACGGTGCGGACGGACACCTCCAGCTCGTCGGCCAGTTGCTGGGCGGTCATGCGCCCGCGGTCCTGGAGCAGCAACAGGACGGACAGCAATCGGCTCGCACGCATGAGGCGAGTCTGCCGCACTTCCCTGACATCAGGTGTCAGGGAAGTCTGGCTAGGTTTCCCGCCGGACCGCACATTGAGCACACGAGAGACAGCAGAGGGCAAGGACGCATGCACTCCTCGATCAGCCGCAGAACCGGCACCGGCGACCCCGGCTTTCCCGTGGGCACCCGCGGTGTCACGAACCGGCCGCTCGCCGCGCCGTCGACTGGACGCACTGCGAGGGATGAGTTTCCGGGCACCGCGCCGTGTCACGGCGCCCTGTTCGACGCGGCCGCCGCGCTCGGCGAGATCGCCATACCCACCAAGCGAGTCACCGGCCTGACGCTCGGGCTGGTGGGCTTCCGCCGCAACAGTCAGGTTGCGGCATGACCGACGGACTGGCCACGCGCGAAGTCTCGGCTCAGCCGGTCGGGCGGCTGACCGTCTGGCAGGGAGCCGCGCTGTACATCGGCGCCGTCCTCGGTACGGGCGTGATCGCTCTCCCCGCGCTGGCCGCTCGGGCTGCCGGGCCGGCGTCTTTGCTGGCCTGGCTGGCGCTCGTAGTGATGTCGGTGCCCCTCGCCGCCACGTTCTCGGCCCTGGGCGCGCGATACCCGGACGGCGGCGGAGTCTCCACCTACGTACGGCATGCCTTCGGGGCACGGGCCGCGGCTGCGGTCGGCTGGTGCTTCTACTTCGCCGTACCGGCGGGGGCTCCGGCGGCGGGCATGTTCGCCGGCGCGTACGTGACGAGCGCCCTCGGTGGCGGTCAGCGGACGACGACGGCAACGGCGGTGGCACTGGTGATCGTGGTCGCCACGGCCAACTGGTTCGGTGTGACCGTGTCCGGCCGACTGCAGCTCGTGCTCGCCGTGCTCCTCGTCACGCTGTTGCTGGCCGCCGTGCTTGCGGCACTGCCTCACGCCCACGTCGCCAACCTGCGGCCGTTCGCGCCGCACGGCTGGCTGGCCATCGGTCCGGCGGCGGCCTTGTTGGTCTGGAGCTTCGCAGGCTGGGAGGCGATCACCCACCTCGCCGGGGACTTCCGCCATCCGGCGCGGGACCTGCCCCGAGCCACCGGCATCGCGGTCGTGGTCGTCGGCGTTCTCTACCTCGCGGTCGCCACCGCCGGCGTGATGGTGCTCGGCCCCGCCGCCGGCACGACGGACGCCCCGCTCGCCGAACTGCTCGCCCTCGGCATCGGTGGCACCGTCCGGGTACTGGCCGCTGCCGCCGCAGTCCTGCTGACCCTCGGCACGATGAACGCCTATTTCGCCGGCGCCGCCAGACTCGGTGCAGCGCTCGGCCGTGACGGCGCGCTGCCGGACTGGCTGGCCCGAGGCGCCAGTGTCGGCGAGGTGCCACGACGCAGCCTGGCCGTCGTCACTGCGCTGTCCGGCCTCGCCCTCGTCACCACGACGGCCGCAGGCGTCGGCCCCAGCCCACTCGTGCTTCTCACGACCGGATCGTTCGTGACTGTGTACGCGTTGGGAACGGCCGCGGCCCTACGGCTCCTGCCGCGCGGCAGCCTGGCCCGCCGCGCCGCATTCCTTGCCCTCGTCGCAGTCTCCGCGCTCCTCGTCATGACCGGCTGGTACCTGCTCTGGCCGCTGGTCGTCACCGTGAGCGCGCTGTGTTACCTGCGCCGACGCGCCCGTGCCGACGGTCGCAAGGCGGGAGGACCAGGACAGAGACGCGTGACGCCGCGGCACACGGGTGACGTTCCCGGCGAGCGCTGATCAGGTGGGGCGCGCTGCTGAGCGGCAGGGGTGTCGACGAGGAAGGCGACGTCTGGGCGGAACGACGTCGCCTTGGCCGTTGACGAAGGCGACATCGAGGGGCTGCCCGATGGAGCGGGTGCGGCGCAGAGCGGAGGGGCCTGCCGGGCGCGGCATGTGCGTGTCTCCCCATTGCTGCAAGTCTGCAAGGACGAGACCGAGGTCGCGGCCGGCGGCGGTGAGGCGGTAGGCGTCGCGGGGGCGGCTGCCCGGCTCCTGGTAGAAGCGGGTCTCCAGCACCCGGCCGACACAAGCGTCTTCAGACGGGCGCTGAGGACAGCCGAGGGGCCGGTCGGGCCGCACCGCATGGCCGCCGCGCCGGCACACCTCTCCCCTGGAGACCGTCACCTGGAGCGGTACGCGGGGTGGAACAGGGAGCATGCGGCCGCGCCGACGAGCGGTGTGGCGCTACGGCGCGCCGCCGCTGACGAGAAATAGGTTGTGCCTGTGCAATTCGCGATCTCGATCCCACAGTTCCACGCGGATGGTGAGTTCGATCCCGCCGCGTTCCGCACCTATCTCACACGGGTCGAGCAGTTGGGCTTCGACAGCGCCTGGACGCAGGAACAGACACTGGGTTTCAGTCCGCAGCTCGGACCGATGGAGACCATGACCTACGCCGCTGCCTGCACGGAGCGACTGCGTCTCGGATGCGTCGTCTTCGTGTCCACGCTGCACAGTCCGGTGCACTTGGCCAAGAGCATCAGTTCGCTGGACCAGATCAGCCGAGGCAGGATCGAGGTCGGCTTCGGTACGGGCGGCAAGCAGCGGCCGTTCGCGGCTTTCGGTGTCGACCAGGAGCGTTACGTCGCGCGCTTCTGGGAGGGCGTCGAGCTGATGACCCGGCTGTGGCGCGACGACCGGGTCGATTTCTCCGGCGAGTTCTGGCAGTTGACCGACGCCGGCATGGAACCGAAACCGTTCCAGAAGCCCTCCCCACCGGTGTGGTTCGGCGGGAGCGGGCGCATCGCGTTGCGACGCGCCGTGACGAGTGGCCTGTTCAGCGGCTTCTTCGGTGCGGGACAGGTCCAGACGGCGAAGTTCGCCGATCAGGTCGAGATCGTACGGCAGGCACTGGCCGAGTCCGGCAGGCCGACGGATGACTTCCGTATGGCGAAGCGTATCTACATCGCGCTGGACGACGATGCGCAGCGGGCCCGCAACCGGATCAACGCTGCGCTGGCCGCGCTCTACATGAAGCAGTCACCTGACATCGAGGCCGCCGCGATCGCGGGAACGCCAGGGGAATGTGCACGCCAGTTGCGTGACGTCGTCGCTGCCGGCGCGGAACTCATCTTGTTCACGCCGCTTTTCGACCCCGTCGAACACCTCGAACGGCTGGCCGCTGAGGTCATCCCGGAACTTGCTGCGTCCGGCCACGGTTCCGGCTGAGGCAAAGGGGATCGACGCCGGGTGGGCCGCCTACGGCAACGCGTAGGCCCGCCTGGTGGCCGCGCCGAAGAATACCCGAGCGGCCACTGACAGGTTCCTGTTGCCCAAGCGTGGGCGCATTCCAAGACGACGTCCAGCCATACCTCGTCGTTCATCTCGCCGTTCACCGGCGTGAATAGCGTCTCGGATCATGGACAACCGTCACAACAGCGCCGCAGGCATGACGCGACGCGGGCTCATCGTCGGCGCTGTCGCCGCCGGGCTCGCCGCGACCGGCAGCGGCGTCGCAACCGCCAGTACCGCCCAGGCGAGCAGACCCGGGCAGCTCGGGGACGCCCCCGCCTCCCCCGTCGCGGCGTCGAACAAGCGATTCGGATACACAGTTCCGACGTACCAGACGACCATACCCGGGGAGTCGGTCGAGGCCGATCGGGTGGACTGCCCCGTGGCACCCGGGATCGTCCTGACCTCCTTCGACACCTTCGGCCGTACCGGCTGGATGCGGGTCCATGTACTCAACGCCGACCTGACCGACGAGTCGGTCGGCGTGGACCTGATCGCCGACAAGGTGAGCGAGGCGCGGCCGCTGTCGCGGGCGGCCGGCGCCCAGCATGCGGTCGCCGCGGTCAACGGTGACTACTTCAACATCACCGAGACCAACGCGGCCGAGGGGCCGGAGATCAAGGGCGGCGAGCTCCGCAAGGGCACGAACCAGTCGTCGACCGTCGCGGCGATCGGAGCGGACCGGGTCGCCCGGCTCGCCGATCTCATGCTCACCGGTACGGTCACGGTAGCCGGCACCCAGCGGCCGCTCGCCGCGCTCAACTCGTCCACCGTGCCGGCCGACGGCGTCGCCGTGTTCACCCCGCTGTGGGGGCCGGGCGACCGCACGCTCATCCACGATGCGGGCCCCTACACCGAACTCGTCGTCGTGAGCGGCAAGATCACCTCGGTCAACAGCAGGATCACCGATACGGCCGTACCGGACGGCGGTCTGATCGTCCTCGGTCGCGGCGCCGCCTCCGGCCAGCTGGCCACCGCCCGGCCGGGTGACACCGTCACCGTAGGGTTCAAGCCGCGGAGCGACACGACCGCCGAGCTGCGCATGGCGCTCGGCAGCGGGTCGGTGCTGGTCCGCAACGGTGCCGCGATCGACTTTCCGCCGAGCACGGGCAACGACGCGCCCAAGCCCCGCACGGCCATCGGCTGGCTGGACGGCGGGCACAGGCTTCTGCTGGTCGCGGTCGACGGCTCGGCGAACTTCTCCCCCGGCCTCAGCTTCGACGACATGGCCAAGCTCATGGTGCGCCTCGGCGCCACCGAGGCATTCATGCTCGACGGCGGCGGCTCCACCGAACTGGTCGCCCGACGGCCCGGCGACGCCGGGGCGGGAGTCATCAACACTCCGTCGGACGGGAACGAGCGGCCGGTGCCGAACGGCGTCGGCCTGTTCGCGCCGCAGGGCTCGGGCACCCTACGGGGACTGGACGTACGCCCCCAGGCCGACCGGGTGGTTCCCGGTCTCACCCTGGACGTTGCGGTCGCCGGTTACGACGAGACGTGGGCACCCGTCGCGGTCGACAAGCAGCCGGTCAAGTGGACGGCCGAGCCGGGCTCGCTCGGCAGGGCGCGAGACGGCGTCTTCCGCGCCAAGCGGCCGGGATCCGGGACGCTGCGCGCCCGTTCCGGCTCCGCGGACGGCGAGCACGAACTGCGCGTCGTCGGCGATCTGCACCGGTTGGCCTTCACCCAGCGTGCGATCACCATCGACCCGGACGCGACGGCGCACGTCAGGCTCACCGGGTACGACGCCGACGGATTCGACGCACCGGTGGCGCCGCGCGATGTGACGCTCGACTACGACAAGTCCGTGATCACAGTGAAGGCCGAGTCCGACGGAAGCCTCGCCATCACCGGCGGTTCGGACGCGGGCGGCAAGGCGGTGACCCTCACGGCGACGGTGGAGGGGGTGACGGCCAAGCTTCCGGTGACGGTGGGTCTGATCGATGTCTCGCTGGCCGAGTTCGAGCCGGCCGAACGCTGGACGGCGGCCTCCGCCCGGGGTACCGCGTCGGTCGCCTTCGTCGCTGCCCCGGACCGACCCGGCGCCGCCGCGGACAACCACGCCCTGCGGCTCACCTACGACTTCACCGGGCAGTCCAGCACCTCTGCGGCCTACGCGGTGGCCGGCGCCGGTCCGATCACGCTGCCCACCGGGGCGAAGAAGCTCGCGCTGTGGGTCAACGGCGACGGCCAGAAGCACTGGCTGCGCGCCATGATGTCCTCGCAGGGCACCACCAACGTGCCGTTCACCTTCGCTCTCACCGTCGACTGGTCGGGCTGGCGCCGGGTCGTCGGCGACATACCCGCCGGCTTCTCGGAGCCCATCACGCTGCAGCGTGTCTACATCGCCGAGACGTCGCAGACCAACAAGAACGCCGGCCAACTGGAGTTCGACGCGCTCGCCGCGCAGGTGGGGCAGCAGGCCGACACCAGTGAGCCGCCGCAGCCGGATCCCTACGTGGTCGAGCAGGGCGGCGTCCCTGAGGACCGGTGGACGTTCGCCGTCCTGTCCGACCTCCACATCAGCGCGGCCGCCGGCCTGAACTCCTTCTCGGGGCGGCAGGCCGGCATCGCGCTGGACCAGGCCGTGGCCGGCAAGCCCGACTTCATCCTCATCAACGGCGACTTCGTCGACAACAACACCCCCGCCGACTTCGAGCTCGCCAACGGACTGCTGCGCGACCACGTACCGAGCGACCTGCCGGTGTACTGGACGCCGGGCAACCACGAGGCCGGCCTGTCGGCGACCGGCGGGCTCGAGGCGTTCCTCACCGCGACCGGCCGTCCCAACCGGATGGTCTTCGACCACAAGGGCACCCGCTTCATCCTGCTGGACTCCCACACCGGCGACATGCGGACGTCGGACTGGGACCAGGTTCCGCTGCTGCAGTCCGAGTTGGCGAAGGCGGCGAAGGACTCCTCGGTCACCGGCGTCGTGGTCTCGTTCCACCACCCCCTGCACGACCCGTCCGGCGCCGCGGCCTCACAGCTGTCCGACCAGCTCGAGGCGGACCTCCTCAAGCGCTGGCTGGCGGACTTCCGGGAGAACTCCGGCAAGCCGATCGCGCTCTTCACCGGTCACGCGCACACCGCGTCGGTGACCCGCGCCGACGGTGTGCTCGAGGTCACCACTCCGGCTGTGGGCAAGACGCCGTACAGCTCGCCCGACCAGGGCGGGTTCTTCGGCTGGATGCACGTCGGAGTCGACCGGCGGCCCGCTCGGGTGAAGGCCGGGCAGCCCAGCCCGGAAACCCGGGACTGGCTGCAGGCGGAGAGCCGGCCGCTGATCGACAAGATCGAGCTGTCGGCCCCCGACCAGGTCGCGGTGGGCCACTCGGCGACGGTCTCCGCGACGGGCATCACGAGCGAATTCGGCCTCAGGTTCCCGCTGCGCTTCCCCGCGACGGTCACCTGGGGCGGCGACTCCGGGCTCGTCGTCGTGGACTCGGCGTCCGAGGCGAAGCGCGCCGAGGGGAGGCCGAGGACCCTGGCCGTGCTCGACCTCACGTCCGGCACCCTGACCGCGGTGCGGCCCGGGACGATCACCCTCACGGTCACCTCGGGCGGCCAGACGGCCTCGGCGACCGTCACGCTCGCCTAGGCCATATTCCGGATCTGACAGTGCTCGCGCCCCGCAGCAGTGATGTCTTCGCTGCGGGGCGTGGGGCGCTCTCAGGTGGGCCACAGGATGGCCGCGTGCCCCTTGTCGTCGGGCGGTCACCCGCGGGCGATCAGTACAGGGAACTGGCTGCACCCGCTGCCGAGTTGATGTGGGATGCTGTTGATCGCCAAGTGCCGTGGCGGTCGTCGGGAGGAGCGCGGCGTGGGAGAGAACGGCCTGCGGGCTGAGGACATCGACACCACCAGGCCGCACCCCGCGCGGATCTACGACTATCTGCTGGGTGGCAAGGACCACTATGAGGTGGACCGGCAGGCCGGCGACGAACTCGCCGCCGCGGCGCCCGAGGTGCGGATCGGCATGCGGGCCAACCGCGCCTTCCTCCGGCGCGCAGTCCGCCACGTGGTCGGCCACGGCGTCCGCCAGATCCTCGACATCGGCACCGGGCTGCCCACCTCTCCCAACGTGCACGAGGTCGCCCAGGAAGTGGCACCCGACACGCGCGTCGCCTACGTCGACAACGATCCGATCGTGAAGGCCCACGCCGACGCGCTGCTCGGCCACTCCGGCACGACCGGCACCGTACTCGCCGATCTGCGCGATCCGCGGTCCGTCGTGGACCATCCCGACGTCCGCCGAGTGATCGACTTCGGGGAACCGGTCGCCCTGCTCCTCGTCGCCGTCCTCCATTTCCTCACCGACGCGGAGAAGCCCGGGCAGGTCGTCGCCACCCTGTGCGACTCGCTGCCGGCGGGCAGCTTCCTGGTGCTGTCGCACGCCACGGGTGACTTCGCCGATCGCAGCAAGGCCCAGGCCGTCTACAACAGGGCCAGCGCCAGCCTGAATCTGCGCTCCCACACGGAGGTCGAGCGACTCTTCGACGGCTTCGAACTCGTCGAACCCGGCCTGGTCCAGGTCCCGTTCTGGCACCCGGACACTCCTCCGCCGGCCAGATCAGGCGAGATCGGGTTTTACGGAGGTGTCGCCCGCAAGACGGGCTGACCTCGTAGGCCGCCGCAGCGTGCGGCCGCCCGGCAGCGGACTCCGCCTCCCCCACGCACTGTGTCCGCACGGGATCGCGGACGTCACCTGGCGGGCGGGTCCAGGACGTCGACGGGCAGTGTCTCCTCGGTGGCAGCCCAACTGGCCCGCAGTTCGAGGGCGTCTGCGTCGGAAGAGCCCGGTTCCGCGCTCATGACCGTCAGGCTCAGTGAGGGTTCCGCGGGCAGTTGCATGGCGTCGAAGGCGAGGGTGAGGTCGCCGACGACGGGATGGTGGAAGTGCTTCAGCCCGCTGTAGTGCATTGTGCCGGGCCCAGGCGGTACGGAAGTCCTCGCTGCGGGTGACGAGTTCGCCGATGAGATCGGTCAGGCCCTTGTCGTGCGGAGTGCCTGCCGGGCGAGGAGCACTGGCACGGCGCCGCCCCCGACCACTTCATGACCCACATCGCCCTGTGGGAGACCGACGAGGTCGACTGGCTGGAACACCTCACCGACAGCGAGTACGGCGGCCCGCGGCGCAGCACCCGCGCCTGACCGGCCCGGACAGTCGGCCCGGCACCGCACCGGGCGGACCGCATGAGGAAGCCGGGGAGCCGGAGAACACCGACGGGGTGCCCGAGACTGCTCGGGCACCCCGCCGTCATGGGTCAGGTCACTGAACGACGACCTGGGTGCTGCCCGTGACGCCGCCGGAGGTCACCGAGACGGTGGCGGTGCCGGAGCGGTGGGCGGTCAGGGCGCCGGTGAGCGGGTCCACCGTGGCGACCTTGGTGTTGCTCGAGGTCCAGACGTGGGACGCGGGGTCCGCGATCGGGATGGTGAGCGGTGCGATGTTGTCGCCTGCGATCTGGTCGCCGGTCGCGGTCAGGGTGACGTGGTCGCCGTGGGCGATCGGGTCCTTGGGGCCCCTGACGGTGATCGACGCGAGCGCGGGCTCGACGCTGTACTGCAGGTCACCGTCGTCACCGATGCGGATCAGACCGAAGTGGTAGATGCCACCTTGGTCGGCCGGGGCGTAGGCCGGCATACCGAGGTCCGCGAAGGTGAACTGCGGGATGCCGCCCTCCCCGGTGGTCACGCTCTGGCCCTCGGGGTTGAGGATCTGCTCGGCGAAGCCGCGGGCGTGACCGTACATCATGATCACGTGCTGCTTCGGGTGCGTCTGCTGGAAGCGCTGCACCAGCCGCAAATACATCCGCGCCTCCCAGCGGTCCGTGAACTGGCTGTTCGCGGCCGGGTGCGGGTCGTACGCGGGCATGTGGGTGATGACCAGCACGTCCTTGGCGGTGGCGTCCGTCAACTGCTGGACCAGCCACGGGTACTGCACGCCTTCGGGGTTCTGGAACGGGTCCGAGGACTGCAGGCTGCCGTGCGAGTTGTCGGTGACGATCATCTGCGCCTGGCCCTGCGTGTAGGCGTAGTGGGTGTCACCGAAGGTGTTGCTGTAGTTGCCGTTCTCCGAGTCGGCGCCCTGAGTGATCTCGTGGTTGCCGACGATGTCGCGCTCGGGGATGCCGAGGGCGTCCATCTTGGACTTGGCGTACTGCAGGTCGGCCGGCTTGCCGTCGTCGGACATGTCGCCGAGGAACTGGGCGGCGTCCGGCTTCGCCTGCGGGGTGAGGGTGGGCAGCCGCTTGGCGATGGAGTCCATCACGTTGCTGCTGACCGAGCCCGGGTCGCCGGCGAGCATGTGCGCGTCGTCACCGGCCAGCAGGGTGGTGCCCTGCTTGGCGAAGTCGGCGGAGTCCTCCTCGAAGGACAGCCACTTCGGGTTCTGCGGGATCGCGTGGTACTCGGGCGCCGTGACCGGTCGCGGCGAGTACAGGGCCTGCAGACCCGCGACGTTGAGCGAGCCGCTGTAGGCGGTGCTCGGGCTGATCGCCAGGAAGTCGATGAAGCTGATGGTCAGCGGGAACTGCATACCCGCCGGCAGCTGCGCGACCGCCAGGTGCCAGTCCTTCCAGGTGACGTACGTCGGGTAGAGCGTCGTGGACGTGCCGTTGACGCCGATGTACTTCTCGGCGAGCTCGATGCCGTTGCCGTCACCCTTGATCCACACGCCGATGGCGGTGGGGACCTGACCGTTGTCGGTGTCGGTCTTCAGGGTGGTACGCGGCGAGAGCACCAGCTGCTTGACGCCGGAGCCGGCGGGCATCGAGTAGTCGAGCCGCAGCGATCCGGAGTCGGTGGAGCTCGGCGGGACGACGCCGGCGTCGGCGTTCAGGGTGGCGGGCTTGCCGGTGGTGTTGTTGCTCAGCCGCCAGACGTCAAGGCTCGTCATCGGGTCGATGACCTTGCTGACGCTGCCCACGGCGATCGACGTCGTCGCGGTGGCGCCGGCGACCTGCGCGCTCACCTCGGCGAGACCGCCCTTGTCGGCGTCCGCGGTGAACAGGCCATGCGCGTCGACCGAGCCCAGGTTGTCCGGGGTGACCTTCCAGGTGGCCGCCTCAGCGGGGATCTGCACATCGCCGCCGCCCTTGACGCTGCCGGAGAGGGCGAGCTGCTGCGTGGCGCCGTTGTTGAGGTCGGCCTTGTCGGGCGAGACCGTGAGGGAGTCCAGCTTGCTGACGACCTCGAGCTTCTCGGAGGTGGTCACCTCGCCGTTGGTGGCGATGATCCGGCCCGTGCCGCTGCGCTGCGGGGTGAGCTTGCCGTCCTCGTACGTGGCGAGGTTCGAGGGCTCGATCCGGATGTCGACCTGGCCGGCGGAGGGGTTGGCGGACCGGTCGACGGAGTACACCGGGAGCGGGATGGAACCGCCGGCGACGGTGGTGACCGTCTTGCCGCCGTTCACCACGACCTTGACGGCCGGTCCGGCCTCCTCGGCGGTGGAGTAGAAGAAGATGCCGTTGGCGACCGGGCGCTCGGTGTTGCCGGGCAGGTCGGACGGCGTGTTGACGACCTCGGCCCGGTCGGCGCCGGGGGCGCGGCTGACCATGCCGGTGGAGCCGCCGCCGTCGAACAGCATCGCGGTGTAGGCGCCGTGGGCGACCATGTAGCCCGCGGCCTGCTCCGGCGTCACACCGAAGGCGGTGGAGGCGCCGCCGTGGCCGTCGATGGCGACGACGATGGCGTGCTTGCCGTCCTGGGTGATGCCGACGGCGGTCTCCGGGTTGGCGCCGCTCGGCGGGGTGCCGGTCGGGTCCTTGTAGACCTTGCCGTCCTTCACCAATGTGCCGACACCGCTGATCAGCTGGGTGACATCGTTGTCGGGCGAAAGCTGGGTGGCGATCGCCACCTTGTCGCCCGGGTGCTGGTTGTCGGAGAGCCACTGCCCGCCGGCGCCGGCGCCGAGCAGACCGAGCTGGTCGGCGGAGAGCCGGGGCACGGTGGTGACGCCGGTCCGCACACTGTCGACCACGAAGCCGCCGTCGGTGACGTGGCCGAGCACCAGGGTGGAGGACTTGGACAGGCTCGGGGTCTCGCCGAGGTCGGGAGTGACCTCGGTGATGCCGCCGGTCGCCACGTCGTTCACGGTGTTCACCGCGGTGAGCTCGTGGGTCGCGGAGCCGGTGGAGATCGTGCCGGAGAAGGTCTCCGGGCCCATCACCATGGTGCCGTCGGGCTTGACGCCCAGCTGGGATTCGAAGCCCGGCTTGGGGCTCTTCAGCAGGTGCCCGTTGGCCATGATGCCGCCGAGGGGGCGGCCGCTGGCGTGGATCTCGAAGTAGTCGCCGTTGACGCCCGCCACCGCGTGGGTGCGGTGGGCCATCGACGACGGGGTCTCGTCCGCCGGGTTGGTGATGGTGTCACCGGCCTCGACCATGCCGACCCGGAGGTTCCGGTCGCCGAGATCGGCCTGCAACACCTGGATGTGCTGGCGGCCGCCGACGGTGTCGTACGTCTCGCTGTAGTGCTTCAGGCCGCGGGTGACGGTCTCGGGCCGCGTCCGGGTGTAGTCCACGACCAGCGGCCAGTTCTCCGGCGTGTCCGGAAGCCAGCTCTGGTGCGCCGCAGGGCTGTCGGCGGCCGTGTCATCGGCCGAGCCGAAAGCGGTGCCGGCTCCCGCCACAGCTCCGCCGAGCACCAGCGCCGCCGCGGTCGCCACTGCGGTTCGGCGAATCCCCGTTCCCGCAGGTCTCTTTGCGTGAATTCTCATTGCGTGTGTTTTTTCCTTACGGACATACGTGCAGGTGGGTCACCGGCACGCCACTCCACCGCACACCAGCCCGGGGGATCACGGGTATCCGTTCGGGGTGACGCAGATGAGCATCAGATGTGATCCCACGGAGCATTCGGTCAAGTCGCGTTAACCTCGGCCTTTCGCATACCGCGCATGCCGGGGGGTCGTCATGACCTGGATGTTTCGGGCAAAGCACGGGCGTCCCTCGCT
Organism: Streptomyces sp. NPDC046900; assembly: GCF_040644975.1. NCBI lineage: Bacteria > Bacillati > Actinomycetota > Actinomycetes > Kitasatosporales > Streptomycetaceae > Streptomyces > Streptomyces sp. NPDC046900. The sequence goes on along the minus strand of NZ_JBEYXD010000021.1, from coordinate 111,844 downwards.
CTCGTCCGGCAGTGAGGAGGGTTGTGTGCCGCCGGTGGCCGACTGCCGCGGCACTGTGCTCCGGTCCGCACCTCACCCGGGGGTGAGGTGCGGACCGGTGGCTCAGCCGGTGATGCTGGCAGCGCCCGTTTCGATGTGGCCCACGAACCGCCGCGAGAAGGAGCTGTCGGCGCTGACCGTGACGGTGAAGTCGTACCAACCGCCCGTGTAGGCGACGGCGTTGAAGAAGTCGTCCGTGAACTGTCCGGCGGTCACCTGGTAGGTCCAGGGACCGTCACTGCGGTAGTTGTTCGACTTGATGGTGAAGGTCACGTCGGCAGCCGACTGGTCGGTCATGCGGAACCAGACCGCCTGCTTGCCGGTGGTCGGGGCGGTGGCGTAGTAGCAGCCGACCTCGATGTCCTTGGCCGCGCCGAGCGCGTTGCCGGTGAAGCGGCGCAGGAAGCGGTTGGGGCCGACGACGCTCAGGTCGTAGAGCCCGTTGCCGTACCCGCTGTCGACGTTGAAGTAATCCTCCACGACGCCGTCCGTGCGCGTGGCGGCGTTGTAGGGATCCACCGTGTACTGCCAGGGGCCGCCGCTGCGGTACGCGTTCGCGTAGGCCGAGAAGTGGACCGCCTCGGTGGCCTGGACGCCCTGGTTCGCCATGTCGATCCAGGCCAGGATCTGGCCGTTCGCGTTGTAGTCGAACCGGCTGATATAGGCGTTCGGCTGGTACGGCAGGGCACGGGCCGGCTTGGTGCCCGGCTCCTGCGCGGGCGGGGCGTTGGTGTTGGCGGAGAGGTTGGGACTTGTTCGGTTTCGGATGTGCAGGAGTGTGCGTAAGTACGCACGAGCATGTACCTGTTTGTGGTGTTGCAGCGTGCGCACGTCGCATGGCGGGCCAACGCCAAAGCTAAATGTCAGTGCCCGCCGGTAGCGTTCTTCCTGTTGCCGATCAAGCGTTGGGGAGGGGGCACATCGATGCCTGACGAGGCGCTGCGCACGATCGCTGCCCCCTTCGTGGCCGTCGGCCCGTCAGGCGTGGCGATCCGCACCCGTATCAAGGGCCTCACGCCAGACGATGACGAGGTGTTACGTCTGGTCGGCGCGCATCTGGGGTCGCTGGCCTCGAAGGATCTCAAACGCCGGTGTGCTGAGGGTCTGGAGCACTCCGCGGATACGTGGGCGCAGCGCAAGCGGGCCCTGACCGACGAGTCGTCCTCGCGGTGGGCTGGTTCGATCACGAAGGCCACCCACGATCAGTGGGCGCTTGCGCGGCGGGCCCAACTCGCGCACATCCACAGCCTTGAGGCCGGCATCAAGACGATCGCCCACCGGTTGTCGCTGCCGGTGGGTGAGAAGGGCACGAAGCGGGCGCCGGGCGGATACCGCACCCGGCAGGAGTGGTTCCAAAAGTCCCGGCGACTGCGTCTGCTGGAGGACCGGCTGGAGCGGGAGCGGGCCGATCACGACAGGGCGCGCGTGCGGGTCGTGCGAGGCGGCAAACGCCTACTCCACACCCGACACCACCTCGAGGCGGCGCAGCTCACCGAGCACGCGTGGCGGCGGCGTTGGGAAGCATCGCGCTGGTTCCTGCGGGCGGACGGCGAGTCGGGCAAGCGGTTGGGGAACGAGACGATCCGCGTCATCCCGGACGGCACGGTGAGCATCAAGCTCCCCGTCCCCCTCGCACACCTGGCCAACGCCCCGCACGGCCGGTACGTCCTCGCCGCAACCACGGTCTTCCACCACCGCAGCGACGAGTGGGCCGACCGCATCACCACGAACCGGTCCGTGGCCTACCGCATCCACTACGACACAGACCGCTCCCGCTGGTACCTCAGCGCCTCCTGGACCATCCCACCGGTCACAACCGTCCCCCTGTCCCACGCCCGCGAGGGCGGCCTGATCAGTGTCGACACCAACGCCGACCACCTCGCCGCCTGGCGGCTCGACGCCCACGGCAACCCGTGCGGCCAACCCCGCCGGTTCTTCTACGACCTGTCCGGCACCGCGGACCACCGTGATGCCCAGGTACGGCATGCACTGATCCGGCTCCTGCACTGGGCGAAACGCCACAGCCTGTCGATCGCGGTCGAAGACCTCGACTTCGCCGCGGACAAGACCCGGGAGAAGCACGGCCGCAGGAAACGGTTCCGGCAGGTGATCTCCGGCATGCCTGTGTCCAAGCTACGGGCCCGGCTCGTCAGCATGGCAGCCGAACTCGGCGTCACCATTGTGGCCGTGGACCCGGCCTACACCAGCAGGTGGGGCGCCCAGCACTGGCAAAAACCCCTCACTAACAAGAGCAGGAAAACCAGCCGCCACGATGCCGCGAGCATCGCGATCGGCAGGCGCGCCCTCGGGCACCGCATCCGGCGACGGACGGCACCGCCCCCACACGACCAGAGCGATCGTATGGGGCATCGGACCGCCCAGGCCGGACACGGCACCCCAGGGCGTGAGGAAACCCGCCCCCGCATCCTTGGACCACGGACACGATCCACTGGGACCAGACGCGGCGCGAACGCGGGAGACCAGGACGCCCAACACCGTTCGGAGCGTCCGACTGAGCCCGTGCAACCCATGCTCAGTCCGTAGGAACGGTACTGGCGACCCGATCCTGAAGGCTGGTTGAAGACCGAGTAACCGCCCGGCAGCATGACGGTGCTGCGGTCGGCGAAGCCGCGCACACCCCTGAGCGCACCGAAGTAGTGGTCGAAGCTGCGGTTCTCCTGCATCAGGATCACCACATGCTTCACATCGGTGATCGACCCGGACGCGGCCGACGCAGCTTCGTGCTCCCCTGCGGGAAACGCATCCAGACCCAGAGCAGTACCGACAACGGCTGCTCCTCTGAGGAAAGTACGGCGGTCGAGCGGTGACACATGGACCTCCGAAGTGCGATGAGAGGAGATGAGGGCGGCGTTACTGTCGGGGTGCCGCATGGCCGAGGATCGAGGCCCGGCCGAGGTGAGCATGAACCTTTCAAATCCGTCGGACCAGACTCGTTATCGATTCGAGATGTGGGGTGTCCGGAAACGCATGACCCGGCCGCCCGAGAGGGGCTGCCGGGTGTGGCGGGTTGTCCGACGGGAGCCGCCGGGTGCGGTTCACCGCGCTGCCCGTGGGCGTTCGGCGGACCTGACTCCTGTCGCGCTACGGCGACTTCGATGACGCAACGCCCGCGTTGCGCGCCGACCTGCCACCCAGGGGGCGAACTCGACCGATTTCCATGGGTTCCTGGCCGGTGGCACAGCCGACGCCATCCATTTCGGCCAGAGCACAGGGGGGCCACCGGTCGGGGGGCGATCAGCCAGGATTCGTCACGAAGGGGCTTCGAACCGACACTTCGGAGGTCGGACGCGTTCTCGGCGGGCCGTGTCAGTGCCCCGCGCTACTGTGCGCGCAACTGACCGCTTGTCCCTCTCCGGGAGGAATCATGGCCTCGCGTCTCAACCCGTATCTCATGTTCGCCGGCGACGCCCGGCAGGCGCTGGAGTTCTACAAGGGAGTGTTCGGCGGCACCCTGGCGCTCAACACCTACGGCGAGTCCGGTCACCAGGACCCGCCCATGGCCGACAAGATCATGCACGGCATGCTCGAGACCCCCAGCGGCTACACCCTCATGGGAGCCGACACCCCGACGACGGAGCACAACCCCGGGAACACCTTCTCGGTGAGCCTCAGCGGCGACGACGAGGCCGAACTGCGCGGCTACTGGGAGAAGCTGTCCGAGGGCGGCTCGGTGTCCGTCCCGCTGGACAAGCAGATGTGGGGCGACGTGTTCGGCATGTGCACGGACCGCTTCGGTATCGCCTGGATGGTCAACGTCGCCCAGCCGCGGGGCTGAACCGGGCCCCGGAGTCGGCCGGGCGCACACCGGCGCCCGGCCCTCCGGCTGTGCAGGACGCGCCATTCGGTCCTGCGCGTCAGTCGCGCGCGAGCAGTTCGAGCGTATCGACGACGCGGTTCGAGAAACCCCACTCGTTGTCGTACCAGGCCACCACCTTGACGTGCTTGCCGTCGACACGGGTGAGGGCGGCGTCGAAGACGGAGGACGCCGGCCGGCCGGTGATGTCACTGGAGACCAGCGGCTCATCGGCGTACTCGAGGATGCCCTTGAGCTTCCCGTCGGCGGCGGCCCGGTAGGCCGCGAGCACATCGTCGCGGGTGACTTCACGTGCGACCGTGGTGTTCAACTCCACGATCGAACCGACCGGGACCGGCACGCGGATCGAGTCGCCCGACAGCCTGCCGTGGAGGTTCGGCAGAACCAGGCCGATGGCCTTGGCCGCCCCGGTGGTGGTGGGCACGATGTTCACGCCGGCGGCCCGGGCGCGGCGCAGATCGCGGTGGGGGCCGTCCTGCAGGTTCTGCTCCTGCGTGTAGGCGTGCACCGTGGTCATGAAGCCGTGCTCGATGCCGGCCAGATCGTCCAGCACGGATGCCAGCGGAGCCAGTGCGTTCGTGGTGCACGAGGCATTCGAGACGACCACGTGCTCGGCGGGGTCGTAGACATCGGTGTTCACCCCGTAGGCGAGCGTGACGTCGGCGCCGTCGGAAGGGGCGCTCACCAGCACGCGTTCGGCGCCGGCGCGGATGTGTGCGCGGGCGGCGTCCGCCGCGGTGAAGCGGCCGGTGGACTCGAGCACGATGGCGACGCCGAGTTCGGCCCACGGCAGGTTGGCGGGCTCGCGTTCGGCGAGCACCTTGATACGGCGGCCGTCGATCACGAGCTCGCTTCCGTCGACCTCGACGGAGTGGGCGAGGCGTCCGAGCGAGCTGTCGTACTTGAGCAGGTGCGCGAGGGTCTCAGGGGCGGTGAGGTCGTTGATGGCGACCACCTCGAGGTCGCTGCCTCGGTCGAGCAGGGCGCGGAGGGTGTTGCGTCCGATGCGGCCGAACCCGTTGACGGCGATGCGGGTCATGGGGACTCCTTTCGTTCCGCTCTCCATGATCGACATCCGGATCCCAGGCCGACAGTGGCCTGAACGACACCATGCGCAAGGATGCCGCCAGAACTTTGGCCATGGCCCGCAAGGATCTCGCCAGCCGTGCCTCTGCCCCTTTGACGGGACCGATACGTCAGTACCGGCCGATGCCGTGGTTCATACAGCACCGGCACGCTCGGGGAGCTCAGGCCGAAAAGGTGTGCCGGTACTCGGTCGGGGAAGTGCCGAGAATGCGCTGGAAGTGCAGACGCAGGTTCGCCCCGGTGCCGAGCCCGACGCGGTCGGCGATCTGCTCCACGCCCAGATCGGTACGTTCAAGAAGCTCCCGCGCCAGGTCCACCCGCGCCCGGAGCACCCACTGCATCGGCGTGTAGCCCGTGTCCTCAACGAACCGTCTCGAGAAAGTGCGCGTCGACACCCGCGCGTTGCGGGCGAGCATCTCGAGGGTCAGGGGTTCGGCGAGATGCGACAGAGCCCACTCACGTGTGCTCGCGAAGAGGTCGCCGAGCGGCTCGGGCACGCTCCGCGGCACGTACTGAGCCTGTCCCCCGCTGCGATAGGGCGCCGCCACCAGCCGTCTCGCCACATGGTTGGAGAGCCCGACACCGTGGTCGCGGCGCACCAGATGCAGACAGAGGTCGATACCGGACGCCGCTCCGGCCGACGTGAGCACATCGCCCTCGTCCACGAACAGCACGTTCTCGTCGACCTGTACGAGCGGATGCCTTTCGGCCAGCGCCTTCGTGTAGTGCCAATGGGTCGTCGCTCGTTTGCCGTTGAGCAAGCCGGTGGCCGCCAGCGCGAAGGCCCCCGTGGAAATGGCCGCGAGTCGTGCCCCGCGCTCATGGGCGGCCATGAGCGCCCCGACGACCGCTGCCGGCGGTTCTGTCGTCGCCGGCTCCCGGTAGCCGGGGATGAAGATGGTGTCGGCGTGCTCGAAGGCCTCGAGCCCCTCGGCCACGTGATACGAGAGACCGTCGCCGCCGGTCACCAGTCCGGGGGCGGCGCCGCACACGCGCACCTCGTAGGGCATGCTCGGCCGGTTGGAGAACACCTGCGCGGGGATACCGACGTCGAGCGGCTTCGCGCCCTCGAGCACGAGCACGGCAACGTGGTGGTTCTTCCGACTCATCGGCATTCTCCCCGCATTGGAACAGGCAGTCGCTCGCACCCGTGGCGTCAATGACGGCTGCCGCAAACATCCTGCCACCGGCCGGCGGAGGCCCGGAGTCACCGTCAGTTCTCGGACGTCGGCGGGCCGCTGCTCCCGGTGCCGCGCGGGTCGCCCTCTTGCTCTGCGCGCTTGTGCACAGCCGTCGCCGCCAGGGAAGACCGCTCCTCACCGAACTGGGCGGATCGCCGTCTCAGGAGGCGGGCTGCGTATCGGGTACGGCGTGATCGACCAGTACGCGGGCGGCCTCGAGCGCGTCATTGCGCGGGCCGCGGCTGTCCAGAGACGTCGACAGAGCGGTGGCACCCTCGAGGAGGACGGCCAGATGGCGGCCCAACTGCTCCGGGTCGGCTGCACCCGCGCGGGCGGCGAGGTCCGTGAGCTGCTGGACGACGCCCTGCTTGTTGTTCTGGACCAGTTCCCGCACATCGGGCATGTGCCCCGCGGCTTCGACGGCCGCGTTGTGGAGAGGGCAGCCGCGGGTCTCCGCTCCCCCCGAAGTCCCCGACGCCGTCTCGGCGACCATGGTGAACAGAGTGAGCAGCTGCTCTTTGGGGGTGAGTCCCTCGCCGGTCAGCTTCTGCTCGATCCGGCGCGCCAGCCCGGCCTCATAGCCGCGCAGGTACTCCTCCACCAGGGCCGTCTTGGTAGGGAAGTGCTGGTAGAAGGTCCGGGTGGACACCTCTGCGGTCTCCACCAGGCGCGCGACGCCTGTGGCGTGAATGCCCTCTTCGTAAAAGAGCTTCGCGGCCGCCTGCAGGATGCGCTCGCGCGCCCCGCGGCCGCCACGGCGCCGCGTCACAGGCGTGCTCTCTGTCTCCACGGCGCAAGTATAACACTCACTTTACTTTGAGCTCCGGCTCCACTAGCGTCGAAGGAAAGCGATCGCTTTACTTCGAGCGGGCTGTGCCCTCGGCGCGCGATGACACCCCTAGGGGCCGAGGCGCACCGAAGCGAATCGCCGAACCATGACAGATATGACCGAAGGGCTTCACGATGCGAGCGATCCAATACGACCAGTTCGGCGACTACGACGTGCTGCGCGCGGTCGACATCCCGAAGCCCGTTCCCGACAACGGCCAGGCTCTGGTGCGGCTGACGCTGGCCGGCACCCACCCCCTGGACAACACCGTGCGCTGGGGCAAGCTGCCCGCCGGTGCGGTCAAGCCGTTCCCGGTCACGCCCGGAACCATCGGCGTGGGAACGGTCGAGGTGCCCGGGGCCTCCGGGCCCGCTGCGGGCAGCCGTGTGATGATCAGCGGCGGCCGGTACGGCATCGCCCTCGACGGCACCTGGGCCGAGTACATCGTGGTCGATCCGGCCCACCTGCTGGCCATTCCCGACGACATCGACGACACCAGCGTGGCGGCGCTGTCCGCGGGCGCCGGCTACCTCACCGCCTATCTCGCACTCACCGAACTGGCCGGATTCCAGCCGGGCGGGTCCGTGCTCGCCCCCGGAAGCGGCGGCGCGGTGGGCCAGGGCGGCGTCGAGATCGCCCGGCACCTCGGCGCGTCCCTCGCGATCACCACCGCCACCACCACGGCCAAGGCCGAGCTGAGCCGGGCGGCGGGATACGAGGTCATCGACCTCACCCGCGAATCGCTGCGCGAGGGTGTCGCCCGGCTCACCGGCGGCAAGGGCGTGGACGTCGTACTCGACGGTGTGGCCGGGCCGATCACCGGTCAGGCACTGGGTTCTCTCGCCAGGGGCGGAACACTGGTCAGCATCGGCTACTCGGCCGGCATTCAGGCCGACATCAACGTCACCGACCTGATCTGGAAGGCGGCGAGCGTACGCGGATTCCAGTTCGCCATGTTCACCCAGGAACAGATCAACAGGACCAACTCACTGCTGCTGGACCTGGTCGCCCGCAAGGAGATCACCCCCCTTGTCGACCGCGTCTTCCCCCTCGAACAGGCCGCCGAGGCTCAGCGCCACCTCATAGAGGGCGGACCCTTCGGCCGGGTGCTGCTCAGCCTGTAGTACATCGCTTCGCCGTCTCCCCTGGGCCGGCAATCCGGGCACAGGATGGCGATGAGTCCGGCGGGCGGGCGGAGTCTCCCCTTCAGGAAGACCATGTGAAGGTCCGAGGCCGAGAGGGGTTCGTCATGCCGGCACAACCGCGGGCGCAGGAACCGCACACCGATCTGGACGCGCGCTACAGCTCCCCCGGCGCCACCGCCAAGTCCTGGGCCGAGGCCGCATCCCGCCTCAAGGAAGCCGAGATCTTCTGGCTGTCCTCGGTCCGTCCGGAGGGCCGCCCCCATGTCACACCGCTGATCGCCGTGTGGCTGGACGGGGCGCTCCACTTCGCCACCGGTGAGCGGGAGCGCAAGGGGATGAACCTCGCCGCCAATCCCCAGGTCGTCCTCACCACCGGCACCAACGCCTACGGCGAGGGCTGCGACGTGGTGGTCGAGGGCGAGGCGGTTCCGGTCACCGACGAGAAACGGCTGGTCGAACTCGCGGTGGCGTGGGAGGCGAAGTACGGTCCGGACTGGCACTTCGAGGTACGGGACGGGGCGTTCAGCACCGCGAAGACGACGGCCGCCCCGCCGCCGACCGAGGAGAGCACGGACGCGGGTCGGGCCCTGGTCTTCGCGGTGGCGCCTCGTACCGTCTTCGGATTCGGCAGGGACGCCGGGTTCACCCAGACCCGCTGGCGCTTCACCTGATTCCGCCGAGGCACGCGCTCAGTGCGCTTGGGTGCCCCGTGTCCGACGTTCGGCTGGGGCCGGCTCCCCGTGCGTCGCGTCGGGGGTCCTCAGCCGCGCCAGTGCTGCCGTCACCAGTGCGGCCGTTCCGGTCTCCAACGTCAGGCGAACGCTGGGCAGGAAGCGGGGCGAGTGGTTGGCGGGCAGAGCACCCAGCTTTTCGGCGGCGCCTGAGCCTGTAGCGGCCGCCCACTGGACCGGGTCGGTCGCGCCGAGCATCCAGTAGGCGCCGCGGATACCGGGCCTGCCGTGGAGGTGAGCGCCGGAACCCGTGAGGAGCGGGAAGTCCTCGGTGGCGGGCGAGCCCGGCCAGCCGGTGACGCGGGCGGCATCGAACTGCGCCCGGTGGGCAGTACGGACGGCGGCGGTGACGTGCGGATCGGGAAGGGTGACGCCGGAGCGCGAGAGCAGGGTGACCATGACCCGGGGCGGGAGGGCAGCGGCGGCTGCCTCGGCACGCACCACTCGCTCCACGGCGGCGGCAGCGCGGTCGAGGGCGGCTTCGGAGAAGGCGCGGGCCGTGACGTGCAGTTCGGCGTGGGTGGCGATCACGTTCCCGGTGTGTCCGCCGTCCCGGTGCGCAGCGAGGAGGGGTTGGGAACTGTTCGTTTTCAGATGTGCGGGAGCGTGCGTGAGTGTGCATGAGCATGTACTGGTTCGTGGTGTTGCAGCGCGCACACGTCGCGTGACGGGCGCTGTCAGTGTCGGCCGGTACCGTTCTTCCTGTTGCTGATCGAGGGTTGGAGAGCGGGGTACATTGATGCGTGATGAGTCGCTGCGCACGATCGCTGCTCCCTTCGTGGCCCTCGGCCCGTCCGGCGTGGCAATCCGCACCCGTCTGGGTCACCTGAGCGCCGAAGACGAGGAGGTGTTGCGCCTGGTGGGCGCGCATCTGGGCTCGCTGGTCTCGAAGGACCTCAAACGCCGGTGCGCTGATGGCCTGGAGCACTCCGCGGACACCGGGCGCAAGCGCCGGGTGGACGGCAACGAGGCGCAGTACGAGGAGCTCTCGCGCAAGTACACCGGGCTGCTGGAGGAGTCCACCTCGGGCGAGCTGCCCAATGGTCGGGCGCGCTACCCGTAGGCGCCCTGAGTCCGGGAGCCTGACACGGCGAACGGATGGCGCGCGCGCCGACTGGCGTCCCGGCGGCCGTACTTGTGACCGCGGATGGGTGTGCGTGTGCGCCTCGCCGAGGAGCGCTTGAGTGCAGTCGACTGGCGAAGCCCCGTCACCGAGGTACGGCGGCTCCTTCCCGAACCTCGGTCGAGGCGCGCCTGGTTCAGGGTTCCGAGGGCGACGTGGCGGGCGCCGCCGCCACCGCACGGTGGACTCCGCCCTCGGCGGGTGCGTCCCGTGGGGGGTCACCGGTCGCGTGCGACGGTCGCGGGGCGGTCAGGGGGCGACGGCGGTGAGCGCCAGCGCGGCTGAGACGACATCGTCCGGCGTGCTCCAGCGGCCCAGTGACAGCCGTAGCGCGCCCATGGCCCGTGAGGGGTCGATGCCCATCGCGGACAGGACGGGCGAGGGCGCGCTGCTGCCGCTGTGGCACGCAGATCCGGTGGAGGCCGCGATATGGGGTGCTGCGGCGAGGAGTTCGGGTCCGACGGCGCCGTCGATGCTCACATTCAGGGTGTTCGGCAGCCGTTCCTTCTCCGGCCCGTTGAGGCGGACCCGATCGGGCAGGCAGCCCTCGAGTCTCCGGTGCAAGTCGTCGCGCAGGGACTGAACACGTTCCGGGCCGTCGTCGGCGAGTTCGTCTTCGCACAGTCGAGCGGCCGCGCCCAGGGCGACCGCGAGCGCGACGTTCTCGGTGCCGGCGCGCAGCCCGCGTTCCTGGCCGCCGCCGTAGACGACGGGCTCCAACCGGACGCCGTCGCGTACGTAGAGGGCGGCGATTCCCTTGGGCGCGTACATCTTGTGGCCGACGACGGTGAGGAGGTCCACGCCGAGGGCTTCGACGTCAAGGGGGATCTTCCCGGCGGCCTGAGCGGCGTCGCAGTGGAAGAGCGCGCCGTACTCGCGGGCGCGGGCGGCGAGTTCGGCGATGGGCTGAAGAGCGCCTGTCTCGTTGTTGGCGGCCATCACCGACACGAGCACGGTGTCCTCGTCCATGGCCTCGCTCAGCGCGTCCGGTTCGACCAGACCGGTGCCGTCCACGGGCAGCACCGTCACCCGGATCCGATGCAGGCGCTGCAGAACGCGGCACGTGGCGAGCACGGCCGGGTGCTCGGTCGCCTGAGTGATCACATGCGGGTGGCGACGGCTCGAGGCGAGGACGGCACCCCGCAGGGCGAGCAGATCGGCCTCGGAACCGGAACCGGTGAAAACGATCTCCTCAGGGCCGGCACCGATCAGACCGGCGACCTGAGCGCGGGCGACAGCGAGAGCGGCACGCGGCTCGACACCGAAGGGGTGACTACTGGACGGGTTCCCGAAAAAGGCGGACAGGTAGGGCGACATCGCCTCCACGACCCGCGGGTCCACCGGGGTGGTGGCGTTGTAGTCGAGGTAGACCAGCCCGTCGGCCAGACCCGGATGCTTCGGCAGAGTATGCGTCATTCCATCGCTCCGGCAGTCTCAAGTGGAGGGCACGGCACCCCCTGTCGAGCATGCCGCCGTTCGGGCGGATGACGCGGCGACGCGCCGGGGCACTGCCGGACCACCGGGATCCGGCCCCAGAACCGCCATGCCTGAGATCCCACGACCTCCAGCGCACCGCGCCCCATACGCACCGGTCCTTCCAGCCCTCCCCCGCCGCCTCGGCAGCCGCCATCGGTCGGCCCGACTCCCCTACTCCCCCTCCATCGGCCCCAGTTCGCTGGCTCAGTGGATGAGTCACTGACCCAGGCCTTTACTGACTGGTAGTCATGCCCCACTCTGTGGGGTGTGCCGGACCGCCCCACGGCCCGGCACCGGCTCACGGTCATGCCCGCACGCGTGAGCGATGTCCGTGTGTCCGTACGCCGCTCGAAGACCGCCACCCACCCCCAAGCGACCGCGCCCCGCCGCCGGGCCGATCGCTCGTCGAGGAAGGCAATCACCTTGTCCGGTTCGCATCGATTCCGTAGATCTGTCATGCCCCTGGCAATCGCGCTCGGGGTGTGTGCCGCAGCCCTCGTACCGGGGACCGCTTCGGCCGCGCCGCGCACGGGAGCCGCAGACACCAGTGCCACGGCCCGAAGCCTGACCACGACCTCGTCCGTCGCGCCGTTCACCGAGCCCTCGTTCGCCGCCGGCTGTGAGTGGCACCGCTTCGGCGAGGGCGAGATCCCGCCGTGGTGGCTGATGTTCCGCGATCCGCTCTGCGTGGAGTACAGCAAGCGTGACATCACCTTCGACAACGGCGGCGCCCTGCGCTTCCTGGTCGCCGAACCCTCACGCTTCGCCCTCGCGATGGTGACCTGCCGCTACTACCAGAAGGACCACTGGAGCGTGCAGACCACCACCGGCGCGACCCCCTGGGTGACCTGGGACGGCCAGTACTGGTGGGACAAGACCGGGCAGCGGGCCGGCGCTCGCCTGACCAACTTCCGCGTCCACGGCACCAGCGTCGGCATCGGCGACGCCGTCGCAGCGCTGCGCCCCACCTTCCCGGAGCTGGCGGCCGTGCTGGAGGACTACGGCCGGGACGCGGGCGAGAGCGGACTGACCGTCACCCTGCCCTACGATCTGCGCTGTTCTCTGGCCGGGTGAGCACCGTGCATCCGCCGAACCGGAGGACTCTCCTCAAGGCCCTCGCGGCGACCGCCACCGCCCTCTCCGCCGGTCGGTTCCCGGCCGCCGCAGCCGAGACAGCGACCGCCGACGCCGGGGCCTCGGGGTGGACGGTGCAGACGATGGAGGCGTTCGCCGACACTCTGATCCCCGGCGAACGCCGGTTCGCCGGCGACCTGGCCGTAGCGGGCGCCGTCACCGGCCCCGGCGCCGTGCAGGCCGGTGTGATCCAGACACTCACCTCCCCCGAACTGCCCCTCGCCCCCCTGCTGCCCGAGATCGCCACCTTGCTGAACGCCCGGGCGGTCGCCTACGCCACCACCCACCTGATCCTGCTGCCGCTCACCGTCCCTGCCTTCGTCGGCCTGTCCTTCCGCCACCGCACCACGCTCGTCCGCGGCCTGTTCGGCTCCGAGGACCCGGACCGCGTCGTCTGGCAGATGCTCAGCCTGCTGACGGGCCTCGCCTTCGACACCGCCGCCCATCTCGACACCCGCGAGGCGGTGGACACACACCACCCCGGGCTGACCTGGCTGGGCTTCCCCCAGTCCGGCGCCGACGGCCTCTGGCGCTTCGCCGACTACTCCTACGGCAGGGCCCTGGCCGCCCTGCACCCCGCCACCACCGCCTCGGGGAGCCCGGCATGAGCGCCCAGACCACCGACGTCCTCGTCATCGGCAGCGGATTCGGCGGCGCGATCCCCGCGTACTATCTCGCCGCCGCGGGCGCCCGTGTCACCGTCCTCGAACGCGGCCCGCGTCTGGCCGCATCCGACTTCGCCCACTCGCTGCGGCTGGGCACGTACAACCGGATCGTCGACGTCGTCCGCGGCGAGGGCATCGCCGTGGTCGCCGGCAACTGCGTCGGCGGCGGCAGCGTGGTCTACTTCGCCGCGTCCCTGCGCGCCCCTGCCTACATCTTCGAACGGCGTGGCAGCCTGGGCCGGCGGATCTGGCCCGCCTCGCTCACCCGAGCCGCGCTCGACCCCTGGTACGACCGCGTGGAGCAGGCGCTCCCGGTCACCCGCACCGGCTGGCCGGACGTCTCCTACGCCGGTGGTGTGCTGGCGGCCGCCTGCCAACGGGCCGGCCACACCTGCAACCCCGTGCCCGTGGCCGTGGACACGCAACAGTGCACGAACTGCAACTGGATGCTCTCCGGCTGCCGTTTCGACGCCAAACGCTCCATGCTGCTCAACTACCTGCCCGCCGCCGAGGCGCACGGCACGACCATCAAGCCCCTGCACGAGGTCCAGACCATCGCCCCCTCGCCCCTGTCCGGCTATCGATACGCCGTCACGTACACGGTCCTCGACCCCGACGACTACACATGCACTCTCGAGGTGGGCACCATCCACACCAAGGTGGCCGTCCTGGCCGCCGGGGCGGTCGGCACCCCCGTCATCCTGCAGCGCTCCGCACTGCTGCTGGGCGGAGTCCCGGGCGCGGTGGGACGGTACTTCTCCGGGAACGGCGATCGCGTCAGCGTCGCCGACGTGGACGAGAACAAGGTGCGTTCGCTGCTGGGCCTGTCCCGCCCGGACGGCGTTCCGTACGAGGGACTGCCGATCGGCCGCCCCATCACAGCGGCGACGTACGACTACCTGGACGCAGCGGCACCCGAGTACAGCCGCTTCATGCTCCAGCAGATCTACTTCCCGCCGGTCACCAACATCCTCGCCCAGGCCGCCGACCCGCCGAACTGGTTCGGCATCCCCGCCCGTGACCTGCGCTCCCGCTGGAAATCCTGGCTCACCCTCCTCGCGATGACCGAGGACGACAACGAAGGCACCTTCAGCTCCGTGCCACCCCTCACCGGCAGCTTCACCCGGCTGGCACCCGGACTGGGGCTGGGCACGATGACCTACCGTCCCACCACCCGCACCCGCGACGCCTGGCAGCAGGCCGACACAGCCCTGCGCGGCATCCTCGAGAAGGACGGACTGGCCACGGTCCGCCCCTGGAGCGAAGACGTGGCAGGAAGCGTGACCGCCCACCCCATCAGCTCCGCCCGCATGGGCGACAACCCCGCCACCAGCGCCCTCGACGACACCAACGAACTGCGCGGCCACCCGGGCCTGTTCGTCACCGACGGCTCCGCCGTCCCCACCTCCCTGACCGTCAACCCCTCCCTCACCATCGCCGCCCTCGCCGAACGCGCCTCCCCCGTCATCGCCCGACGCGCGGCGGAGGCGGGCGTACCGGTCGGGTACGGCGCACCACCACCCGCGCCATGACCGGGGGACCCCCACAGTGGTCGTGACGTCGGTCCGGTCGGCCGGGCCGACGTCACAGAGTGGGCCCACCGCCACGGTCCGCACCCTGGTCCGTGGGGTGCATCTCGGCCGCGGCAGCCGACGGCGGGCCGGGCCGCCCGCTGAAGCCGGTGCGGTGCAGTACGCCGGCGAGGTGATCGGCCCACGGCGTCGCCTTGCTCGCCGGCCATCTCGATGGGGTGGCCGTTCTGCTCGCCGACGGTAACTTTGGACATGAGAAGACACCCGTCCTCTGGCAGAAGTTCTGGTGCCTATTACCGCCGCTCGTACGGGGATGCCTCGGCCTCGAGAATTCGCCCGGGATGCCGGCAGGGAAATGGTCGATCAAGAGAGCGAGAAAAACGCTTCAAGAAACCCAACGAAGCCATCGATGAATAAAGGCTGTTGCGTACGCACTGCTTCTCTGTTTATCACCCACTGTGTCCCACGTCGCACCCCTGTGCACGCCGGAACCGCGGCACTCGGTGCAGCGCGAAAACGTCCGACCCGACGACGGCAGCATGCCGACCACCTGCCGCGACGCCGGCCAGGCGGAACGCGGAGGCTCGACCGGTCCGCGGGACCCGTGCCCAGGAGAAGCAAGAAGACCCGATATCGCGCAGCCGCGTCCGGCACAGGCATACTCAGGCCCTGCGGACGCATCGGTGGCCGCGAACAGCGGGAGGTGGGCGACGGTGTCGTCTTCGGTGTCGGGGACAGAGCCCCGGAAAGTCACGATCCATGACGTCGCCCGGTCCGCCGGGGTCTCACGGCAGACCGTGTCGCGGGCACTCAACGACAAGGACGAGATCGACGACTCCACCAAGCAGCGTGTCCTCGACGCCGCCCGTGCGCTCGGCTACCGGCCGAGCCGGTTCGCCCGGGGCCTGGTACGGCAGGACACCACCACGATCGGGCTGGTCATCCCCGACCTGCTCAACCCGTTCTTCACCGAGGTCGCCGCGGCCGCGCTGGAGGCCGCCCGGGCCCGTGGCTGGCACGTCGTCGTCTACGACACCGCCGACCGGGCCGAGGAGGAGCTCGGCACACTCCAGGTGATCAGCTCGCAGGTGGACGCGGTCGTCGGCTACTTCAGCTGCCCCGAGGACGAGGTCGAGCTGTTCACCCGGGGCATGCCGGTGGTGCTCATCGGCCGGGAGCACCGCACCGCGCGGTTCAGTTCGATCCGGATCGACGGTGAGGACGGTGTCCACGCCGCGGTCGCGCACCTGATCGCGCAGGGCCACACGCGGATCGGCATGCTCGACCATGACGGCCGCGCCGAGCCGAGCCTTCGACGCGAGTGGTTCACCACGGCCGCCGCGGCGCACGGCATCGACTCGAGCATGGTGGTCGGCGCCCACCAGTCGGCCGACGGCGGCGGAGCGGCGCTCGATGCCCTGCTCACCGCCCATCCGGACGTGACCGCGGTCCTGACCTTCAACGACATCATCGCGATCGGCGCCCTGCGCGAGGCACGCCGGCTCGGCAGGAGCGTCCCCCAGGACCTGGCCGTGATCGGCTTCGACGGCCTGCAGCTCGGCGCGGTGGTCGAGCCCCCGCTCTCCAGCGTCGCCCTCGACACACGCAAGCTCGGCGCGCTCGCCATCGAGCAGGTCGCACGGCTGCTGACCGGGGCGAACGCGCTCGACGCCGACGACCTCGTCGTCCGGGCCGAGCTGCGACTGAGGGGATCCGCGTAATATGCCGGATTTGTGCGTGACACGAAAGCCTTGACACTCGACCGCACCGGAGCGCACACTTCCGAACAATTCCAGCTCGCCGTGAACGTTCACGTGAACGCTCACGGCACTGGGATCCATGGTTGCCAATCCCGCCACGGCGTTCGGCACTACCGACACGGTGGCGTTTTGTCCCTTCCAACCAGAAGGCATCCCGCCTGAGGTGTCAACGTCGACCCGTCTAGCGTCGTCGCTAGTCGTTCTCTGGAACGGAAACTATGAGCAACACAGTCACGCGCACCCGCCTCGCCGTCGCCGCCGCGGCAGCAGGTATAGCCGTACTCGCCGGGTGCTCGTCGCCCGCTCCTTCGGGTAACGCATCCGCGTCCTCGTGTGAGCCCTCGAAGGGCAAAGTCACCCTTCAGTACTGGAACACCGTTCCGGGCATGGATCAGGTCGTCGCCCTGTGGAACAAGAAGAACCCGAACATCCAGGTCGAGACGAAGAACATCTCCAACGACCAGTACGGCACGATCGGTAACGCCCTCAAGGCGGACAAGGCGCCCGACCTCGCCCAGGTCGGTTACGACGAGCTCCCCAACCTGCGCACCCAGGACGCCTTCGTGGACGCCTCGGCCTGCTCCGCGGCCACCGGCGCCAAGTCGAAGTTCGTGCCCTGGACCTGGTCGCAGACCAGCTTCGGCGGCACCGGCGTGTTCGCCTTCCCGCAGGACACCGGTCCGATGGCCCTCTACGTGCGCAGCGACATCTTCAAGCAGCACGGCCTGACGATCCCGAAGACCTGGGACGACTACGCAGCGGACGCGAAGAAGCTGCACGCCGCGGACCCCAACCTCAGCATGACGTTCTTCGACCCGAACAACGCCGAGTGGTTCAACGGACTCCTCTGGCAGAACAACGCCGAGATGTACAGCTACTCCGGCGACAAGTGGCACGTGACCGTCACGTCCGACCAGAGCAAGCAGGTCGCCGACTACTGGCAGAAGCTGATCGACGCCAAGCTCGTCCGCACCGACCTCGCCCACGGTTCGACCCAGATGTACGCCGCGTACCAGAAGAACCAGATCGCCACCTACGTCGGCGCGGCCTGGGGTTACAGCATGTTCCGCGACAACCTGCCGAAGCAGGCCGGCAAGTGGTCGATCGTCCCGATGCCGACCTGGGGTTCGAGCACCTCGTCCGGCGACTGGGGCGGGTCCACCGTGGCGTTCATGAAGGGCAACAAGCACCTGTACGAGTCGGTCAAGTTCAACGAGTGGCTGAACACCGACCCTGAGGCCCTCGCCCTTGAGAACAAGCTGGGCGGCCTCTACCCGGCGGCCAACGACGGTCTGAAGCTCCCGGCACTGTCACAGGGCGTCCCGTACTACAACAACGAGAAGATCTTCGACGTCTTCGCCGACTCGTCCAAGAACATCGACACCAGCTTCAGCTGGGGTCCCACCCAGAAGACGGTGAACCTGGCGCTCCAGGACGCGATGGCCAAGGCGGCGGCGGGCAAGGGCACCGCCGGCGACGCGCTCTCGGCCGCCCAGGACGCCGCGCTGAAGTCGATGAAGGATCAGGCGATCCCGGCCACGGCAGGCAAGTGACCGCAGCATGACCGACATCGCAACACGCGCGACACGCGTGGTGACTGCGACCACCGGGGGCCGCCGCCGTCGTATCGGCGGCGGCCCCCGGGCAGGCACCATCGCCGCGTTCCTGATCCCGTTCTTCCTCCCGTTCGTGCTGTTCTACCTCGTGCCGATCGGCTACGCGATCTGGCAGAGCCTGCTCGTCGTGCGGCGCACCGGCGGTCAGTACGGCACGTCGTACACGACCTTCGGCGGTTTTGATCAGTATGCGCAGGTGTTCCAGAACACCGAGTTCTGGAGCAGCATCGGGCGCATCGGACTGTTCGGCATCGTGCAGGTGCCGGTCATGCTGTTCGTCGCGCTGATCATGGCACTGCTGCTCGACACGCCGCTGCTGAAGCTGAAGTCGTTCTTCCGTATCGCGGCGTTCATGCCGTACGCCGTGCCCGGCGTCATCGCCGCGATCATGTGGTCGTACCTCTACTCGCCGCAGCTCAGCCCCGTGGTCGACCTGCTCAAAGGCCTCGGCCTTCAGCCCGACTTCCTCGGCCCGGATGCCGTGCTGTGGTCGGCGGCGAACGTCTCCACCTGGCTCTGGACCGGCTACAACATGCTGATCATGTTCTCGGCGCTGCAGTCGATCCCGCAGGAGCTCTACGAGGCCGCCAAGCTCGACGGTGCCGGCAACTGGAAGATCGCCTGGCAGATCAAGGTCCCGATCATCGCCCCGTCGATCATCCTCACCACGGTGTTCTCGATCATCGGCACCCTGCAGCTCTACGCCGAGCCGGCCGTGCTGCGCCAGATCTCCTCGAACATCTCGAGCACGTTCACACCGAACATGCTCGCGTACGCGGTGGCCTCCGGGAACAACTACCAGCAGGCGGCAGCGATCTCCGTGGTCATCGCCGTCATCACCTTCGTCTTGAGCTTCGGGTTCATGCGACTGACCTCGAAGAGGGCCGGACTGTGAGCAACCAGCCCCCGATCCGCGAAAGCCACGTCAGCCGGACGGCCGTCATGGCTCTGATGTTCCTGCTGGCGATCTACTTCCTGCTGCCGATCTACTTCCTGATCGTCGCGGCGACGAAGCCGCAGGGCGACCTCGCCTCCACCAACGGACTGGCGTTCTCGCACTTCAACCTGTTCGACAACTTGAGCATCCTGTTCAGCCGCAACGGTGGCATCTTCGGGCGGTGGGCCCTGAACAGCGTGGTCTACGCGGTGGTGGGCGCGGCCGTCGGGACTCTGATCTCCGCCTTGTGCGGCTACGCGCTCGCCAAGTTCACCTTCCGGGGCCGCGAGTTCCTGTTCTCCGTGATCCTCGGCGGCATCCTCGTGCCCACCACGGCGCTCGCACTCCCGCTGTTCCTGCTGTTCTCCGCGACCGGGCTCGTGAACACCTACCTCGCGGTGTTCCTGCCGAGCATCGTCAGCCCGTTCGGCGTCTACCTGGCCCGTATCTTCGCCTCCGCCGCCGTTCCCCAGGAGATCCTCGAATCGGCACGCCTGGACGGCGCCGGCGAGTTCCGCACCTTCTTCACGGTCGCGTTCAGACTGATGACGCCCTCGCTGGTCACCATCTTCCTGTTCCAGTTCGTCGCCATCTGGAACAACTTCTTCCTGCCGATGGTGATGCTGCAGAAGGAGTCGCTCTTCCCGATCACCCTCGGCCTGTACGAGTGGAACGGCCAGACCGCCCGCGCCCCGCTCCTCCAGGAATCGGTGATCACCGGCTCGCTGGTCTCGATCGTGCCCGTGATCGTCCTGTTCATCCTCCTCCAGCGGTTCTGGCGCACCGGACTGGCCGCCGGCTCCCTCAAGTAACCCCGCGCCGCTCCCCCGTCGTACGCCTCGCTCCGCCAGCACAGAAGGTCCCGCCCGCATGCGCAATCCCGCCGTCTTCGTGCCCCACTTCCACTGGGACCGGGAATGGTATGAGCCGTTCCAGGTGTTCCGGCACCGCCTCGTCACCGCTCTCGACACCGTGCTGGTGACGGCCGAGGCGAACCCGGACTTCCGGTTCACCGTCGACGGGCAGATGGCCGCGGTCGAGGACTACCTGGAGATGCGGCCGGAGAACCGGGAACGCGTCGCCGCCCTGGTCGCCGAGGGCCGGCTGGCCATCGGGCCGTGGCTGATCCTGCTCGACGAGTTCCTCTGCTCCGGCGAGAGCATCGTCCGCAACCTGCAGATGGGCTGGGCCGCAGCAGCGGAGCTCGGCGGCTCGATGCCCATCGGCTATCTGCCGGACATGTTCGGCCACGTCGCGCAGATGCCGCAGATCCTGGCACGTGCCGGTATCGAGCACGCGGCGCTGTGGCGCGGGGTGCCCGGTTCCGTCGACGGACACGCCTTCCGCTGGCGCGCCCCCGACGGCTCCGAGGTGCGGACCGAGTTCCTCTTCGACGGCTACGACAACGGGCTCGACGTCCTTCTGGTGCCCGACCAGATCCGGCGCGCGCTCGGCGAGTACGCGGAGATGACCGCAGAGCGGTGGGGCGACGACCCGGTGCTCGCGATGGCCGGCACCGACCACAACGCGCCCGACCCGCAGCTGGCGGCCTGGCTGCGCCGGGCCTCCAGCGACGAGCGTCCCATCACCATCGCGACGCTGGACGAGTACATTCGCAAGCACGTGCGCGACGAGGTCTCGGCCGTCGTCACCGGCGAGCTGCGCAGCCATGTGCGCGGCAACATCCTGCCCGGAGTGATCTCCGTGCGGCGCGGGCTGAAGCAGCGGATGGCCGTCGCCGAGCGCATCGTCGACCACGCCGAGCGGCTGAACGCCCTGTGGTCCCGGCGCGACGACTCGCGGTTCCTCTCACTCGCCTGGCACAAGATCATCGAGTCGAGCGCGCACGACTCGGTCGTCGGCTCCGGCACGGACGAGACCGCCGACCAGGTCGACGCACGTCTCGCCGAGGCCTCGCAGGCGGCACGGGCCGTGCGGGACGCGGCGCTCAGCGAACCCGCCGCCCTTGTGCCCAGCGACGCCCACCTGGTCGCCAACCCGCTGCCCCTCCCACGCACGGCGCTGGTCGAGGTCGATGTCGTCGCCCCGCCCGAGGGGAGCGTGCTCGTCGCGACCGCCGCCGACGGTTCGACGCACCCCGTGCAGCTCGTGTCGCAGGCCCCGACCGTGCTCAGCGACGAGCGCATGGACGCCTCGCAGCTCGAACGGGTACTGCGCCGCATCCACCGCCGCGAGCTCTTCGGCCGGCTGATCGACCACTACGAGCTCACCCCCGGATCGCTCGTCTTCCACCTGGCCGAAGTGCCGACCAGCGGACCGTTCGACCTGCTGATCCTGCGCCGGGAGGTCGCCGCGGCGGCCGCCGCGCACCCGGGCGAGTGGCGGGCGCTGACGGTGGAGGAGGCACGCGCGACCGCGCTGGTGCCCGTACACGTCCCCGCCTCCGGACTCGCGAGCTTCCGGGTCGCACCCGACGAGGCGGCCGCTGTGCGGCCGACGGCGTTCACGCCCGCGACGGCGACGGCCCGCACGCTGACCAACGGCCTGGTCGACGTGGCGGTCGCGGCCGACGGGACCCTGAACGTGACCGGGGCCGACGGCACGGTGCTGCGCGGGGTCGGCCGCCTGGTCGACGGCGGTGACCGGGGCGACAGCTACAACTACGCTCCCCCG
Organism: Streptomyces sp. NPDC046900; assembly: GCF_040644975.1. Taxonomy (NCBI): domain Bacteria; kingdom Bacillati; phylum Actinomycetota; class Actinomycetes; order Kitasatosporales; family Streptomycetaceae; genus Streptomyces; species Streptomyces sp. NPDC046900. Next base: position 90,121 of record NZ_JBEYXD010000021.1, on the reverse strand, counting down.
GCGCGGGACGTGCTCGTGTCGGAGCCGGACGAGGTCGCCGTCGAGCTCCTCGAGAACGGCCCGCTGCGTTCGCGGATGCGCGTCACCCGCGTCTACGCGTGGCCCGCCGCGCTCTCCCCGGACCGCGACCTGCGCGGCACCCGTACCGTGCCGACGCCGGTGGAGACCCTCGTGGAGGTGCGCGCGGGTGAGCCGTTCGTCCGCGTGTCCACCGCGTTCCTGAACCAGTCGGCCGACCACCGGCTGCGCTTCCACCTGCCGCTGCCCGAGCCGGTGGCCGGGTCCGCGTCGGCCGGGCAGTTCGCCGTCACCGAGCGGGGGCTCACCGCGGAGGGCGGCTGGGGCGAGTACCCGATCCCGACCTTCCCCGCGAGCACGTTCGTGTCGGCCGGTGCCGCCACCGTCCTGCTCGACCACGTCACCGAGTACGAGGTCGTCGGTGACGGCTCCGAACTCGCCATCACCCTGCTCCGCGCGATCGGCTCGATCAGCGTCAACATCCACCCCCTTCGTGACGAGCCCGCGGCGAGCGAGATCCCCGCGCCCGGCGCGCAGGACCTCGGCGTGCGCATCGAGAACCGTTTCGCCGTCGTCCCCTCGGCCACCGGCTGGCAGGCCGCGAACGCGGTGGCCCTCGCCGAGGAGTTCCGCAACGACGTGCTGGTCACCCGTGGCACCGGCGCCGCCGGCGGCGACCTGCCCGCCGATGCGACCGGTGTGCGCGTCGAGGGCGCGGACGTCCTCGTCTCCAGCATCCGCCGCGTCACCGACGACGAGCACGGCGCCGGCACCGAGGTGCGGCTCGCCGCCCTGAGCGACGCGGGCTCGACCGTCCGCATGACCGGCGCGTTCACGGAGGCCATCACGGTCGACCTGCTCGGCCGGCCTCTCTCCGCGGCGCCGGTCGCGGACGGGCTGGAACTCGCCCTCGGCCCGTGGGAGATCCGCACGGTCGTGGTCCGGTAGCCGACTCCTGCCGGCGCTTCGATCCCCTCTTGCCAACCAAGAAAGAGTTGTGACCCCGTGCACTCCGAGCCTTCCGCGTACGTTTCGGACACCACACCAGGTCGTGGCGCGCTGCGCCCGGCGCGCTCGTGGCTGCACTCCGACGCCCCCTCTCGATCGCTCAACGGGCCCTGGCACTTCCGTCTGTCGCCGACGGTGCCTGCGACGGAGGACTTCGCCACCGAGGGCTTCGAGGACAGTGGCTGGGACACCATCCCGGTGCCCTCCCACTGGGTGCTGCAGGGCGACGGGGCATACGGCCGGCCGATCTACACGAACGTGCAGTACCCGTTCCCGATCGACCCGCCCCATGTCCCGGACGAGAACCCCACCGGTGACTACCGCCGCCACTTCGAGGTGCCCGCCGACTGGTCGGACGCCGAGCGCGTCGTGCTGCGGTTCGACGGGGTCGAGTCGCTCTTCAGGGTGTGGGTCAACGGCGACGAGATCGGCAGCGCCAGCGGCAGCCGGCTCGCCCACGAGTTCGATGTGACCTCGGCCGTCCGCTCGGGCGACAACGTCGTCGCCGTGCGCGTGCACCAGTGGTCGGCGGCCAGCTACCTCGAGGACCAGGACCAGTGGTGGCTGCCGGGCATCTTCCGCGACGTCACCCTGCTCGCACGTCCGGCCGGAGGCATCGAGGACGTCTGGCTGCGCACCGGGTTCGACCGCGGCAGCGGACGTATCGAGCCCGAGGTCGTCGCTGACGAGGCGGCGTACCCGATCACCCTTCGCGTGCCCGGACTCGGCGTCGAGCAGGTCTGGGCCGGGCCGTCCGAGGTGGCTCCGCTCGACATCGACGGCGTGGAGCCCTGGTCCGCCGAGCGGCCCCGCCTGTACGACGGCACCGTGTCGACGGCCGCGGAGACCGTCTCCCTGCGGCTGGGTTTCCGCACCGTCGAGATCCGCGGAGACCGGTTCCTGGTCAACGGCCGACGTGTGGTGTTCCACGGCATGAACCGCCATGAGACCCATCCCGAGCGCGGCCGCGTCTTCGACGAGGAGCACGCCCGCGAAGACCTGGCCCGCATGAAGCGGTTCAACGTGAACGCCATCCGCACCAGCCACTACCCGCCGCATCCGCGGCTGCTCGACCTCGCCGACGAGCTCGGATTCTGGGTCGTCCTCGAATGCGACCTGGAGACGCACGGCTTCGACAAGGTCGGCTGGACCGCCAATCCGAGCGACGACCCGGCGTGGCGGGAGGCGTACCTCGACCGCATCCAGCGCACCGTCGAACGGGACAAGAACCATCCCAGCATCGTGATCTGGTCGCTCGGCAACGAAGCGGGGACCGGCAGCAACCTCGCCGCGATGTCGGCGTGGGTCCACGGCCGCGACCCCGAACGGCCTGTGCACTACGAGGGCGACCACGCCGGCGAGTACACCGACATCTACTCGCGCATGTACGCGTCCGTGCTCGAGACCGAGCAGATCGGCACCGACGGCTCACGCGCCGCGCTGCTGAACTGCACTCCCGCGCAGGGCGCCCGCCAGCGCACCAGGCCGTTCGTGCTCTGCGAGTACGCCCACGCGATGGGCAACGGGCCGGGGGCGCTGGACCAGTACGAGGCGCTTGTGCACGAGCATCCGCGGCTGCACGGCGGCTTCGTCTGGGAATGGCGCGACCACGGCATCCTGGCGACGACCCCGGACGGTACGCCCTTCTACGCGTACGGCGGCGACTTCAAGGAGGTCGTACACGACGGCAACTTCGTGATGGACGGGATGTTGTTGAGCAACGACGTCGCGACTCCCAGCCTCCACGAGTACAAGGCCGTCGCGCAGCCGGTCCGTTTCACCTTCGACGGCGACGACGTCGTGATCACAAACCTCCGGCACTCCGCTGACACCTCCGACCTGCGCTTCTGCTGGCGCGTCGAGCACGACGGGACACGCGTGGACTCCGGGGACCTGAAGGTCGCCGTCATCCCGGCCGGTGAGTCGGAGCGGGTGCCGCTTCCCCAGTTCCCGATGCCGCAGGACGCGGAGTCGTGGCTGACCATCGATGCGGAATTGGCCGCCGGAACCGCCTGGGCACCCGAAGGGCATGTGATCGCGACCGCTCAGCTGGACCGTTCGGCGCCTCGTCCGGCACCTGGTGTGCGGCCCCGAACCGATTGGCAGCGGAGCGACGGGACGCTGACGCTCGGCATCGCCGAGTTCGTCGACGGGGCCCTGGTGCGCCTCGCCGGGCGCGCTGTGGCCGGCCCGCGGCTGGAACTGTTCCGTGCCCCCACCGACAACGACGAAGGCACGTCGGAACAGGTCGAGGAGAGCGACGCCAGCGTGGCAGGGGTTTCCAATGCCGAACTGTGGCGTCGCGACGGTCTCGACCGGCTGACCACGCGGCGGCTGTCCGTGGAGCGCACCTCCGATGCGCTGCGAACGATCGCCAGGGTCTCCGCAGCGCACTCCGCCCTCTCGGTGATGGTGGAGACCGTCTGGTCGCTCGAGGGCGACGAACTCGAGCTACGGGTGGAGATCGAGCCCTCCCGCGGTTGGCGCACGGTGTGGCCGCGGATCGGCATCCGTTTCGATCTGCCCGACGGGTCGGCTCCCGTCGATGCCGCCGAGTGGTTCGGTCTCGGCCCGCACGAGTCCTACCCGGACAGTCTCCGCGCGGCGCGCACCGGCCGTTTCCTCTCCACCGTCCGCGATCTCTCCGTCGACTACGCCCGGCCTCAGGAGACGGGGCACCGCTCTCAGCTGCGACAGCTGGCGCTGGCGAGTGCCGGAAGGACGGTGTTGCGCCTGAGGACGGTCCCGGACACGCACGGACGGCTCCCCGGCTTCACACTCAGCCGTCACACCCCGCAGCAGATCGCGCAGGCCGCACACCCGTTTGAGCTTCCGGAATCGGCGACGAGTCATCTGATCGTCGATGCGGCCCAGCACGGGCTCGGCTCACGCGCCTGTGGACCGGATGTGTGGCCTGAGTTCGCGCTTCGCCCTGAGTCCCGCACGATCAGGCTTCGCATCACGGCGGGATGAGGTCGGCGGACACCCCTCGTGGTGGCCGCCCCCGGTCGGGTCAGGCTGCGGTGCCCTTGCCGTCGGCATCGGCACCGCAGAACACCCTGGCGCGCTCTCCGTACGGCTGCGTCGTGCGCCGGGCGTTCGTGTGCCAGAGGGCGGCCGGCACGGTCGTCCGGAAGGGAGCGGATCGACCGACGCCGTGCGGGGTGGTTCCGTCGACCGACCGGATACGCCAGTCGTCACCGCGGCCCACGAGGGAGACGGCGTACATGGGCGGTATCTGAAGTCCCCACAAGGCCCGGGCCGGCGCGGACAGGGCATGGACGAGCAGCGCCCGGAACACCGCTGGTTCAGCGATGGCCACCACGCGACCGGTGTCGGAAGGCAGGCCCCGCATCCATGCGCCGGTCCGGCGGCAGAGGCGGCGGACGGATTCACCGCCGTGTGGCGCGGCATCGGGGTCGGTCAGCCACGCGCTGTACCCGAAAGGATCCTCGGCGACGACTTCGTCCACCGTGCGGCCGCACCAGGTGCCGTAGTCGAGGTCGCGCAGCGCCGGCTCGACGACGGTCTGGAGTCCGAGAGCTGCCGCCGTCATGGCGCACCGGGTCGACGGCGACCGCAGGGCCGGCGAGTAGGGAGGAAGCGCCGACCGGGCGGTGCCGGCCGCGTGCAGGTCGTGGTCGCCTTGGGCTCCGTGACCGAAAACCGCGTCCACGGAGTCGTCCGTGGTGTGCGCACACAGTAGTGTCAGGCGGATCGTCATGCGACTGCCCTCCTCCATTGGTCCGGCATCCGTGGCCGGGTGCCCGAAGGACCGATCGGCGCTGATCAGCCGTCCTGGTGAGGTTGTGCCGGCGCACGCCAGCGGTCAGCCGCCACCGGTGGCTCCGAAGTGGGAGAGTGGTCGGCAGCTAGTGCGTTGCCTCCAGGGTTTGCGAACCCTGGTGCCGTAGCCATCCGGCAGGAGTCCGAATTCATCCCCGCCGACTGGCTGGCGACCGCCCGCCGAGTGGACGGTCCCGGTGCGCCGTGAGCGCTGGACTGCGGGGCGCTTCCCGACGTGATACGAATCGAACAGTGATCCGGTGGCAAGTTGGAGCACGCGTGATCCGGGTACTGGTGGTCGACGATGAGGCCCTCATCCGTACGGGCTTCCGGCGCATCCTGGACGCCGCGGACGACATCGAGGTCGTGGCGGCGGTTCCCGGTGCGGACGCTGCCCGGATGGCACAGGAGATGCGTCCCGACGTCGTGCTGCTGGACATCCGCATGCCGGACGTGGACGGACTCACCGTTCTCGCCGATCTCCGCAGGCTGAGCGAGCCTCCGGTGGTGGCCATGCTCACGACGTTCGACATGGACGAGTACGTGGCCACAGCCCTTCGCTGTGGCGCGGCAGGCTTTCTGCTCAAGGACACCGACCCCGAGGAGCTGCCCTTCCTCGTGCGTGCCCTGGCGGACGGCGGCACCGTACTGTCGTCCAAGGTCACGCGGACGGTCGTGGACAGGTACCTGGAGGCCGGCTGCCGGGAACCGGCTGCCCGCACCATAGAGCGTCTGACCGGCCGAGAACGCGCCGTGCTCGTCCTGATCGCCGAGGGACTGTCCAACTCCGAGATCGCCGCCCGGATGCATCTCAGCACCGGAACGGTCAAGGACCACGTGAGTGCCATCCTCACGAAACTGGAGGTCAGCAGCCGCGTCCAGGCGGCCCTGCTCGCCGAACGCGCCGGACTCCTCAACCCGCCCCGCAATCTGGAACCGGGATGATGACCCGCGCCCGCGCCCGAACACTGCGCGACATCGCACTCGTCGGCGCAGCGCTGCTCGACGTCTGGATCCAGGTCAACCTCGACCAGCCGACGCGGATGGCCTGCGCCCTGGCGGCCGCCTGGCTGCTTCTGCTGCGCCGGCGTCTGCCGCTGCTCACCTTCGTGTTCACCCTGCCCGCCGTCCTGGTCTCCGATGCGATCTTCGCCTCGCTGGCAGCGCTGTACTACCTGGCCACGGTCACCCGGCGGCGGGCTCTGCTGGCCGTCTGCGCCCTTGCGTACACGCTCTGCGACATGACGTCGTGGCCTTCGTTCCGGCTCGGCCTGTGGACCACAACAGCCCTGATCACCCTTGGCTACACCGCGGCGACCGCAGCGGCTCCCGTCTTCCTCGGCCAACTCGTCCAGGCCCACCGCGACCTGTCACTGCGGCTCGGCGAGGTCTTCGAGGCACGCGACCACGAGCGGCAACTGGCCGCTCAGGCCACCCTGGCCAAGGAGCGGGCACAGCTCGCACGCGAGATGCACGATGTGGTCTCCCACCAGGTGAGCCTGATCGCGGTACGAGCCGGGGCACTGCAGGTCGGCACACAGGACGCCGAGGCCAAGGAGGCCGCGTCCACCATCCGGCGGCTGAGCGTGCAGACCCTGGACGAACTGCGCCACATGGTCAACGTCCTGCGCGATTCGCAGGGCATCCCGACGGAACTGACCCCGCAGCCCTCCCTCACCGATCTGCGGCGGCTGATCGACGGCAGCGGCCTCGACGCGGCCCTCACGACCGACCTGCCCGGCGGCCTCCCCCCGACCGTGCAGCGCGCCGTCTACCGCACCGTTCAGGAAGCCCTGACCAACGTGCGCAAACACGCCCCCGGCGCCTCCGCCACCGTGTACGCCACCTGCCAGAGCGACACCGTCCGTGTCACCATCACCAACAGCGCTCCCACCCGCCCCGCCCTGCCCCTGCCCAGCGCCCACTACGGCCTGATCGGCCTGCAGCAGCGCGCTGCCCTCCTCGGCGGCACCGTCACCTCCGGGCCCACCCCCGAGGGCGGTTACGAGCTCCAGCTGGAACTGCCGGCCGAGCCGGCGCCATGACCGGACCGACCCCGGACGGCCCACACGTCTGCGCGCGGCCAGGGGGTGCGCATGTCCGGAGGTCCACCCCCGTCTCCCGCTCGGCATACGCGGGCCTCCGATGCCGGCTCGGGGAAACACGGCACGGAGGCCCGCATTCCTATCTTCCGGCCTGGGCGCGCGAAATGCCGCGCGGCGGGCACATCGGCTACTCCCCATCGGCACCAGTCACCGGTTCAGGGGTCTGCCGCGCCCTGGCCGGCCGCGCACGGTTCGCCGATCGGCCGAGCGGTTGCGACCATACGGCGGTCGGACACTCGAGCCGGCGCTGTGGGCCGTCGGTGGGCAAAATGCCCCGCGCCCCCTTGCGCCTGCCGCCGGGTCGCCCTTGCCAGGTTGAACAATTGCCCTGGTCAAGACGCACGTATGCGTCTGAGCGGCACCGAGGAGGACGACCGATGGACGCAGCAGGACGTCCGGATCGCAGAGCTCTGCTCACGGGTGCTCTGGTGAGCGCCGCGGTCGGGCTGGCGGGGTGCGCACCGAGGAGCATGGTCGCGACGGCGGCCAGCCCTTCGCCGCAGGCACGGCCGACCACCCCGGCGGCGGCCTTCGCGAGACTGATGGAAGGCAACAAGCGCTGGGTGAGCGGAGATCTCGAGCACCCGGACCGCGACCCGGACCGGCGCCAGTTCGTGGCACAGGAGCAGATGCCCTACGCGGCGATCCTCTCGTGCATCGATTCCCGGGTGCCGCCTGAGCTCCTCTTCGACACCGGGCTGGGTGACCTCTACGTCATGCGTACAGGCGGGCAGACGATCGGACCGGAGGTCACCGGTTCCGTCGAGTACGGGCCCATGACGAGTGGCACCCCACTCGTCGTGGTCCTCGGCCATCAGCGCTGCGGCGCCATCGACGCGGCGTACAAGTCCATGCGTGCGGGCAAACCGCTTCCCGGCAATCTGCAGGCGATCGCCAAGGCCCTGCAGCCGGCCTACGAGCAGGCGGCGCGCGAGGGCGGCACCGACCCGGTCGAGACGATGGCCCGGGCCCAGGTCAAGTTGACCGCGACCGATCTGCGCTCCAACCGGGACCTCGCCCCGCTCGTGGCGAAGGGCACTCTTGCCGTGGTCGGCGCCTACTACTCGCTCGACACGGGCCAGGTGGAGGTACTGGCCGGCGTACCGTCCTGAGCCGCACATGGAAACAGACAGACCTGTCTGTTAGGTTTGGATGGACGCCGGGGCTGCCGAGCCCTTCCTGAGACGAGGTGCCACCCATGCCCGCCACCGTCAAGCGACCGCCCGCACGCGAACGGATCCTGGCCACGGCCGGCGATCTGTTCGAGGCCCACGGGCTGCGCGGCGTGGGTGTGGACCGCATCATCGCGGACTCGGGCGTCGCGAAGGCCACCCTGTACGCACACTTCCCGTCCAAGGACGAGCTGGCGGCGGAGTATCTGCGCCGCACCGACGAGTCCTGGCGGGGCAAGCTGCGCCGCGCGGCGCTCGCCGCGGGAAGCGACCCCCGTGATCAGCTGGTCGGCCTGTTCGACGCCGTCGCGGAGTCCTACGGGCGCCATGGTTTCCACGGCTGCCCGTTCATCAACGCGGCCGCCGAGAGTGAGCCGGGAAGCGCACCGCATGCCGTCATGGTCGAGCACAAGGCGACCGTACGGACCTGGGTGCGCGGCCTGGCCGAAGGAGCCGGCGCGCGGGACGCCGACGAGTTGGCGCTGCAGCTCACCCTGCTCATCGACGGCGCTCTGGCCGCCGGCAAGCTGGAGCAGAACCCCGCCATGCCCGCCGCCGCCAAGGCCGCGGCTCGCGCGCTGGTGGACCAGGCCTGCCCTTCCACCCCCTGACAGCTCCCCCATCTCCTGACTGCGGTCGGGGGGTTCTCAGCCCCCAAGAAGACAGACCTGTCTGTCTGGAAGGAAGCTCCGTGACAACCCGCACCCTCGTTCTGCTCGCCCACCCGGCCCTGGACCGGTCGCGGATCAACTCCGCCCTCGCCGAGGCCGTGCGCGACCTGGAACACATCACCCTGCACGACATCTACGCCGTCTATCCGGACCGGGTCATCGACGTGGCCGCCGAGCAGCGGCTGGTGCGCGAGCACGACGTGATCGTCTTCCAGTTCCCGTTCCACTGGTACTCGGTCCCCGGCTTCCTCAAGCAGTGGCTGGACGACGTGATGCTGCGTGACTTCGCCTACGACTCCGGCCCCCTCCTGCAGGGCAAGACCCTCCAGCTCGTCACCTCGACCGGCGGCATCGAGGAGGCCTACCGGCCCGGCGGCTTCCACCGCTTCCCCATGGAGGAACTGCTGCGGCCGCTGGAGCAGACCGCCCACCGTATGGGCCTGGCCTATGCCGAGCCGCTCGTCCTGCACGACGTCCGTGGCACCAGTGACGAGCAACTGGCCCTGCACGCCAAGCGCTACCGCGCGCTGCTGGAGGACTTCCGGCACCGGGTATAGGGAGAGCGGATCCCGACCGCGACACGATCCCTGCCGTCCTCAACCCACGTCACCCGCCCGCGGCCGGCATCGGCCGCGCAGGCGACCGGTCTCCCGCGGCGACCCGGCCAAATCCCGAATTCGACCGAACCGGCACATACAATCTCAAAGCCTGACAGATTCGCCATGCGCACTCGCGGCGTGTTTCCGGAGGCATCATGAGTCAGCAGCCGGTCCTGCTTCCCTACTCCGACCCGGCCTTCGTCACGGACCCCTTTCCGGTCTACCGGCAACTGCGCGACGACGGCCCGGTCCAGCGCGCCGTCATCGCCGGCGGCCTGGAGGCCTGGCTGGTCATGCGCTACGAGGACGCGCTGGCCGCCCTGTCCGACCCGCGGCTGAGCAGCGACGTCCGCGACGCGTCGGACCCTCGGCTCACGCAGCAGCTGCCCGTGACGGAGCGCGAGTCCTTTCTGCGCAACATGCTCCGCGCCGACCCGCCCGACCACACCCGCCTGCGCCGCCTGGTCTCGAAAGCGTTCACCGCGCGCAGGGTGGCCGAGCTGAGGCCCCGGGTCCAGGAGATCACCGACCGTCTGCTCGACGCAGTCGTACCGAACGGCCGTGCGGACCTCGTCGCAGACCTGGCCCTGCCGCTTCCCGTCACCGTGATCAGCGAGCTGCTCGGCGTCCCTGCCGCAGACCGCCACGACTTCCAGCACTGGACCGACGACATGATTCGGCGGGGAACCGAACTGCCGGACCCGGCCGTGGTGGACACGGCATGGCGGCGCATGCGCTCGTACCTGACCGACCTCCTGCGGGCCAAACGAACACGGCCGGCAGACGACCTGCTCAGTGCGCTGATCGTCGCCCGGGACGAGGAACAGCGGCTGGACGAGGACGAACTCGTCGCCATGGCATTCCTGCTGCTGGTCGCCGGATACATCACCACCGTCAATCTGATCGGGGGCGGCATCTCCGTGCTGCTCGCCCACCCCGACCAGTTGCGGACACTGCGCGACGATCCGGCACTGCTCCCGGACGCGATCGAGGAGTTCCTCCGCTACGACGGGCCGGTCAACCCGGGGATCGCACGATTCGCGCGCGAGGACGTCGAGATCGGGGGCGTGACGATCCCGCGCGGTGCGACGGTGCTGATCGCCTCCGCGATCGCCGACCGTGATCCAAGCCGGTTCGCCGACCCCGATCGCCTGGACATCGCCCGCCGGGACAACGCGCATCTCGCGTTCGGGCACGGAATCCACTACTGCCTGGGGGCGCCGCTGGCCCGGTTGGAGGGTCAGATCGCCATCGGTACCGTCCTGCGCCGGCTTCCCCGGCTCGCTCTCGCCGTGCCACCGGGCGACCTGCGGTGGAGACCCAGCGGCCTGCGCGGCCCCGAGCGCCTGCCCGTCACCTTCACGGCCGGCTGTCCCGAGCCGGCCTCAACGGCTTGAGCCGTCTCGCTTCCACGGAACAGGGTTCACGCATCGCACCGGTCCCCCTTGTCCTGCTGGGCGAGGGCGACCAGGTCGGCGTAGCGGACGACCGAGCCTCCGGCACCCCACGTGCCGTCCGGCTGCTCATGGACCAGCACCCACACGCGCAGCGCGTCATCGGGTGCCAGTCCGGCGGCCTTCAGCACGGTCCGGGTCGCGTCCTCGACCAGCCCGGCCTTTCGGCGCTCGGAGAGGGCGCCCTCGGGCACGGTGACGTCCACCAGGAACCGCGGCTCCTCGTCGTGCGCGGTGGTCTGCGCACCGTCCGGCAGTTCGATCAGGTAGCTCCACGCCTGGGCGCGGAAGAAGGGCGTGTCGGGCGCGCCCTCCCAGCGCAGCAGGACCTCGGCGAGGTCGCGCTGAACGGTCTTGCGGCCCTCGTCGGTCAGTGAACCGGTCGGGGCGGTCAGCCGGATCATCGGCACGGCAGCTCACTCCTCGTCGCCGCGACGCTCTATGACAGTCGTTATAGTCGGGTGGCACGCTAGACTATGACGGTCGTTATGGCCAGAGGGAGTGCCCGCGTGACCAGAACGAGTCCGCAGGCCCGCGAGCGGATCGTGACGGGCGCCGCCGACATGATCAGCCGACGGGGCCTGAGCGCCACCAGCATCCGGGAGATGGCCAAACACGCCAAGGCTCCGCTCGGCTCCACGTACCACTACTTCCCCGAAGGCAAGCAGCAACTGGCCACCGAGGCCGTCCGCCACACCGGGGAAACGATCGCCAGGAGTCTGCGCAAGGAACTCCAGGCGGGCCCCACCGCCGGACTCAAGGCGTTCCTCGCACTGTGGCGCAAGATCGTCGTCGACACCGACTTCCACGCCGGCTGCCCCGTCCTGGCCGTCTCCATCGAGGAACCCCCGACCGAGGAGATCCCGCCCGCCCTGGCGGCCGCGGCCGAGGTCTTCGAGGACTGGGAGACCCTGCTGGCCACTTCCCTGCGCGAACACGGCGCCGATACCGAGCACGCCGCCCAGCTCGCCACGCTCATCGTCGCGGGTGTCGAGGGGACCATGGCCATGTGCCGCGCCAAGCGCAGCACCCAGCCCCTCGACCGCACCTCCGAGCAACTCCTGGCACTCGTCGCGAGCGCAACCAGGAGCTGAACCGCCTCCCGCACCCGGCCCTGGCCGAACGGCCGAGGGACCGGCAGCTCTTCCCTCAGCCGCCGAGTGCGACACGGATCGCCTTGGCCTTCTCCTCGGCGAAAACGCCACTCTCGAGGAGGGACAGCCGACAGCACGCCGCCACGCGATCCCCAGCTGCCCTCGTCGCTACGTTCTTCCGCCGCGTGAAGGCCGGGCAGCGGCCGGGTTGTCCCCGCTTCCGCTCGGGCAAGCGGTTCGACAACGTCGACTTCCCTAAGGACGGAGACGGCTGCCGCTAGGACTCCACCCCCCACGACCCCGTCACCCGCGTCCGCCTGCAAGGCGTCGGTCACATCAAGGTCCGCCGGCACCGGTCGGTGGCCGGCACAGTCAAGACCATGACATCGGGGTCCTGTTCGGCATACGCAAGGAGCCGGCCCGCGATGGCCATCATGTCGTGCTCGCGCTCGACGAAGTGCACCTGGAAGCCGACCCGTGCCGGCGGGACGAACCGGCCCACCTCGGGGACCAGCACCGCATCCGGCGACCGTTATAGGGGGAGCGTAAACGGGTTATAACGAATGTCATATCCCGGTTGCGGACGTCTCTCCCCGTACCGCCACGGAGCGAACTCGTATTGCTGCCACGAGCCGACGGCCGTGTCGGTCAGCGACGGTCATGCCGTCCCGATGTCGTCCACCCGCTCGCCCTCGGCCTGGGACGGTTCGCTCCTGGGGACGTCGGGGTGCTGCTCCGTGACCGCGCGCTCGGATGGTTCATCGCGCTCGCCCTCGGCCTGGGAGGGGGTGTGGGAGTACAGCCCTTCATCGTATTCCGAGGCTCGGTTCGACATGGTGGGTCTCCCTTTTCCGCTCATCTCCCATGGTCCTCCTCGGACACCCGCAGGGCGACAGCAGCCGGCCCCGCAATCCCGCCCGGAAGGCGGCGGCGCACGCCCGGGAGGCATGACACCTGCCGGTCGCAGGGCTCGCGGAGAACACATCAGGACACTCAAGACGCGGGAGCGGGAAGCCGGGTGCTGCGACACATCGGGGTCGATATGAGACGGTGGTCCGAGGAAACCCCCGCCCATGAACGGTCGTGCAGCATGGGTCTTACGGACATGGCGCACGAACATCGGGGCGATCCGCTCGGCATCACTTCCGCCGCCGTCGCCCTGGTGGACGCCTACGGCTTGATCCAGTACTGGAGCCGCAGGGCACAGGCTCTGCTCGGCTATTCGGCGGCTGGTGTGCTTCGGCGGCCCGTGACGTCGCTGCTGGCGAGCGAAGAAGCGCTCTCGTCCGCACTGGCCGAAGGGCGGCGGGTCGGGGACGGCTGGGAGAGCGTGGTCACCGCACGTCACTGTTCGGGGCATCGGATCGAACTCGCACTGCGCGCATGCCCGCTGCGCACCGGGGAGGGGTCCAGCTGGCTGTTCGTTGCCTGCGACATCAGCGCATCGCACAAGTGGGAACAGGAGCAGACGGTGATGGGCCGCCTGCTGGAATGGGCGGTGACGGCAGGCATCGTCGGCGATGCCGAGCACTCGGGCCACGGGGAGGACCGCGTGCCGCAGGGCATGGAAGACCTGCTGCGGTCGCACCCGCCCCCTCTGACGACGTCTGCCGGGGAGTCCGGGCAGACGGCGCCGGCTCCAAGCGGGCAGGGCACGCCGTTGCTGCTCTCGGCGCCCGTGAAGCCCACCTTCGGACTGCCGGCGACGGCTCCGGAGGGCAAGACACTCCCTCCGCGCCCCACCTCCGCTGCCGCCACACCGCGGGACGGAGCGCGCGAGCGGCTCGCGTTGATCAACGAGGCGGGGCATCGCATCGGCAGCACGCTGGATCTCGACTGTACGGTCAACGAGTTGGCCGAAGTGCTGGTGCCCCAGCTGGCCGATTTCGTGGCGATCGACCTCTTCCAGGGCGGCTTCGCCCCCGCGGACCTCACAACGGGGTCAGCGACCGGGGGCACCCTCACACGGGCAGCCCATCTCTCGATCCACAAGGATCTACCGGAAGTGGTCGTGGCCATCGGGGAACCGACCAGGTACCCGCCGAGGTCCCCTCAACAGCGCTGTCTCAAGGCCGGGCAGTCGGTCCTCGACGCGGTGCTGGCCCCCACGACATCGTGGCTCACCGAGGATCCGCTGCGCTTGGAGACACTGCGCCGACTCGGCGTGCACTCTCACCTGACGGTCCCGCTCATGGCCCGGGGAGTGACCATAGGAGTGGTCACCGTGCTGCGTTGGGAGAACCCGAACGCGTTCGACGAGGACGACCTGCTGCTCATCGAGGAGTTGGTGGCCCGGGCGGCGGTGTGTGTGGACAACGCCCGGCGGTTCGCTCGCGAGCACAACGCCGCGCTCACCCTCCAGACCAGCCTGCTGCCACCCGACCTGCCCGACTACAGCGCCGTCGAGATCGCCTACCGCTATCTGCCGGCCGATGCCGAGGCCGGCGTAGGAGGCGACTGGTTCGATGTCATTCCCCTGTCCGGTGCACGGGTCGCGCTGGTGGTGGGTGATGTCATCGGGCACGGCATCCATGCCGCGGCGAGCATGGGCCGTCTCCGGGCGGCCGTGCAGACGCTCGCCGATCTGGATCTGCCGCCCGACGAGCTCCTGGCCCATGTCGACGACCTCGTTCTGCGCCTGGCGGACGAGGCGGAAGCGGCCACGGACGGTCCGCTGGTGATCGGAGCGACGTGCGTCTACGCCGTGTACGACCCGATCTCGAGGAAGCTCAACGTGGCGCGCGCCGGACATCCAAGCCCCGCCATCGCCCATCTGCGTGAGCCCGTCGAGTTCCCGGACATCCCCGCCGGACCCCCACTGGGGCTGGGTGGCCTGCCCTTCGAGTCGGCGGAGATCGAGGTGGAGGAGGGGAGCGTCATCGCGCTCTACACCGATGGCCTGATCGAGGCGTCGGACCGCGATGTCGACGTCGGCTTCGAGCGGCTGTGCTTCGCGCTGGCCCATCCTGATCGGCCGCTGGAGGAGATCTGCGACACGATGGTCCGCACCCTGCTACCGGACCACCCGCATGACGACGTCGCCTTTCTGATCGCCCGCACGCACATCCTCACCTCCGACCGCTTCACCTCCTGGGAGGTACCGGCCGACCCCCGGGCCGTGCACGAGGTACGCGGCAAGGCCGCCCGTCAGCTGACCGCGTGGGGCCTGGAGCGCCTCGCCTTCACCACCGAGCTCATCGTGAGTGAACTGGTCACCAACGCCATCAGGCATGCCTCCGGGCCGATCGGCCTTCGCCTGATCCGGGATCGCAGCCTCATATGCGAGGTGTCGGACACCAGCAACACGGCTCCCCATATGCGACGTTCACACGTCACCGACGAAGGGGGGCGAGGGCTGTTCCTGGTCGCGCAGGTGGCCCAGCGCTGGGGCACCCGCTACACCGCCACGGGCAAGACGGTATGGGCGGAGCTGCAACCCCCGGTCGCACACGCCTCGCGCGACGCCACACCGTCCATCGGTCCCGGCAGTGGCGGCGGCGCTTCGGGGTAGGCGTTCCACCGCCGCTCATCCGCCCACCGTTTGCGTATCGCGCATCCCGGCCGGCGGCGCCGGCGTCGGCGCTCATGGGCGAGCCTGAGCGTAAGGCCGTGGTCCGGGGATACCCGGCGGCCATGGCGAAGATGCATGTTCCAGGGCGAAAAGCCCATCACAGTGACGAGCAGGCACCGGCCCGTGGTGTGCCGGACCCGGAAGAGGCCGGGCCGGGGCCGGAGGTCGAGGAGTCGGCGCCCGACCGTCCGACGAAGCTGCCCAAGCGGGCGTGGGGCAAGGTGCTGACGGGGAGCTTTCGGGAGTTCAAGGACGACGAACTCACCGACCGGGCCGCCGCGCTGACGTACTACGGGGTCCTGTCGCTGTTCCCGGCGCTGCTGGTGCTGATCTCGCTCCTGGGCATCGCCGACAAGTCGGCGACCGACAAGGTACTGGCGAACCTGCGCCATCTCGCTCCGGGATCGGCCAGGGACATCATCACCCGGTCCGTGGAACAGCTGCAGAGCCATGCGGGTACCGGCTCCCTCATGGCGATCGTCGGCCTTGTGCTGGCCGTCTGGTCGGCCTCCGGCTATGTCGCCGCCTTCATCCGCTCGGCGAACGCCGTCTACGACATGCCGGAGGGCCGACCGGTGTGGAAGATCCTGCCGGTGCGCGTGGGCGTGACGATCGTGCTGATGGTGCTGGCTGTCGTGAGCGCGCTGATCGTCGTCTTCACCGGCGGCATCGCGCGTCAGGCGGGAGCCGCGCTCGGCATCGGGGACACCGCGCTGACGGTGTGGTCGGTCGCCAAGTGGCCCGTCCTGGTCGTTCTCGTCACCGTGATGATCGCCATCCTCTACTGGGCGAGCCCCAACGCCAAGGTCAAGGGCTTCCGGTGGGTCACGCCGGGCAGTGTCCTGGCCCTGCTGATCTGGCTGGCCGCGTCCGCCGGTTTCGCGCTGTACGTCGCCAACTTCGCCTCGTACAACAAGACGTACGGCACCATGGCCGGCGTCATCGTCTTCCTCGTTTGGCTGTGGATCAGCAACCTGGCCGTCCTGCTGGGTCTGGAGTTCGACGCGGAGACCGTACGGCAGCGGGCGATCGCCGGCGGCCTCCCCCCGGAGGCGGAGCCGTACACCCAACCGCGCGACACCAGGAGCTGGGACGAGGAGGACCTGCGCCGCCTGGGCGAGATCTGAGCTCCGCGGCAGACGCCGGGATGGCGTCGGGCATGGGTTGCCGACCCCGGGATACCCGCTGTCGAAGCGCCCTGGAACCGGAGCGGCAAGGACCCGCTCCCCGGGCCCGCCACCGGCGGTCGGCTCACCGGGTCGGGCAGTGGCCCGCGAGTGAGCGTTTCCGTGGCACACGGTCCGGCACCGAGCCGGGCGTCAAACCATCGACACCATGAAAAGGAGGCTTCGGCATGTCTCAGGTCGAGGAGTCCATCGAGGTCAATGTCCCGGTCCGCACGGCGTACAACCAGTGGACCCAGTTCGAGACCTTCCCCGCGTTCATGGACGGCGTGGAGCGCATCGAGCAGCGCGGCGACACTCTCACCCACTGGGTGACGAAGATCGGCGGTGTGCAGCGGGAGTTCGACGCGGAGATCACCGAGCAGATCCCCGACGAGCGGGTCGCGTGGACCACCGTGAACGGCGAGGCCAAGCAGGCCGGCGTCGTCACCTTCCACCGCCTGGCCGCGGACCGCACCAAGGTCATGCTGCAGATGGCCTACGAGCCCGAGGGCCTGGCCGAGTCCGTGGGCGACAAGCTCGGCGTCGTGAACCGGCGGGTCACGGGAGACCTCAAGCGGTTCAAGAGCTTCATCGAGCAGCGCGGCGGCGTGGAAACCGGCGCCTGGCGCGGCGAGGTCTGACCTCACCTCGTCGCCCGAGGGGGCGGTGCCCTGGACCTCCACCAGGGCACCGCCCCCTTCGGCAGCCGGCCGGGTGGCCGTAGCCGGCATGGCGTGGGCTGCGTCACACGTGACAGAACACATGAGCAAGCGCTTAGATAGTGAGTGCGTCAGATGCGTCGTCCCGGGCTGGAGGCCACGTTGTTGTTCACATCCGTCGACGACGTATCCGCGCGCCTAGCCGAGACCGGGTATCTGGCCTCCCCCGCGGTCGCCACGACGGTCTTCCTGGCCGACCGGCTCGGCAAGCCGCTGCTGGTGGAGGGCCCGGCGGGGGTCGGCAAGACGGAACTCGCCAAGGCCGTCGCCCAGGTCGCCGGGGCCCGGCTGGTCCGGTTGCAGTGCTACGAAGGCGTCGACGAATCACGGGCGCTGTACGAGTGGAACCACGCCAAGCAACTGCTGCGCATCAGCGCGGGCCGTGACGAGACCTGGGACGAGACGCGTACGGACATCTTCAGCGAGGAGTTCCTGCTGGCGCGTCCCCTGCTGACCGCGATCCGGGGCGACGGGCCGAAGGTCCTGCTGATCGACGAGACCGACAAGGCCGACGTCGAGGTGGAGGGCCTGCTGCTCGAAGTGCTCAGCGACTTCCAGATCACCGTCCCGGAACTGGGGACGATCACCGCCACGAGCCGTCCGTTCGTCGTGCTCACCTCGAACGCGAGCCGCGAATTGTCGGAAGCGCTGCGCCGCCGCTGCCTCTTCCTCCACATCGGCTTTCCCGAGGAGGAATTGGAGCGCCGCATCGTCCGGCTGAAGGTGCCGGGCCTCGACCAGGCCCTGACGGAGTCCGTGGTGCGCGTCGTGGGGGCGCTGCGCGCGATGGATCTGCGCAAGGTCCCGTCGGTCGCCGAGACCATCGACTGGGCGCGCACCCTGCTGGCGCTCGGGGCGGACACCCTCGACGAGACCGTCGTACGTGACAGCCTCGGAGTGCTGCTCAAGCACCAGGACGACGTGCTCAAGGCGGCCGCCAAGCTCGACCTGGACGCCGTGTGAACTCCCCGGACGCGGGGGTGGCGCAGCGGCTGACGGGGCTCGTCGGCGCACTCCGCTCGCACGGCCTGCGGATCGGCACCGGCGAGACCGTGGACGCCGCGCGGGCTCTGGAGGCACTCGGCCTGACGGACCGCGAGCTGCTGCGTGAGGGACTGGCCGCCACACTGCTGCACGGGGAGACGCAGCGCCGCGTCTTCGATCCGGTCTTCGACGTGTACTTTCCCAGCCGTGTCGGGACACCGGGCGCAGACGCGACCCCGAACCGGGAAGCACTGCGGGAACGGCTCATCGCCGCCCTCGCGGCCGGCGACGAGGCGATGACGGCGCGGTTGGCGACCGAGGCGGTGAGCGGCTTCGGTGGTTACGGCGCCTCACCGGGCTCGGACGGCTGGTCGTCGTACCAGACGCTCGACCGGCTGCGCCCGCAGACGCTGCTGGCTCGCGTCCGGGACGCCGTCAGGGCGCAGTCCGGGGCGTCGGGGTTCACCGACCGGCTGCTGGAGGACGAGATCCGCAGGCGCATCGAGGTCTTCCGCGCGCAGGTCGCCGCCGAGGCGCGGCGCCGGGTCGCCGAGCGCCGCGGCAGGGACGAGATCGCCCGGCGGGCGGTCGCCCCGACCCCCGACCGGGTCGACTTCCTCTTCGCCGGACGGGATCAGCTCGCCGAGCTGCGCAGGGTGGTTCAGCCACTCGCTCGCAAGCTGGCCACCCGGCTCGCGGCCCGCCGCCGTCGTGCCTCCCGGGGCACCATCGATCTGCGGCGCACCCTGCGTGCCTCACTGTCGACGGGCGGCGTCCCGATGCATCCCGTACTGCGCCGGCGCCGTCCCGTCCGGCCCGAACTGGTGCTGCTGTGCGATGTGTCGGGTTCGGTGTCGGGATTCTCCGACTTCACGATGCTCTTGGTGCAGGCGTTGCACGACCAGTTCAGCAAGGTCCGGGTCTTCGCCTTCGTCAACCGCGTCGACGAGGTCACGGGGCTTCTGGTGCACGGCGCGGCGGATCCCGGCCACCTCAGTGCCGGAATCCTGTCGCAGGCGGCGGTGACGGGATGGCACGGCAGCAGCGACTACGGTGCCGCGTTCGGCGAGTTCACGGAGCGATACGCCCACGCGGTCGGTTCCCGTACGACCGTGTTCGTCCTCGGTGACGCGCGTACGAACATGAGTGACCCGAATCTGCCGGCGGTTCGGCACATCTCCGAACGGGCCCGCCGTGTGTACTGGCTGAACCCCGAGGCATGTTCCCAGTGGGGCACGGGCGACTCCGCCGCGCCCGACTACGCCGCGCTCGTCGAGATGTACGAGTGCCGCAACGCCCGGCAGCTCAGTGCGCTGATCTCTCGGCTGCTGCCCGTGTGACCACGTCCCGACACCGGCTCCCCCGGCGTGGGTGATGTGGATGGCCCGGACTCATGTGGACCGGGCGAGACGGACGGTCAGGCGCCTGTCCGCGCCGATCCCCCGTGCAATTAACTGCCGGTGGAGGCCCTGTTGCGCCGGCGCAGAGTGTCTGCGGACCTGTTTCTGCCGCTCAGCGCGGTCGACACCGGGGCAGTCGTAACCGGCGCCGAGCGTGCATATCACCCGGCCGGCCGACCTGACGTGCCGTCGGCCATCGTGCCCGGAAGTCTAGACTCCGTGACGGCACCAGCACCTCGCCCGCATTTGTCCGGTACGGGTGGAGCCACCTGCGCGACGGAGGAGGCGTAATGCTGCATCGCTCCGGCCGGACTTGCTGGAGGCGCTTCGCCGCGTTTCTCGTCACGGGCGTCGCCGCCGCGGCGGCACTCTGCATCGGTATGGCACAAGGAGCGCTGGCCGCGTCGTTCTTCATCTCGGGCCAGCGTTTCCAGGTCGCCGCGAACAAGCTCAACGCCCGTGGTCTGGCCCTCTACCCCATGGTCGACGTGGCCAGGAAGGGCACGCTCGTGCCGGTCGTGGTCCTGGGGTTCCGGCACGCGAACATCAGCCGGCTGTGCCTGTCCGTGAATCTCCCGGTCCCGGTACTGGGTACCTACACCCTCTTGCTCACCGGCGGTGACCGCAGCCAGGTCGAGGCGACGAACCTGTTCATCGACGCCACCTCGATCTCGGCCGATCAGGCGAACAGCAACAACATCGACATCGGTGTGGCGGCGGGCTCGGTCACGAAGGGGCCGATCAATCCGGGAGACAGAAACTCGCGGTTCTTCGACCCCAACATCTTCGCCCAGCAGGCCGATTCCATCGACCTCACCAACGTGCGCGTGACCTCGGTCGCGGTATCGGCCGCCACGCTCGACATCCCCGGCCTCGAGGTGCAGATCGAGCCAGGCAGCCACAACTGCTTCTGACCCCGTGCCGGGCCGGCACGGGCACATGCGCGCGTCGGCGCCCGCTCACCGCATGTCCTGTCCATCTCCCCACCACGGAGAGCACACGTGTTCTTTGATCCGTTCGAAACAGGCTCGGGACTACGCGCCACCGTCTCCGGCATCCGGCGCAGATTCTGGGTGTGGCGGGGCGGGCGGCCCTTCTGGGCGGGGCTGTTCACCCTCACGGCGGGACTGCCCATCATGTACTTCCCCTACACGCACCTGAGTCTGCAGGGCATCGCGCTGGCGCTCTCCACCACCTCCGGGGCGGCGTCCCTGGTCATCGGAGTCCTGCTCATGACCCTGGGCATCTCTCTCTGGTTCCACCAGGAGGTCCGTGTGTTCGCCGGGATCGCGACCCTGCTGCTCGCCCTCATCTCGCTTCCCGTTGCGAACTTCGGGGGCCTGTTCTTCGGCCTGTTCTTCGGCCTGATCGGTGGTTCCCTTGCCTGCGCCTGGGCTCCGCCCACGGGCGCCGCCGAGCCGCCGCCCTCAGCGCATCCGGCAGCCACCCCCGTACCGGCAGGAAAAGAACAAGGACGTCCGTGACCCCCCGCCGGTCGTGCGCCACGGGCTCGCACGACCGGCGCATCGAGGATCCACGGGTGGCCCGTCGTCTGGGGCCGGCACCTGCGGCTTCTCAGATGTCGGAGTCGATGCCGGTGATCACCGACGGCCCCAGGGGGGCGCTGGCTTCGTCCAGCCCCGCGGCACGCAGAGCGGAACCCGCGAGGTGCTGGGCGTCCTGCTCGGCGTGGGGTCCGCTGTCCGCCTCGACGGTGAGGCGCATGGTGAAGGTGTTGTCCTCGTTCACGGTGAGGATGTCGAGGTCCTCCTCGTTCCCCTTCTGGGTGTGGTGCGGATCGGCCGGGCGCAGGGCCCGGACCAGGTCGGCTCTCGTACCGGGTGCGATGGGGCCGGTGAAGGTGCCGGGCACGGTGATCACGTACGTCGTCATGTCGCTCCCTCGTTCGGCTCTTACACCGCGTACCCAGTTCCCGGCCTCGGCCACGTCGCCCGGGGCAGCCCGTAACCGGTCATCGCGAACGCAGGGCGGCGCCGTGCCCGCCGAAAGGGCCGGCGGCAGCCCGCCGGCACCCCGGTCGGGCAGCCGGCCCGACGGCGCAGCGAACAGCCGGCCGACCCGGTCGGGGCCCGAGCGCGGCCGGGCGCCGAGGAGCAGAGCCGGGCTGTTCCCCCGCATGCGCCCCGAGCCGGTCCCGCTCCGAGGCCATGCCGCGCCGCTACGCCGAGCGGTGCTGCTCGCGGGCCTCGTGAGCCCACCGGCCGAGGACGGGGACACAGGACTCGGCGAAGTACTCGTAGTCCGCGGCGGTGTTGTAGACATGGGCGGACAGCCGCATGTATCCGATGCCGTCGAAGCTGGTGAAGGCGGCTTCCACGTCCAGTTCTCCGGCCACCCGGTCACGCAACGCGTCGGCCGCGACACGCGATGTGCCCAGACCGTCCGGCAGCCGCACCAGCCGCATGCCGGGGACGGGCATACCGACGTCGACGGTGCCGCCGACCCCGGTCAGGTCGGCGAACGCGGTGCCGATCACGTGCGCGGCGTAGTCGGCCAGCTCGTCCATGTACTCGCGGGCGGCCTGCCAGCCCCAGGTGCGCTCGACGAAGTCCAGCGCTGTCGGCGCCGCCAGGTAGGCGGTGGCATCCAGGGTGCCCTGCTGGTCGAAGCGGTCGGGGTAGGGATCGGCGGCACCCCAGGAGTCGATCAGGGGATAGAGGCTGTCGCGCAGCGGCCCCCGGGCGATCAGCGCCGCGGTGCCGCGCGGCGCGCAGCCCCATTTGTGCAGGTTGCCGACCCAGAAGTCACAGCTGACGCCGGCGAGGGGCGCGGCAAGCAGACCGGGCGCGTGCGCGCCGTCCACGAGCAGCGGTATCCCCTGCTGCCGGGCCGCCTCGCCGATCCGGTCCACCGGCATCAGGCGGGCGGTGGCCGACGTGATGTGGTCGAGGACGACGAGGTCGGTGGCCTCCCCGATCTCCGCGATCACGGCCTCGTACGCCTGCTCCTCGTCCGCGTCCAACGGCACCCGGGCGGTGCGGACCCGGCCGCCCCAGCGGCGTGCCAGCCGCTCGGCGCCCATGGTGACGGCACCGTAGCCGTGGTCGGTGACGACGATCTCCCCGCCACGGCGCCGCTCGAGTCCCGCGAACACGACGCTGGCGCCGGCGCTCGCGTTCGGCACCAGCGCGAGATCGTCGGCGGACACACCGAGAAAGGCGCCGAGCTCGGACCGGGTCTCGGCGATCCGCTGCGGCTGCGCGGGGAACCAGACCACGGGTGAGCGTTCCATCTCGGCGCGCAGTTCCTGCTGCCGTCCCTGTGCCACAAGGGGGACCGCGCCGAACGAACCGTGGTTCAGGTGCTTCAGGGCGGGGTCCAGCGACCACGCCTCGGCGGCAGGCCTGCCGTCGGCCAGTAGCAGGGGGTGCGGCGCGGTGGTGACCTCGGTCCCGCTCACTTGACTCCCGATCCTTCGAGCCGGAATGTCCGATGCGATGCACCGGACTCTTCCAGAGAGACATATGACGACCTGGGGATCCTGTCATCGCCATTTCCCTGGACGCAAGCGACTGAAGTGGAACTTCATCGGACGACTCCTGCTCGACCCGCCCAAGACATCTGATGACTCGCTACAGTGCCGAGAGGCTCCGGCGACGACGTCGCAGTCCCTCAAGGGTGCGAGCCGCAGCCCACACAGCGGCGAGAGGAGTGGGATGTCCGCAGTCGAGAAGGCGTTCCACGGGCTACGGCACATGATCGCGACGGGGCGTCTCGGCCCGGGTGAGCGCATTCCGCCCGAGGGCGAGCTGTGTGAGGAGCTGGGCGTCTCACGAGGGTCCCTGCGCGAAGCCGTACGGATGCTCGCCGCCCTGGGCGTGATCGAGCCACGCCACGGATCGGGCACGTACGTCTCCCAGCTGCGGCCCGAGGACGTCATCGGCAGTCTCGCGCTGACCTTCGAGCTCCTCCCCCTGACGGGCCTGCTGGAGGTCTACGAGATCCGGCGGGTACTGGAGGCGCACGTCGCGGCGCAGGCCGCCGCACGCAGCACGCCGGAGACGGTGCGTGGGCTCTACTCGCTCATCGAGGCGATGGAGGCCACCGACGACCCCGCCGAGGCCGCCGAACTCGACCACCGCTTCCACGCGGAGATCGCCCGGATCAGCGGCAATCCCACCCTGGCGTCCCTGCTCTCGGTCTTCCGCGCCCGCTCGGGCAAGTACCGGGTCTTCACGCTCCCCGAGGGCCCACGGCTGCGCAGCAAGAGCGACCAGGACCACCGCGTCCTGGCCGATGCCATCGCCGACCGCGACCCCGTGGCGGCCGCAGGCGCCGCACAGGCCCATGTCGCCCAGACGGAGCGCTGGTTGCGCGCCTTCATGCCCTCCGTGGAGGACGACGACGTTCACGACTGACGGCTGCGTCGGCCGCTCTGCGGGCGGAACGAGCTACGCGACTGAGTACGCATACGGATGGCATGGCGCGGCGACGCCGCAGCACGATGCTCCCTATGACGGAACTTTCCGCAGAGACGGCCAGACGGACGCGCCGCACCGTTGCCGCCTTCCTCGTGGTGACCGCTGTGCTCCTGCTCCCGCTGTTCGGCTGGCTCTGGTACGCCGCCGAAGATGCGCTCCGGCACAAGAGCACCACCGATGGGGTCGCCAACCACCGGGCCAAGGAATCGCTGGTGCACGCCGCCCTGCTGCTCTGCGGCGCTCCGCTGGCCGGAGCCGTGTGCGGCTGGACCGGCGCCACGGTGCTGGGCCGTCGCACCGGGGTGCCTGCCGCCGCGGGCGCCATGCTCGGCGCGATCGGGCTCTGGGTATTCGGCCTCGTGGCGATCGTCATCGCCTTCAGGAACGCCACGTTCGACTTTTGAGGCGACCGCACCGGGGCCGTTCCTCGTGCCGGGTATCAGCTGATGAAGGAGCCCCCGGAGTCGCCTGGTTCGGCGCACACGTTCGTCTTCGTCATCTCGTGCACGGCGCCCTGGCTGTAGTTGACTGTCTCGTTCTTGGCCAGCACGGTGCCGCAGTGCCAGAGGGTGGTCTCCGCCGGACAGTCGATCCGGCGGATCGTCACGCCCCGGCGACAGGAGTTGCGGGCAGCCGCCAGTGCCGGGCCGGCTCGCTCCCATACACGTCGCACGCCATGCGAATGATGATCGCAGTCCTTCCGACGTCGTCCATGGGCGACGTCAGAGAACGAGAGCGAGCACCCGGCGGACCTTCCCGGTCAAAACCCTAGGCAGAAACCTGACGGCCGGTGGGCGTGCCGCCTCGCGAACGGTTCTGGTGCTCCGTGCGTGCCGCCTCCAGCAACCGCCGCCAAGACGTCACGGTCGGACGACGACGCAGAAGCGACCGTCGCTCCCGTTCGGTCATCCCTCCCCACACCCCGTGCTCGATCCGCTGGTCCAGGGCGAATGCCAGACACTCCGTCCGCACCGCGCAGCCCGCGCACACCGCTTTGACCCGATGCTGGGCCGACGCCTCGACGAACAACTCCTCCGGGTTCAATCCCCGGCACGCCCCGCGCTCGGCCCAGTCGTCAACCGCCTTCATCCAGCGCCACCCTCTCCCCGCCCGGCCTGTCAGCAGTCCCGGCAATCTGCCGGGGGCATAGGACGCTACGCCCAACTGCCATGAGCTTCGCAATACCCCGACTTCCTCCTCACACTCCTTCGAGTGAATTTCCTTGACGCCGGGCCCCTTGCCGTCTACGGCCTGTTGGCAAAGTCATGGCACCGCCCAGGGCCCCAAGGGCAGTCCATAAAGATCCAACTGACCACCTCTAGCCTTCGGACCGCTGTCGACGAATCCGAGGTAGTGCGCCGATACGTAGGCCTCTACGGGGTCGGCCGTAACACTGGTGCGGGCAGGTCCAGAGCACGGCCGAGGGCGGAGGTGACAGGGGTGGCGTAATCGGTTAGGTGCCGAGCCGCCCAGGCCGCGGCTAGGTGGAGGAAGTCGAGCAGGTCGCGCTCTGCGCCGGCGAGCAGGCGACGCAGGTCCGCGACGGGTAGCTCGATCGCCGGGCTGTTGCGCTGCTCCGCGTCGACGGTCAATCGGACGACGTCGCCGTGCCGTTCAGCGAGCGGAGAGGGATCGTGACCGAAGGAGGCCAAGCCCTTGCCGTCGACGACCTCAAGCCAGGCACGCCTCTCGTCCAGCCCATTGCAGCAGCCGGCAGCAGCGTGGTGCCGGTTGCGGTGTCCGAAATCCGCAGACCGCCAGGTGCGACAAGGTCGTCCATGGTCAGCAGTCCGTGCAAGAAGCCTCCGAGTGGGTCGGCGGGACGCGGTGGGCGACCGTCGGTCTCGGGATCGATGTCGTTGTAGTCGGCGATGCGCGTCACCGCTGTGCCGAGCTCGGCAGGGTCGAGTGCGCCGCTGAGCGGCAGAAAGCCGTACAGCTCGGACTCGGTGACAGGCCAGAGGGTGAAGCCGTCGGAGGCGTAGATCTCCAGTACAGGCTGCAGAACGATCACCCAGGAACTCTGCGGCACGCGTGCTCGCGCCGCACTGCGATTACTGCGCGACAACTCGCCGTCTCGGATCTCTACCGGTTGTCACACTGCCAACAGGGGCTGGGCTGAGGGCGCTATTGCGGGCGCATAAGGTCGAGGTCCTCGCCCCATGCGTCCAGCACGTCGCCGTGTCCGGCTTGTCGGGCCGCTGTCTCGACCAGGGTGAAGAGGCGCCGCTGTAGGGATACGTCGCCGGTTGCTGGGATGCGGTCCGCAGCGCGGAGCAGCATGTCGGTGTCCCAGCCCGGCAGGGGATATCGGGCGAGCTCCCACTCCAGGTACTTGTTGTAGGGCCGGGGGCGACGGTCGAGAGCGAAGAGCAGCTCCAGCAGAAACCGAATGGCGTCGGCGGCGTCGAGGCGGGCGGCGAGTGCATGGCCGTCTCGGTGGTTCTTGACGGAGCGGTAGAGAGAGTTGGCATAGGCGTCGAGCCAGTAACGGGAGTCTTCGCGCCCTTCATCGGCGCGAAGACGCGCTTTGTCCGCCAGGAGCTTGGCGATACCCCCGTCGAGCCGGTCGAGCACGATCCGGGCACGGGCGAGGGCGTAGCGCTCGAAGCCGGGCATTCCGGCGGCACGGAACTGGGCGAGAGAGACGATGACGAGGTCGATTTCGGGGGTGCGGTGGCCCGTGAACCGGGTGAGATCTGTTGTCGCGTCGTCGGCGAGGACCACATACAGGTCGTGATCGGAGTGCCGGGTGATCATGCCCTCATGGGCTTGGGAGCCTTTGAGGACGAGGCCGACGACGGCTGAATCGGCGACGGCGAGTTCGACGAACGCGTCGTAGGTGAGGGGCTGCTGAGTAGTCATGATGTGGATCTCCGGTGGCGTGGTGACGGGTATGCCTGCTGGGGCGGCCCCTGTTGAGGGAGGCGCCCTGCACCGTCTGCGGCTGCACATGGCCGCCGCCCGGAAGATCAACGCACATCCGGACTCTATCGCCTGGACAGAGGTGAGGCAGGCCCGTCGGGCGGTCGTCAGGATGTCGGGTCGCAGTTGGTCACAGCCCTCGTTCAGGACTGCGACCAGCACGGTCGCGCCGACAGCGGACGGCGAGTTTGCCGCAGCTCGTCGGGACATCCCAGGGTTCCCTCGCGAGCGCACCCGCGGGCGGAGGCCCGACCCCGAGCCCGACGGCAGGCGGGTGCCGCGGGATCGGGGACGGGCCGACCGTTCAGGGTCACGCCCGGGTGCCACCCGCGAAGTCACTGCCGAAGGTGGTCTCAACGGTGGTGGCCACGGACTCCGCCACCCCGGTGCCCGTCAGAATCAGACCCAACTCGCGGTTGTTGTCCAGCGAGTTGCTGCTGATGTTCATGGAGCCCGCCTCCACCTTCTGGGTGGACAGGCCGTAGTCGGCGACCATCGCCTTGGCGTGGATGTAGAAGCCGTTGGGGTCGGAGTATCCGACGACGGTGCCACCCGCCGCCTTGATCGCGGACACCTGGCTGGAGTAACTGGACGGGCTCTCCAGGACCACCCGCACGGCAACGCCCGCCTTCGCCCGCGCCACGATGGCGTTGACGACCGCACTGTCACCGAGCTCCAGCTCCTCGATGTCCAGCTTCGCGGTGGCGCCGTTGATCAGGGACAGCAGGCGGTTGCGGGAGTCGGTGGGCGACCAGAGCAGATGGTCGCCGTCGGTCGGCGTGATCGAGCTGCCGGCGTAGTCCGCGTTGAAGACCTTCTCGATCGACGCGACGTCACGGGTGTCGTCGTCGAACACGCCGTAGTCACGGCTGGTCGTGTAGTACTGGGAGGTCAGGTTGCCCGTCATGATCAGCGACTTGACGCCGTCGACGGTGATGGTCTTCTGGTGGGTGTAGACGAAGGCGGAGGGAGACCACACCACTCCCACGCCCGCGTTCTTCAGGGCGCTGTAGGCCGAGTTGTTGGCGGTCTGGTGCTGGCGGTCCAGTATGACCCGCACGGTGACCCCCTTCTTCTTCTCGGCTATCAGGTCGTTGACAGCCGTGGTGTCCTCCAGCTCGTACATCGTCATGTCGAGCGAGGTGGTCGCCGAGTTGATGAAGTCGTAGATGGTGGGCTGGCTGCCGCTCTGCGAGAAGGCGAACGCGGAGTACGTGGCGGCGTTCGCGGGGACGGCGGTGGCGAGCACTGCGGCACCTGCCGTCAGGGCGACACCTGCGCGGCCGAGGACCTTCCACAACATGCCTGTCTCCTAGTCGAGTTGATGCACCCATGGGGGGTGGCGAGCGCGGGAATGACACCACGCGCGTAGAACGCCTAGGAGGTGCAGCCTGGTGAACATGCTGTGACGGGGAGACCCAGGATGCAGACAAAATGGACAATGCGCAGGTGGGTAGCGGTTCGAGGGATCCCCGCGAAATCGTAAAAGCTTCGTATCCGACCGTGACGGCGGGGTCGCGACTTGTCGGACGGCGTCGGTCCGCCGCGCCGGGGGCACCCGCCGCGGCGAACCGATGACCGGTCAGCCTTCGATGCGGTGCGTGGTCCAGAACGAGGTCAGGTCCGTGGTCGTGGCGGCCTGGGCGGCTGCCTTGAACTCGGCCGTGGTCGAAACGCCGTACCAGTGCGCCGTCGCATAGTCCTTCAGCAGCTTGGCCATGGCAGTGTCACCGAGGACGCGCCGCAGATCGTGCAGGGCGCACTTTCCGTAGCCGTAGACGACGGTGGAGTACCGGGAGGAGTGGGCGTCCCAGTAGGCCATCGAGTTGGTGATCTTTTCCGCCGAGGATGCCCAGGACACGCTGTTCCAGCAGTTGGCGCCGGTCTTGTTCAGTGCCAGATCCGTGGCGTAGTCGGTGAACGCCTCGTCGAGCCAGGGGCTGTTGTACTCGTCGTCGCCGACGATGCCGTACCACCACTGGTGACCGATCTCGTGCGTGAGCGCCGTGGTGCTGACCAGATCGAGGACGAACCCGGGGTACTCCATCCCGCCGAACCAGAAGTTGTTGTCGATCACCGCGTCCAACTCGCCGTACGGGTAGGCGCCGAAGCGCGCCGCGTGGGCGTCCACGGCGGACTTCGCGGTGGTGAGCATGGATTGCGCGCTGGAGGAGCTGATGCCCGAGACGGAGTAGACGTTCACCGGGACCCCGGCGGTCGATGTGCCGGAGATCTTGCTGAAGGGGCCCGCGGCCCAGGCGAAGTCACGGACCTTCGCGGCGGTGGCAGTGGTGATCGTACGGCCGCTGGAGCCGGGAGTGTCGGTCGACGTGCCGGTGGCCGGTACCAGCAGGGTGCTGGGGTGGTCGAGGGTCACCTTGAAATCGGCGGCCAGCGAGTAGAACGACTCACCGTTGTTGGTGTACGGGTCGAGGTGCCAGCCCGCCGCGTCCCTGACCGCGAGAACGGGCAGCGCGTTGCCGATGAAGCTGAAGGCCCCGTCGTACCCGAACCGGTCGGCGCCGCTGGGGACGGTGATGCCCAGGTCGAAGCCGATCGTGGCCGTCTGCCCCTGAGCCAGTGGACTGGGCAGATCGACCTTGAGAGCTGTGCAGTTGACGGACAGGGCGCCCGCGCTGCCGCCGGTGACGTTGCTGACCGAGATCGGCATGGCGGAGCAGGTGCCGTGGTAGTTGTCCCAGAGCCTCAGGTACACCTCGCTCAGCGCGGTGGAGGAGACGTTGGTGAAGGTCGCGCTCTCGTGGCCGGTCCAGACGGTTCCGGTGCTGTTGCTGCTGAGGCTGACCGTGTACGAGGGCGCCGCCGGGGTGCGCGTGGAGTCCGCCGGCGGGGTCGTGCCGCCGGAGGTGTTGAGTGCGACATCGTCGACGACGAAGCTCGTCTGCAGGCTGGAGTCCTCGGTACCGGTGAAGCCGAGGCTCACCGTCTGGCCCGCGAACGCCGACACGTCGAACGACTTCTGCACATAACCGGTGTTCTTGTTGAGGTTCGAGTACGTCGCCAGCGTGGTGCTGCCGATCTTCGCCGTCAGCTTGTCGTAGGCGACGGAGGAGGTCGTCTCGGCGGTGTCGATGTGCAGCCAGAAGGTGAGGGTGGCGCTGCTGCACCCGGCCGGGATCGTGACGGACTGGGTGAGGGTGTCGGTGTGCGTGCCGCCGACCCCGTCCAGCCAGGCGAAGCTGGTGCCGCCATGGGCGGTCTGGCCGGCACGATTGGTGATCACGCCGGCCGACGACTGGCTCCAGGGCGAAGTCCCGTTCTCGAAGCCGCCGTTGCTGACCACCTGTGCCGGGGTGCAGTCGGCGACCCGAGTACTGGTCGTGGGCTGCGCGGCTGCCGCCGGTGTGGCGGGAAGCGCGAAGGCGACCGACGCGACGGCGGCAAGTACGCTCGCCGCGAGGGTCTTGTGGGGGGTTCGTCTCACACGAAACTCCTTTGAAGCGGCCGGGTTTCCGGCTTGCTCGGAGGCCGCCCAGGGGGCTTGGGTGCGCCGTGGGCGGCCGCGGATTGCGCGCATCGCTTACGAGATCGCTGGTGAGATTTCGCCGTCGCCCACTGGGGTTGGGACGACGGCATCCGGAAGTTTGACAGATTTGACCCGAACATGCCATCAGGCGTTCAGGCTCCTGCCGCGGTCAGGTCCGGCCCGGCGTCGCAAGGGCAGTTGTCCGACATGGCTGATCACCGGGGCGGTTGTCTGCCGTAGCCGGCCGCCAGAGCCGTTGTCCGACGGGGCTGGTCGCCGGGGCAGTTGTCCGCCGTAACTGGTCGCCGGGGCGATCCATCGACGTAACTGGTCCCCGCGGGCCAGGCCGGCAGCGGGGCGGTGCAGAGCGGCACGGGACTGTGACGTCACCCGACGCCCGGCCGGAATCGGCCGCCGCCGGCGCACCGAGCCTGGCGCAGTCGGCCCACCAGTCCAAGCGCCCTTCGCGTACCGCTATCGGCGCGTTGGGCGCCGTTCAGCTCACCGTCTCGAAGCGGTCAAGGCCCTTCACGACAGGGCAAACCACTGGTCCCTCACAAAATGCTCAGGAGCAGGCATGAGCGCAGCGGACTCCAACCGCCCTGACAGACGGCCGCTGTTGCAGGCCGCGGTGACCAGACCCGTCGTCGGCGCGGCCGATGGTGCCCTTGTCACGAGCGCCGCCCCCGTTCACGCTCCCACGTCGACTGCGGCGGAAAGCCGGTACGACCCCTCTTCGCCTCGCTTCACTCTCGCGGTTCTGCCGGACACCCAGTATCTGTTCGACGCCGACGGCGCCGACCCGGAACCTGTCCGGGCGACTTTCAGATATCTGGTGTCCCAGCGCGAGGAGGCCGACATCGCCTTCATGGCACATCTCGGCGACATCACCGAGCACGGGTCGCGCGAGGAGATCACGCTCGCCGCCGGCACCTTCGATGCCCTCGACGGCAAGGTCCCCTACAGCGTTCTGGCCGGCAATCACGACATCAGCTCCGGTGACGACCAGCGCGGGGACAGTCCGTATCTTCACGCCTTCGGCCCCCACCGCTTCGCCTCGATGCCCACCTTCGGCGGGGCGTCGCCGGACAGCTACATCAGCTACCACGTGCTGACCGCGGGCGGCCCCCGGTGGTTGATCCTCACCCTGGACTGGCGGGTCTCCGACTCCGGCCTGCGCTGGGCCCAGGGCGTGCTCGACGCCCATCCCACGCTGCCCACGATCCTCACCACCCACAACCTGGTCTGGGCCGCGGGCGACGGCGGGGCCCATCTCTCCGACAACGGCCGGCGCCTGTGGGACGGCCTCATCAGCGGCAACGACCAGATCTTCCTCGGGCTGGGCGGGCACTTCCGGCCGCCCGGGCGCACCGTACTGGCCAACGACGCCGACAATGACGTCCACCTCCACATCACCAACTACCAGGACCGGTACTACGGCGGCGCCGACATGATCCGCCTCTACAGGTTCGATCTCGTACGGAACGTCATCGACGTCGAGACGTTCTCGCCCTGGCTCCTCGCCCGCGATGCGGCCGACAGCACACAGCTCGAAGCTGAGACCGCCGAACTCACCGGCCCGTCGACCGGTTCAGCATGAGCATCGACTTCGACGACCGGTTCAAGGGTTTCTCGCCCGTCGTCGCGCCGAAACCGCGCCCCGCCCCCACCCCCGCCGCCATGCCGCACGGCACGATCGCCTGAAGGGGGTTCGGCTCCACGGCGGTGTCCCAGCCCGCGGCCGGCATCCCGATCCCAGGACGGCACCGTGCTCCGCGGCTTGTCGGGCAACGGCAACGACCTTCCGGCACGACGCCGAGCCGGTCCGGTCACCAAGCACCGGACCGGTCACCAGGACTTCGGGCGCCGCGCGGCTTTCACCGGCCGGGCGGCTTCGGAAGCACAAGTCGCAAGTCAGAGAACAGTCCGGGCGATGCGAGGCCGACTTCAGGTGGTCTTGATCTGACCGCCGTCGATGACGAACTCGGCACCGGTGATGTTGCCTGCGACCGGCGAGGCCAGGAAGAGCGCCAAGTCGGCGACCTCGTGCGGCTCGGTGACCCGTCCGGTCGAGATGCCCATGCTCTGCGGCACGACCACGTCGATGGCCTCCTGCGCCGTGGTGCCGGCGGCCGCCGCGGTGACGTCCGCGAAGCCGCCGGGCGCGGTCCAGAAGGGGGTGCGGACAGGGCCGGGGGCGATCGCGTTGACCCGTACGCCGCGCGGTGCGAACTCCTCCGAGAGCGACTTGGTCAGGCTGGTCAGTGCCGCCTTGGCCGCGGAGTAGTCCACGACCATGGGGAAGGGCAGCCGGGCGTTGATGGAGCTGATGTTGACGATGGCGGCGCCCTCCGACTCCAGCAGATGAGGCAGGGCCGCGCGGCCGGCGCGTACGGCGCTGAAGAAGGTGAGGTCGAAGATGCGCTGCCACTCGGAGTCGTCCAGCTCGAGGAAGCTGGGGCGAGGACTGCCCGCGCCCAGGTTGTTGACCAGGATGTCGAGCCTGCCGTGCCGGTCCACGGCCCGTTCGACGAGCCTGTCCGCTCCGTCCGCCGTGGAGAGGTCGACGGGCACGACGGTGACGTCGTACTTGTCCCGGAGGGTGTCGAGCTCGGGCGTCGAGCTCCGGCTGCCGGCGACTACGTGGGCACCCTCGCGGCTCAGCGCTTCGACGATGGCCAGACCGATGCCCTTGCTGGCCCCGGTGACGATGGCGACCTTGTCCTTGAGGTGCAGTTCCATGATGATCCTCTTTTCTGGATTGATTGATACACAATGAGGGTGTGCGAGACCATCCCGCGGCGCCACCGAAGCGTCGCCACGCCCGGCCGGACCTGGCGCCGATCAGTCCAGGGCGCGCAGGGCCGTCGACACGGCGCCCTCGACGAACGCCCGGCCCAGCTGGGCCTGACCGACCACCCGTAGGCCCTGGACGAAGGTGGTCAAGAAGCGGGCGAGCTCCACCGGGTTCTTGTCGGGCGACAGCTCACCCCGGGCCTTCGCCCTCTCCAGAGCGCCGGCAAGAGCCGATTCGAGCACCCGCATGGCGGCCGCGACCCGGTCCACCGTGGCCGGATCACCCCCGCGCTCCGTGGCGGCGTTGACCACCAGGCATCCGCGCTCGGGGTCGGCGAGATCGGCCTCGGCCATCTCCACCAGCACCTCGCGCACAGCGGGCCTCACTTCGGTGGCGCCCTCCAGACGCTCCGCGATGCCGCCCGCCTGCAGCGAGCAGTAGCGCTCCAGCGCGCGGGCATAGAGCTTGTCCTTCGAGCCGAACGCCGCGTACAGGCTTCCGCTGCCGATCGACAGTTCCCCGAGCAGGTCCTGCAACGACGTCGCGGCATAGCCGCGGCGCCAGAACAGATCCATCGCACGGTCGACCGCCTCGTCGACGTCGAACTCCCGATTACGTGCCATGACCCCACTGTAGCTTTTGTGGATCGTTCAATCAAATAACGGCGATGTGGCCGTCACCACCGCCGCCGCAACGCCATCGGCCCTGCGGCCGCATGGACGGATCGGTCAGGGAAGGATGGAGTCGACGCATCCGCCGTCCACCCGCAGTGCGCCTCCGGTGGTGGCCGAGGCCTGGTCGGAGCTGAGGTAGACGACCATGTGGGCGATCTCCTCCGGTTCGATCAGCCGCTGCAGCAGTGACTGCGGCCGGTGCTTGCGCATGAAGACCCGCTCCGCCTCTTCCCAGGGCAGCTCGCTGCCGACGAGTTCGCGGACGAAGTCCTCGACGCCTCCGGTGTGGGTGGGACCCGCGATCACGGAGTTCACCGTGACGCCCGAGCCGGCGGCCCGCTTGGCGAACCCCCGACCCACGGCGAGCAGCGCCGTCTTGGACATGCCGTAGTGGATCATCTCCGCGGGGATGACGACCGCCGACTCGCTGGCCATGTACTGGACACGCCCCCACCCCCGTCGCATCATGCCCGGCAGATACAGGCGGGTCAGCCGCACCGCGGCCAGCACGTTCACCTCGAAGTAGCGCCGCCACTCCTCATCCGTGATCTCCAGCGGCTCCTCGGCGCCGAAGATCCCGAGGTTGTTGACGAGGATGTCCACCTGCGGCAACTGTTCCAGCGTCAGACGTGCGCCCTCCTCGGTCGTGACGTCAGCGACGATCGGCACCAAGTCGGCCGCGGCCACCTCCTGTGCCAGTCGCGCGACGCTGTCCTCCACCCGCTGCGGGGTGCGGCCGTTGACCCCCACCCGGGCCCCGGCACGGGTCAGCCCGGCCGCGATCGCCGCACCGATGCCCTGCGTCGAGCCGGTGACCAGCGCCGTGCGGCCCTTCAGATCGATCTGCATCTCCTCGTGCCCTTCCGTATGTCCGTCCCGCTCCGCCTACCGGTGCCCGCACCCTTCGCTCATCGACGTCGATCACGGGTCACCCGGTCGACCATACCGGTCAAAAAGGCACAAAAGGCATTCCTGGAAAACGGCCGAAAAGTTCTGCGACCGGACCGTGAACTTTTCCGGAGTTTCCAGCAACTCACTTGTCCAGGGGCGGCATCGGTCGTCACCATCCGGATGTCCACGGGAGCTGTGTTTTGTCCATATATCGGAGACCCCTCCCCCACCGGCGGAGACGTCTGTCCGTCGGTGTCGGGCTGCTGAGCGCCGCCATCCTGGCGGCGCTCGGCGTACAGGGCCCCGCCCAGGCCACCCCAGAGGAGACGACGACTCGTTCAGCGTTCGCCACCTCGCTGCCGGGACACGTCGAGCCGTTCTGCGGGCCGCCCAAGCCGCACGAGTTCACCTGTTTCGGCCTGCGTCGCACCGACGTCCAGGCGCGAAAGGGGCTGCGGACCGCTGCGGACGCCCCGCAGGGCTTCGGGCCGACCGATCTGCGCGACGCCTACGGTCTTCCCGGCGACGGCGGGGCAGGCAAGACGATCGCCATCGTCGACGCCTTCGACAACCCGAACGCCGAAGCAGATCTCGCCGTCTACCGCGCACAGTACGGACTGCCCGCCTGCACCACCGCCAACGGCTGCTTCACCAAGGTCGACCAGCGCGGCGGAACCGCCTACCCGTCGGCCGACCCGGGCTGGGCCACCGAGATCTCCCTCGACCTGGACATGATCTCCGCCGTCGCCCCGAACGCCCGGATCCTGCTGGTGGAAGCTGACAACGCCGGCATCGACGATCTGGGCGCCGCCGTGGACCAGGCCGTGGCGCTCGGTGCGGGTTACGTCTCCAACTCCTACGGCTCCAACTACGCGTACTTCCCCGAAGACCCCGGCGAGTCCGCGGCCGACGTGCACTACGACCACCCGGGCGTGGCGATCGTCGCCTCGTCCGGCGACTCCCGCTACGGCGTCGCCTATCCCGCGGCATCGCCCCGGGTCACAGCGGTCGGCGGCACCACACTCACCCGGGACGCCGGCAGCACCCGCGGCTGGTCCGAGTCGGTATGGAGCCACGACGGCAGCGGCACCGGTTCCGGCTGCTCCCTGTACGAGCCCAAGCCCGCCTTCCAACAGGACTCCGGCTGCCCCGGTCGCACCGTCGCCGATGTCTCCGCGGTGGCCGACCCGGCCACGGGTGTCGCGGTCTACGACAGCTACGGCGGCTCCGGCGGCTGGGGCGTGGCCGGCGGGACCAGCGCCTCGGCGCCGATCATCACGGGCGTCTACGCCGACGCCGGCACTCCCGTCGCGGGCACCTACCCCAACATCTACCCGTACGCCTCCGGCGGCTCGGCTCTCCATGACGTGACCACGGGCTCCAACGGCCGGTGTTCCCCGGCGTATCTGTGCACCGCAGGCCCGGGCTACGACGGACCCACCGGCCTCGGCACCCCTGGCGGTCTGGCGGCCTTCCGGATGGGCCCGCACGGCACTCTTTCGGGAACGGTCGTCGACGCGAGCGGCGCACCGGTGGCGGCTGCCTCGGTGACGGCCGGCATCTCCAGCACAACCACCGACGGGAAGGGCCACTACAGCCTGCCGCTGCCGGTCGGCAGCCACGACGTCCGTGTCGCGGCCTACGGCTACGCACCGGAGCAGGCCTCGGGCGTCGATGTCGCCGACGGCGCAGTCGTCACCCGCACGTTCACGCTGCGCAAGCTGGCCACCCACCGTGTGTCGGGCACCGTCACCGACGGATCGGGCCACGGCTGGCCGCTCCACGCGAAGATCACCGTGGACGGAGTGCCGGGCGCCCCCGTGTGGTCCGACGCCTACACGGGCGCCTACCACCTCGATCTGCCCGAGAACAGCACCTACACCCTGCGCATCGCCGCCGACGACCCCGACTACCAGTCGGCGGTACGGCACGTGACGGTCAAGGGCGCCGACCAGACACTGAACCTGCCGCTGCCCGCGGACACCTGGGCCAGTGGCAACCCCGCCTACACCTTGAAGGTGAACACTCTCGAGAACCAGCCCTTCGACTCCACGGCCGGTGCACCGCAGGGCTGGCAGGTCGTCAACGCCCCGGGTACCGCAGGCGGTTGGGCGTTCGACGATCCGGGTGGCCGAGGCAACAACACGGGCGGCACCGGCGGCTTCGCCGTCGCCGACAACGACCACGCCGGCTGGGACAAGCCATTCGACACCCAACTGATCACCCCCGTGTACGACTTCGGGGCAGCGGGCGACCCGGAGCTGGCGTTCAACACCGACTACGAGGGATCCGCCGAGCAGGTCGGCGACGTTGACGTCACCGATGACGGGGGCAAGACCTGGACCACGGTGTGGCACCAGGACCAGCTGTGGGGGAACGGCCGCGTGGAGATCCCCTTGACCGCGTACGCGGGCAAGCACGCGGTGCAGGCACGCTTCCACTTCACCGGGCCGGGCATGCTCTGGGCCGTCGACGACGTGACGATCGCCCAGCGGATTCTCACCCCGGTCCGCGGTGGCATGCTCACCGGCACGGTCAGCGACGCCAACACCGGACGAGGGCTGGTCGGCGCCACCGTGCACACCGACGCGCACGGTCCCGCTGCCCCGACCCTGGCGACCTCGGGCGACCCGCTCGTCGGCGACGGCCTCTACCGCCTGTTCGTCCCCGGCGGCGGCAGCCACACCGCCACGGCCGCCAAGCCGTCCTATCGCGCGGCCACCCGTACCCTGACGATCCCCGCGGACCGGGCCGTCAAGGGCTCGTTCGTCCTGAAGGCAGGGCAGCTGTCGGTCGGCACCACCGGGATCGACATCACCACCTCCCCCGGCGGCAAGGCCGTCCGGAAGGTGACCGTGCGCAACACCGGCACCGCTCCCGCTACCCTCCGGCTCGGCGAACGCACCGGCACCAGCCCCGGTTCCGCGACTCCCGGGACCGCCTGGCGCGGGCTGCCCGACCTCCCAGCACCGGTGATGGACAACGCCGTGGAGAGCTATCACGGCAAGCTCTACTCCGCGCTCGGGTTCGACGGCACCGGCCCCGTCGCCGACCTGTACATGTACGACCCGCAGGCAGGCTCCTGGAAGCGCGGCGCCGCCGCGCCGGAACCCCGGCAGGCCACGGCGCACGGCATCGTCGACGGCCGGCTCTACACCGTGGGGGGCTGGGGCCCGCAGGAGACGGTCAGCGACACCATGCAGGTCTACGACATGGCGAGCAACACCTGGTCGAAGGGCCCGAGCATTCCGCAGGGACGCTTCGGCGGGGCGAGCGTGGTGATCGACGGGCGGCTGTACGTGGTCGGCGGATGCACCAACGCCGAGTGCGGAAGCGCCGTGTCCGTCTACGACCCGCACTCACGCTCGTGGTCCAAGGCCGCCGACTACCCGCAGTCGATCAGCTGGGCCTCGTGCGGTGCCATCAGCGGCAAGCTGTACTGCGCGGGCGGCATCCACGAGTACGTCGAAACGGACGCCGCCTATGTCTACGACCCGGCCTCCGACAGCTGGCAGCCCATCGCCGCCATGCCCGTGGGGCTCGCCACCGCTGCCTACACCGCCGCCAACGGGCAGTTGCTGATCTCCGGCGGTTTCAAGCGGGTCGGCGTGAACAGGGTCCTCACCGCGGAGGGCTACGCCTACGATCCGGGCAAGGACAGCTGGACGGCCCTGCCCGACACCCCGACCGCGGTCTACCGGGGCGGCGGCGCCCCCGGGATGTACCGGGTGGGCGGCAGCAGCCAGAGCCGCTTCCCGGTGCCTGTCGCGACCGTGGAGCAGCTTCCGGGTTACGACCAGACCGAGGCGAACGTGGACTGGCTGTCCGCGAACCCCACCAGGCTGACGCTGCGGCCCGGTGAGAAGGTGTCGTTCACGGTCACGGTGAACGCACGGGACATCAGCCGGCCCGGTGACTGGACGGCGTCCTTGGTCCTGCGCAGCGACACGCCGTACTGGCTACCGGCGGTCCCGGTGACCCTGCACGTCGTCAAGGGCCACACCGCATAACCCCGCGGGATCCCGCAACCGCGCGCCCCGAGCGAACAGCACTTGCTGCTCGGGGCGCGCGGCCTTTTCGGCCGAACTGTTCCGGCACACCTGAAGGGGCGCCCACTGTTCTGAGGCGCCCCTTCAGGCTTTGGACTTTGTCGCCGTCAGACGGTGTTACCCGGCGCCTGTGGTCCTGCGGCGACGCCACCGGACCAGACCTGCGCCGGCCGCGAGAAGCGCGAGTGCCGCGCCCGCGATGCCGGCGATCTGCGTGCCGGTGTTCGCCAGTCCGCCTCCGCCGCTCTGGTCGCTCGGCGGCGCGGTGGTCCCGCCGCCGCCCTGCCCGGAGTGCCCGGGGTTCGGAGTATGGCCGGCCGGGGGCGTGGACGGCGGGCTCGTCGGGGTCCCCGTCCGGCTCGGCGTGGGCGTCGGGGTCTGACCGCCGCCATCGCCCTTGTGCACTGCCGTGTTGCCGCCGAGGGCGAGCAGGCCCTTGTTCTCGGCGTCATCCGTCATGGCCTTGACGGAGATGTCGGTGGTGCGGGGCAGGTGCTTGTGCTCGGAGGTGAACCGGGCCTTGCTGATGTTCTGCTTCGGAGCCTTGGAGAAGTCGACGCCGCCCATGACGCAGGTGGCGTTCCGGCCGTCCTTCTGGCACGGGTAGCTGTAGTCGCCCCGTGTGAAGGACTTCAGGTACTCCTTGTACGTCTGCTCCGGTGTCCAGGACTTGTTCTGCCCGCGCAGCGGCCAGTCGGTCACCTTGTTGCTGTTGATGATCGCGTGGTAGTCCGTCGGCGTCTTCGCGTCCTGCAGGCGGATCCACTCGGCCGCGACCCGCGCGTTGTAGACGCGGCGCAGATCGGCGTACTTGGCGGTGGTGTTCACCTTCGCCTCGATGTCCGGGACGATCATCGTGTCGAGCAGTTCCTGCACCCGCTTGTGCTGGGCCTCGGTCAGGTTGCACTCGCCGTTCGGACTCGGGGTCTTGAAGTCCTGGGGCACGGAGTTGACCTTCAGCGGCGCGTCGAGGATGTACACACCGCCGTCCTGCTCGCGCACCACGGCGGGCTTGGGGACGATCCAGTTCCGTACGCCGTGGGTGCAGGGGATGTTCTCCGCCTGGAGCTTCGCCCAGAACTCCTTGCCGATCCCGGTGCGAGGATCCATGTCCTTCGCGTAGTCGTGCTTCATCTCCAGATCGGCCTGGAGCAGGACACGGCCGGCGTCGGTCTTGCCGAACGACTTGTCCATGATCTTGTCGGGCTGGTCCGGGTTGAGGTTGACCCAGAACTTGTCCGGCGTCAGGGCGAGCCAGGTGAAGAAGCTGTCCGAGATCAGCTCGGCCTTCTCCTGGCCGCCGTAGCCGAGGCCGTCGGACTCGTCCACCTTCTTCGCGGTGAACGAGTAGTTCAGGCCCTGTCCCTTGACCGGCGCGCCCACATACCGGAGTTCGAGCGTGGAGAAGTCGACACCGCCGGGGCCGCGGACACGCATGCCGGTGGGGTCGTTCAGACGGATGCGGTCCATCTGCCGCTTCATGTCCGCCGGTGTCGGCGGGGACTGCCGGATGACATCGGAACTACGGCCGATGCTCTTCAAGGTGTCCTGGGCGGTGTACTTGCCCGGTTTGAACTCCGCCTCCGGAGTCGACGTGTGCTCGTACGTCGTCACCCGGCCCGGCCCGGCGAGCTGTTTGAGGCCGTTCGTGTACCGGGCGGTGTCCCCGGACTGTGTCTGACCGAACGCGTACCGGAGCTTGTAGTCCTTGTACGTGGGGTCCTTCAGGAACGCCCGGTCCTTCGGGGCCTGCTCACCGTCGTGATTGCCACCGGACTTGATCTCTACGGCCTCTTTGGTCTTCCGGTTGAAGGCGTCGAACCGGCGCTCATAGGTCTTGCCGGTCTCCGGGTCGGTGACCTTGACTGTCTCCTCACAGATCCAGTCCGGTCCGATCAGTCCGAGATCCTTGACGACCTTCCCGTGGAACGCGTTGCCGCGCGGGTTGCGCCCGTAGACCTCGATGTACGCCTCGTTCAGCCAGTTCTTGAAGCCGCCGTATTTGGCGTCCGTGCCGCCGTTGCGCGTCAAGTAGTCCTTGTAGGTGGCGTAAACGCGTTCGGGGGTGCCCTCCTTGTACTGCTTGTAGGGCTTGTCGAGCTTGTCGAGGATCTTGTCCCGCTCCGCCGGATCGTCCGGCAGGGTCAGGCCGTCCATGGCCTTGCGCTGGTTCGGGTACTCGTAGGAGTCCCAGTCGGCCTCCGGCCGGATCGCAGCACCGTTCGCCCACGGTAACTTGCTGGGATCCGTCGGGTTGCCTCTCAGCTTGAACATCTCGTCACAGCGCTGCGCCTTCACCGCCGCGTCCGCCGTGCCCTGCAGGTGCGGCAGGCCGCCGAAAGAGAGGATGCCGACGGTGGCAAGTGCCACCGCCGCGCGGGCTAACCCACGGCGACGTGCGGTTATCGGATGGTTCACTGCAGTCAGTCTTCCCCGGGAGCCCATTGCCAGTGGGGGGAAAGAGCACTGCGACGCCAGGGGCCCCCGTGGTCAGTGGCGTCGCGCAAGCACCCCACGGTAACCTCCCGGACGCACAGGAGTCCCATGGTTCTCCGGGCGCGCCGCCCCCAACTCCCTTTGCACACGGGATTGTTACAATCCCGCCGGGCGCTGTCCCGCCCGCTGTCCCCGGCCCATGCCGTGGAGCGAGCGTGGGTCGAAACCCTGTAGCCGCTGTACGGGAACTGCCAGTAGCGTCGGCCTCCCCGCCGGCCGCACAGGCGGTTGCCGCGTCCAGGGAGCGATTCTGTGAACAGCCGACACGCGACGACGACTCTGTGGCGTCCTACCGGTCCCAAGGAACTGGAGCTGGTGCGGGAGCTGGACCGGCGTGCGTGGCCGCCCCGGTTGCCCGAGCAGCCGATCTTCTACCCGGTCCTGGACGAGGACTACGCCGTCAGGATCGCGCGGGACTGGAACGTCAAGCACGACGGCGCCGGCTTCGTCACCCGGTTCGAGGTCGAGTCGGAGTTCCTGCGCAGGTATCCGGTTCAGCAGGCGGGCGGACAAACGATCCTCGAGCTGTGGGTACCGGCTGAGGACCTGGAGGAGTTCAACGCGCACAGCGTCGGCAGAATCCAGGTCATTCACGAGTTCCGCTGAGCCGAGGAGGCCCGCCCGGTCAGGGCACGGTGTGGCCGGGCGTTCGGGACTGGCCGGCCTCGCCCCGGCGGCCGCCGGCGTCGTCAGGGGCGTTCATACTGGCGAGCAGGCGCAGGCGTTCTTCGGAGGCGCTGCCCGGCTGTGCGTGGTAGGTGATCAGCGTTTGCCCGTCAGTGCCAGGCACCAGGAGTTTTTCGTATTGCAGTTCCAGGGGGCCGGCCTGGGGGTGGTGGAGCAGGCTCACGCCCGTGGACTTGTGCTTCACGTCCTGCCGGGCCCAGAGAGTCCGGAAGCGCTCGCTGCGCAGGGAGAGCTCTCCGACGATCTCGACAAGACGCGGGTCCTCGATGTCCGCACCCGCGACCGAGCGCAGGTACGGGACGATCCGAGCGGTCATGTCCTCCCAGTCCTGATGGACCTCCCGCATCTCCGGCTCGAGGAACGCCACCAGCATGCTGTTGTGCCCGGGGGCGTTGAACGGTGAGAGCGCGACGGCGAGGCTGTTGGCGGCCAGGATGTCCATGTACTTGCCGTGGACGTACGCCGGGGTGAGCGGCCAGGAGTCGATGAGCGTGCGGATGCCGTCGCCGACCCTCTCCGACCTTCGGGGCCTTTTGCGCCGTGGACTCTTCGGTGCGGCCAGCTCCAGCAGGTAGGCCGTCGCCTCCTCGTCCAGTTGCAGGGCGCGGGCGATGCTGCGCAGGACCTGCTCAGAGGGGTTCCTGTCGCGGCCCTGCTCCAGCCGGTTGTAGTAGTCGGAGCTGATCCCGGCGAGGAAGGCGACCTCCTCGCGTCGCAGCCCCGGGACACGCCGGTTGCCCTGATCCCGCGCTTGATCGGGCTGGACCAGTTCTCTGCGGGCGCGGAGATACCGCCCCAGGGCGTTGGCGTCTCGGGTGGCTGCCATGTTCCCAGCGTACGGGCGCGTCCGGGGCTCCTGGGTGGCC
Source organism: Streptomyces sp. NPDC046900 (assembly GCF_040644975.1). Lineage (NCBI taxonomy): Bacteria > Bacillati > Actinomycetota > Actinomycetes > Kitasatosporales > Streptomycetaceae > Streptomyces > Streptomyces sp. NPDC046900. Next base: position 47,060 of record NZ_JBEYXD010000021.1, on the reverse strand, counting down.
CTGTCGGTCCCAGTCTCAACCCGTCCTGGTCCCCGCCACGGCGTTCGCCGCAGTCTGACGGCACAGTCAGCACAACCGAAGGAACGCCTCACATGTCCCAGCTCTTCACAACCTCGTTCGATCGCAGCAGTACCGCCTCGGAGGTGATCGAAGACGTCGACCTGTCCGGCAGGCGGGCGGTCGTCACGGGGGCCAACTCGGGCATCGGCGTCGAGACCGCCCGCGCCCTGGCGGCCCACGGCGCCGAGGTCACGCTCGCCGTCCGCCGCCCGGAAGCCGGTGAGCAGGTCGCGGCCGAGCTGCGCAAGGCCACCGGGAACGACGCGATCCACGTCGCCCGCCTGGACGTGGGCGACCTGGACTCGGTGCGGGCGTTCACTGCCGCCTGGCACGGTCCCCTGCACATGCTGATCAACAACGCCGGCATCATGATGCCGCCGGAGCTCGAGCGCGGCATCGCCGGCCATGAGCAGCAGTTCGCCACCAACTACCTGGGGCACTTCGCCCTGGCCCTGGGGCTGCACCGCGCCCTCGCCGCGGCCGACGGTGCGCGCCTGGTCTCGGTCTCCTCCAACGGCCACCTCTTCTCTCCCGTCGTCTTCGACGACATCGACTTCCGCTTCCGCCCGTACGACGCGCTCGTCGCATACGGCCAGTCCAAGACCGCCGACATCCTCCTGGCCGTGGAGGCACAGCGCCGCTGGTCCGGCGACGGCATCACGGCGAACTCCCTGCACCCCGGTGCGATCGCCACCAATCTCCAGCGGCACACCGGAGGCCTGCGGACGCCGGAGCCCTTCCGCAAGACGATCGAGCAGGGAGCCGCGACCAGCGTGTTCCTCGCCGCTCACCCGGGAATCGAGGGCGTCGGCGGCCGCTACTTCGAGGACGTCAACGCGGCGCCCGTCGTCCACGCCCGGCCCACCGAATACGGCGTCCCCGGCGTCGCCGCCTACGCGCTGGACCCGGACAACGCCGCGCGGCTGTGGGAGCTGGCCGACAGCATCGTCAGCTGAACCGCCAAAGAGCCCCGGCCTCCCTTTCCCCACTCGAACCATGGAAAGAACAACGAAAAGACATGGACATCACAGCGACGACAGCCAGGGTCGGTTTCATCGGTCTTGGCGACCAGGGCGGACCCATGGCAGAAGCCATCGGCGAGCACGGCTTCGACCTGCACGTCTGGGCGCGACACCCGGCTTCGCTCTCGGCGGTGGAGAGGGTCCCGCACACCGTTCATGGCACCGTGGCGGACCTGGGCGCGACCGCCGAACTGATCGGACTGTGCCTGCGTGACGACGCGGACATCTGGAACATTCTGGACGGCCAAGGGCTACTGGCCTCTATCGCACCCGGAACGATCATCGTCAACCATGGCACCGGCGACCCCACCGAGGCGGCCCGCATCGCCGATCACGTGGCGCAGGCGGGCGGTGTCTACCTCGACGCTCCCGTCAGCGGCGGCAGCCCCGGTGCCCGTGCCCGCACCCTGACCACCTTCACCGGAGGATCCCAGGACGCGTTCAAGAGGGCCCACCCGGTGTTCGACACCTTCAGCGACACCGTCGTGCTGATGGGCCCGGTCGGCGCGGGGCAGTTCACCAAGCTCTTCAACAACGCGTTGACCATCACCAACATGAAGAACATCGAGGACGTCCTCGGTCTGGCATCGCAGGTCGGGCTGAACCTGCCCGCGCTGATCGACGTGATCGGCACCAGCAGCGGCGGCAGCGCGGCACTGCGATCCCTCGGACGCGACATCACCCTGGAGCTGGCCGAGCACGTCCACCTGCTCATGGAGAAGGACATGCACCACTTCGCCGACGCCGTGCGCACCGCAGGCGGAGGCGATCCCTCCGAGGTGCTGGAGCGCGGTCTGGCCGGCGCCGCCGACCTTGTCGGCGCCGCCCGCCTGGTCACGCTCGCCCGGGAGTCCGCCATACCCGAGGGGGGTGTCGAGTGACAGGATCATCCGGCGCAGCACCGCGTCGCTCTCCAGCGGCCCGGCCCCGAACACGTGCACGCGCCCGGAGGTGGCGAACTCCTGGCCGGCCAGGATGCGCAGCAGCGTGGTCTTCCCAGCGCCGTTGCGGCCCAGCAGTCCGGCGATGCACGGCGTGCCGATCTCGAAGGTGACATCGGTCAGCGCCTGGTGGTCGCGGTAACGGCGCTCGAGTCCGGCTACCGAGATCGCCGCGATCATGCCGCTCCTCCCGTGGTCACCTCGACCGAGGCCAGCTCCTCGCGCACCAGCCCGAGCAGCTCGTCCCGCCCGATCCCCACCCCTGCCGCCTCGACCGCCAGCGGACGTACGTAGCGCTCGGCGAAGCGGCGCCGCCGGGCATGCACCAGCCGGTCCCGTGCGCCCTTCGCGACGAACATGCCGACGCCTCGCCGCTTCTCCACCAGACCCTCGTCCGAGAGCACGGTGAGGCTGCGCGCCGCCGTGACCGGATTGACCCGGTAGAACGCCGCGAGTTCGTTGCTGGACGCGACTCGTTCTCCCTCGCCCACCGTGCCGTCGGCGATCTGGTTCGCCAGCTCGGCGGCGATCTGGGCGAAGATCGGCCCGCCGTCATCGAGGAGTGACATCATGCCTCCATTGCTCAATTGAGAGCCGAGGCGCTGAAACTCGACGCAGGTACGGCTTCCCGAGTGCCTACCAGCAGCGGCGACTGCGCCTGCGGCCCCGGCACGATCCGAACGGAAAGCCCCTCCGGGCGTGAACGCCCGGGTTCTCACGAGGACCCGCTGAAGTCCCGGACTCGTCCGGATCGCCCCCGACGGGGCGCCGCGCAAGAGGGCCCGGGCGATGACATCGCCCGGGCCCTCTCAGTCAGCCGTGACTAGACCTTCTGCAAGGCGAAGTTCAGCGTCGTGGTCGCTCCCTTTCTGATCTTTGCCGTCGCCATCTGCGACTGATAGCCGTCGTCCGCGCAGATCACCTGCAACGGGTCCCGGGCATCGGCCCACAGCTGGTAGTGGCCGCTCGCGTCGGTGACGAGCGTGTAGTGCGCCCCCGACGTGGTGATCTGGACCACCGCGCCAGGCAGCGGACCCGCCGGCCCGGTGACGACGCCGGTGATCTTGCCCCAGGTCTTCGGCGGGGCAACCGTCATCGACACGGGCAGAACCGGCGTCGAGTACGGGGTGTCCGTGCCGATCGCGAACTTCGCCGTGTACGTGCCCGGTTGTGTGATGTCCGGGGCACTCGCGTCGACCGACACGGTGACCGTGGCGCTGGCACCCGGAGCGACCGTGACCGTCTTCGGATTCGCCGCGAGCCAGCTCACGTCGTTTCCGTCACCGCAGTCGGACACGCCCGGCAGCACCTCGGCACCGGCCCTGATACCGACGGTGCCAAACTCGTCCGTGCCGAAACCGCCGACCTTGTAGAACCCGCACGCGCTGGCGCCGCGGTAGGTCGCGTTGTTCGAGTTAGCCATGGGCGTCCAGGTGTCGCCGGAGGGGTCGTAGCTGAAGCCCTGGTTGGTGATCGCCGTGTTGTTCTGGGTGACGCCGCCGGAGACCAGCAACCGACCCTCCGCCGTCGTGTACCCGGACCCGTAGAGGTCGATGGGCAGATCGGCCGCCCGCGACCAGGAGTCGGCCGCCGGGTCGTAGACGTACGCGTGGCTTGTCTCGCCGCCGGGCCCGGTGCCGCCGGCGCAGTACAACTCGCCGTACAGCGCGCCGCACGCCTCCCAGCTGACCGCCTCGGGGTAGTCGGCGTGGCGGCTCCACGAGTCGGTGGCCGGGTCGTACGCCATGACGTCCGTGGCACCGCAGTGCGCGTCATCGCAGCCGCCGACGACGTACATCTTGCCGTCGAGGACCGCGACACCGGAGCCCGCGAGCGGGCCCGGGTTCGCCGCGGCGGTCGTCCAGACGTTGGCCGCCGGGTCGTAGACCTCGGTCCTGGTGTCCGGGGCCCCGGTGTCGCCCCAGCCGCCCGTCGCGTAGATCTTCCCGTTCAGGACGGCCATCGCCGGTGCCTCGCGCCCGTCCGCGGGGCCCGCCTGCCGCGACCAGCTGCCCGCGGTCGGGTCGTAGACGTACATGCCGTGGTAGAAGTCGGCGCCGGAGACGCCGAAGGCCGAGTAGATCTTGCCGCCGAGCGCGACGGCGGCGTTGTCCAGGACCTGTCCCGGCAGGTAGTCCGCGATGGGGGTCCACGGGGCGTCGGCCGGTATCGCGCCGTGCGGTGCGGCAGCGCTCGCCATCCGGTTCGCAGCACCCTTGCCGAGCAGGCGCAGCGGCGAGTACGAGCCCTTGATCCGCGTGGTGGGCGCGCCGTGCGCGGTCAGCGGTGTCACACCGCCGACATGCTCGCCGAACGTCACCTTGGCCGGTGCGCTGCCGGTGTTCTTCACGGTGACGGTCTGAGCCGCCTTGCCCTGCCAGGGCACGCTCAGGTCGGCCTTGCCCGGGGTGACCGTGATCCGGCCGGCCTTGAGGGTGAACGGCGTCCGGGTCACCGCGTCCGCCGCCACGTCGACATGAGCGGTGGCCGAGGTGTAGTGCCTGCGCTCCGCCGTGAAGTCGTGCGTGCCGGTCAGCGACGAGAACATCCAGTAGAAACCGTCGGACAGGTTCGGGTCGTCCTGGGTCGCGGCGGTCATCGTGTGCTCGGCCGGCTTGTCGGCGCTGGTGACGGTCGCGCCGAGGACGGGCTGGTCGGTGTTGGCGTCGGTGACCGTTCCGGCCACCAGGCCGCCCGGGACCGGGTCGCAGCTGCGGTCGCCGAGGTGGACGTCGTCCACCTGCCACCATGCGTTCAGCAGATGGCTGCTGAAGTGGAACCGCACCTGCACGGCCGACTGGTGAGCGGCCATCGGCAGGGGGACGTCGACGTGCGCCGGGCCGCGCAGGTCGTTCCCGCGGGACCAGGCGGGCTTCCAGGTGGTACCGCCGTCGGTGGTGACCTCGACGTCCGCGATGGGTCCGCTCTGCACCGACAGGTCGGTGCTGAACGTCAGGTCCGGGTGCGCGGCGCCGGAGAAGTCGGTCACCGGGGAGACCAGCGACATGTCCGCCGGGTGCTGGGAGTTCATGGTGCGGGTGTCGGTGACGGCGAAGCCGCCGCTGCCGCCCGTGTGGTTGCCCGTGCTGTACGACCACCACGGAAGCTGCGGATCGTTGAACGCCCATCCGCCCGCGGACGTGTTGTCCAGGGTCCAGCCGTCCGGCGCCGACGTCCCGTCGAAGGTCTGCGTCGTGCCCGTGTTGTGGACCGCGTATCCGGCTGCGACGCAGTCGTAGGGGTCGACCGGGACGCTCAGGTCGGCGGTCGTGTCCGACGTGCCGACCGTCACCTTCTTCGTCACCGCTTCGTAGCCCGGGTAGTTGGCGCTGACGTTGAGCGTGTACGTCTGGCCCTGCGGCAGTTTCAGGCTGTAGCGGCCGGTGTACGGGTCGGTGTGGACCGCCCCGCCGGGCACGCCGGTGGCGGTGATGGTCGCGTACAGCGGCCAGGGGTGGCCCGAGCCGTCGGTGACCTTGCCGGACACGGTCGACGACGGGACCGTGTCGAGTGCGAAGTCCTCGGTCACCGAGCCGCCGTCCGTGACGGTGACCCCCTTGACCGTCTTGTCCGCGTATCCGTAGGCCGAAGCCGTCGCGTCGTACGTGCCCACCGACGCCGATGCGTGGTAGTGACCGGAGGCGTCGGTCAGGGCCGTCGAGTCGCCGACCTTCACCGTCGCACCTGCCAGCGGAGCCTTCGTCGAGGCGTCGGTGACGGTGCCGGTGACCACGCCGTGCGGACCCGTGGTGAACGCGTCGACGCCGTTCGGCGTGCCGAGCCCGGTCGGGCCGTCGTAACCGGCCCCGGCCGTGCACAGGTATGCCGGCGAACACGTGCCGTTGCGACCGGCGGTCACGTCGTTGAGGTGTCCCGGGTTGGCGTACGGGTAGCTCGCCGGATTCGTGTCCTTCACCGGGGTACCGGCGGCGGCGTACACACCCGCGATGATGGGCGCGGCGGCACTGGTGCCGCCGAACATCGTCCAGCCGCCCTGCCGGTAGGAGTCGTAGACCGCGACACCGGTCGCCGGGTCCGCGACCGCCGCGACATCGGCGACCGTGCGCTTGGCGCAGCCGCTGTCGTCCTGCCAGGCCGGCTTCGTCTCGTACAGCGAGCAGCCGCTGCCCGCGCCGCTCCAGATGGACTCGGACCAGCCGCGCGCGCTGGAGTCCCGGACGAGGCTCGTGCCGCCGACCGCGGTGACGTACTGCGAGGAGGCCGGGTAGCCCACCCCGTAGCCGCTGTCACCGCTGGAGGCGACCATGGCCACGCCCGGGTGGTTGTAGTGCGGGTCGAACTGGGTCGCCTCGGCCGGGTCCTCGCCGGTGCCCGGTGTGCTGTTGTACCCGGTGCCGTACGAGTTGGAGACGTACTTCGCGCCGAGCGCGACGGCCTCGTCCACCGCGGCACCCATGTCGGCGAAGCCCGTGCTGTCCGCTTCGACCAGCAGGATGTGGGCGTTGGGGGCGGCGGCGGACACCATGTCGAGGTCGAGGGATATCTCGCCGGCCCAGCTCGCGTCGGGGGACGGGTAACGGGTGCCGCCGCGCTGGTCGACCTTGGTGAAGCAGCCGTTGGCCATGGTGCACGCGGGCAGGCCGTACTGCTGGCGGTAGACCGCGAGGTCGGCCTCGGCGGTCGGGTCGTCGTAGGCGTCCACGATGGCGACGGTCTGTCCGGCGCCGCCGTCCGCCGGCAGCGCGTAGGCGTTGCGCAGGTCGATGGCACCGATGCCGGCCGGCGTCGCGGACGCCGCCTGGACACCGCGGCGTGCGGCCACGTCGGTGCGGTGCAACGACAGGCAGGTGACATGTCCGGGCTTGGGGTCCGCGCACTGCCGGACAGTCGTGGCGTTGCCGGAGGACGCGGCGGACGCGGCCGTGGCGGTGGGCAGTTGGAGTCCTATGACGGCAAGTGCCGCGGACAGGAGTCCGACGACGGCGGTGGCCGCTCGGCCTCCGCCTCCACCGCTCCGACGGGGACGGGTTCTGGGCAAGGAGTTTCTCCCGAAACTGAGGTGACCGGGTGATGGGGATGTCCCGCGCCTGTCACGGCGACGGGGCGGCACGCGGGAGGGGCCGGGCGGTGACACCGCCGGGTCCGGCCCCCTCCCGCCGGGCTGAACTAGACCTTCTGCAAGGCGAAGTTCAGCGTCGTCGTCGCTCCCTTCTTGATCACTACCGTGGTCCCCTGCGGCTGGTAGCCGCTGTGCGAGCAGATCACTTGCAACGGGTTGTTCCGCGCGTCGAGCCACAGTTGGTAGTGGCCGTCGTCGTCGGTCCTGAGGGTGTAGTGGCCCGCCGGCGTGGTGATCTGGACCTGTGCGCCGGGCAGCGGACCCGACGGCCCGGTGACGGTGCCGGTGATCTTGCCCCAGGTCTTGGGCGGGGCGACCGTCATCGACACCGGCTGGGTCGGCGTCCGGTACGGCGTGTCCGTGCCGACCACCAGGGCCGCCGTGTACGTACCGGGCTGGGTGATGTCCGCGGCACTCGCGTCGACGTTCACGGTGATCGTGGCGCTGGCCCCCGGTGCGACCGTGACCGTCTTCGGATTCGCCGCGAGCCAGCTCACGTCATTGGTGTCGCCGCAGTCGGCCATGCCCGGCAGCATTTCGCCGCTGGCCACGTCGACCGGTTCGAAGCCGCCGTCCAGGTCGTCCGTCCGGCCGCCGATCTTGTAGAACCCGCACGCGCTGCCGCCGCGGTAGAGCGTGTTGTTCGAGTTCGGGATGGGCGCCCAGGTGTCACCGGCGGGGTCGTAGGCGAATCCCTGGTTCGTGATGACGGAGTCGTGGTCGGTGACACCGCCGGAGACCAGCAGCCGGCCCTGCGCCGTCGTGTACCCGGAGGCGTACAGGTCGATGGGCAGGTCCGCCACCCGCGTCCATGTGTCGGAGTGCGGGTCGTAGACATACGTGTGCTTGGTCTCGCCGTTGGGGCCGGTGCCGCCGGCGCAGTACAGCTCGCCGGAGATCGCGCCGCACGACTCCCAGCTGACCGGCTCGGGGTAGTCGGCGTCGCGGCTCCACGAGTCGGTGGCCGGGTCGTACTCCATGACGTCCGTGGCGCCGCACTCTCCGTCGCCGGGGCAACCGCCGACGACGTACATCTTGCCGTCGAGAACGGCGACACCGGAGGCCCAGAGCGGGTGCGGATTGGCCGCGGCGGTCGTCCACGCGTTCGTCGCCGGGTCGTAGACCTCGGTCCTGGCCTCCGGGTGTCCCCAGTTGCTCGGGTCCAGGTCCAGGCCGCCCGTCGCGTAAATCTTCCCGTTCAGCACGGCCATGGCCGGAGTCTCACGCTTGGTCGCGGTGCTCGCCTTCTGCGACCAGGTTCCGGTGGCCGGGTCATAGGCGTACATGGCGTCGTAGAAGCCGTTGCTGCCGACCCCGAAGGCCGAGTAGATCTTGCCGCCGAGCGAGACGACGGCGTTGTCCATGACGGTGCCCGCCGGGTAGTCGGCGATGGCGGTCCACGGCGCGGCGGCCGGTACCGAGGAGTTCGCTGGGGCCTCGGCCGCCTTGCGGACCGTGCTGCCCTTCGTGCCGTTCTTGTCGACCAGGGACAGCGGCGAGTACGTGCCCTTGATCCGCGTGGTGGGCGCGCCGTGCGCGGTCAGCGGTGTCACACCGCCGACATGCTCGCCGAACGTCACCTTGGCCGGTGCGCTGCCGGTGTTCTTCACGGTGACGGTTTGAGCGGCCTTGCCCTGCCAGGGCACGGACAGGCCGACCTTGCCCGGTGTGACGGTGATCCGGCCTGCCTTGAGGGCGAGCGACGTCCGGGTGACCGCGTCCGCCGCCACGTCGACATGGGCGGTGGCCGTGGTGTAGTTCCGCCTCGCCGCAGTGAAGTCGTGCGTACCGGTGAGCGAGGAGAACACCGAGTAGAAGCCGTCGGGCAGGTTCGGGTCGTCCGGGGTCGCGGCGGTCATCACGTGCTCGGCCGGCTTTTCCGCGCTGGTGACGCTCGCGCCCACGACGGGCTGGCCGGTGTTGGCGTCGGTGACCGTTCCGGCCACCAGGCCGCCCGGGATGGGGTCACACGTGCGATTGCCGAGGAAGACGTCGTCCACCTGCCACCAAGCTACAGCACCATCTGTGAAGTGGAACCGCACCTGTACGGCGGACTGGTGAGCGGCCATCGGCAGCGGTACGTCCACGTGCGCCGGGCCGTGGACGTCGGTCGCCCTGCTGCGCCAGGCGTTCTTCCAGGTGGCGCCGCCGTCAGTGGTGACATCGACGTCCGCGGTGGATATCCATGCCCAGAGGTCGGTGTTGAACGTCAGGTACGGGTTCGCGGCACCGGAGAAGTCGGTCACGGGGGAGATCAGCGACATGTCCGCGACGTTCGGGCCGCCCACATGGGAGGTGTCGGTGACGGCGAAGCCGCCGCTACCGCCGGTGTGGTTGCCAGGTCTCGCATCCCACCACGGCAGCGGCGGGTCGTTGAACGCCCAGGCGCCCGTGGCCGTATTGTCCAAGGTCCAACCGGCCGGAATCGACGTCCCGTCGAACGTCTCCGTCTTACCCGCGTTGTGGGCCGTGTACCCGGGCGCAATGCAGTCATACACGTCGACCGGGACACTCAGGTCGGCGGTCGTGTCCGACGTGCCGACCGTCACCTTCTTCGTCACCGCTTCGTAGCCCGGGTAGTTGGCGTTCAGGTTGAGCGTGTACGTCTGGCCCTGAAGCAGTTTCAGGCTGTAGCGGCCGGTGTAGGGGTCGGTGTGGACCGCCCCGCCGGGCACGCCGTCGGCGCTGATCGTCGCGTACAGCGGCCAGGAGTGGCCCGAGCCGTCGGTGACCTTGCCGGACACCGTGGCCGTCGGCAGCGGGTCGAGTGCGAAGTCCGCGGTCACCGAGCCGCCGTCGGTGACGGACACACCGTTGAACGTCTTCTTCGCGTACCCGTAGGCCGACGCCGTCGCGTCGTAGGTGCCCACCGGCGCCGAGGCACTGTAGTGGCCCGACGCGTCGGTCAGCGCCGTCGTGTCACCGATCGTCACCGTCGCACCGGCCACCGGAGCCTTCGTCGAGGCGTCGGTGACGGTACCGGTGATGGCGCCGTGCGGTCCCGTGGTGAACGCGGCCAGGCCGTTCGGCGTGCCGAGCCCGGTCGGTCCGTCGTAACCGGCACCGGCCGTGCACAGATACGCGGGCGAACACGTGCCGTTGGCGCCGGCGGTCACATCGTTGAGGTGTGCGGCGTTGGCGTACGGGTAGCTCGCCGGATACGTGTCCTTCACCGGGGCGCCGGCGGTGGCGTACACACCCGCGATGATGGGTGCCGAGGCGCTGGTGCCGCCGAACACGCTCCAGCCGCCCTGCTGGTAGGAGTCGTAGACCGCGACACCGGTCGCCGGGTCCGCCACCGCGGCCACGTCGGCCACCGTGCGCTTGTCGCAGCCGCTGTCGTGCTGCCAGGCCGGCTTCGCCTCGTACAGCGAACACCCGCTGCCCGCACCGTTGGTTCCGCTGCTCCACACGGACTCCGACCAGCCGCGCGCGCTGGAGTCCCGGACGAGGCTGGTGCCGCCGACCGCGGTGACGTACTGCGAGGAGGCCGGGTAGGACACCCCGTAGTTGCTGTCACCGCTGGACGCGACGATGGCCACGCCAGGGTGGTTGAAGTGCGCGTCGGCATCGGTGACCTGCGACGCGTCCTCACCGCTTCCCGGATCCGGACTGTACTGCGACCCATAGCTGTTGGACACGTACTTCGCGCCCAGTGCGACCGCCTCGTCCACGGCCGCGAACAGGTTCGGGTCGCTGTTGTCGTCCGCCTCCACGAGCAGGATGTGCGCCCTCGGCGCCACGGCGGACACCATGTCCAGGTCGAGCGAGATCTCACCGGCCCAATCCGCGTTCGCATCCGGGTACGACGTCCCGCCGCGCTGGTCGACCTTGCGGAAACAGCCGTTGTCCGTCGTACACGGCGGCAGGCCGAACTGGGAGCGGTAGGTGGCGAGATCGGCCTCGGCGGCCGGGTCGTCGAAGGCGTCGACGATGGCCACAGTCTGGCCCGCGCCGCCGTCCGCCGGCAGTGCGTAGGCGCTGACGAGGTCGGACGGTCCGTATCCGGACACAGCGGCGGCAAGCCGTTGGACGCCCTTGGTCGAGGCGACGTCAGTGCGCCGTTCGGCGAAGCACCGCGCCATGCCCTTCTTCTTCGGGAGTGAACACAGCGGGGTGGCATGCTTGTTCGTCGATGGCATCGGTGTCGTGGCGGACACAGCCGCCGAGCCGCTTGCGGCCGAGGTCAGGCCGGCGGTCGCGGACGTGCCGGGCGGCCGTGCGCTGACGGTCGCGGCGGCCGGTCCGGCCAAACCGAACATCGCCAACGTGGCGGCCAACACGGCCACCACCATTCTTCGTCGCCGCCCGCGTGCGTTCCGGGTAGGGTCCACTGAGATCCTTCAATAGCCACGTACCGGTGGCTCGCCGAGCCCCATACGTTCTCCAATGGGATCCGAAGCCAATGCCCTCGTCGCTCGCCAAGCCCCGATGGGATCCGGGTGGATCCACAGCTGAGTACCGTTGTGGACAGGCAACCTGCGCGTCAACGGATCTTCATCGGCGGGAATCAGCCTCACGGCGAAAACCGCCACGAAGATCCCCTTGACACGCAACGTCGGCGGCCGCTGAACCTGCCGCTCACTGACCCAGTGCATGTCGCGCCGTCCACGTGACGCTCTCGCTCGCGCGCCGTCCCGTTTGGCAGCAGCAGAAATGCCGCCGGCCCCGGCGCACAGAGAGCACCACCCAGGAGGAGAGCCGGCTGCGACGCCTTGCCAAGTGAGGCATGCCCCCTTCACGCCAACCCTCCTGTGCTGCTGGCGTGTTCACGCAGCAGCCGCACATCGACCGGCGAGCCACCGACCGACGTGGAGAGCGTATTGGTCGGCGCGGATGCCTGGGTCTGCGGCACCACCGGACGACGCGGCTGGTTAGGCTCTGACCCATGAGTGAGCAGCAGTGGACGGACCATCCCCGGCTCTGGGCCTGGCTGCAGGAGCAGGAAGAGGCGTTCCCGCAGTGGGCCGATTCCCACCCGGGCGTCTGGGACTTCTCCCTGGACTCGGTCGACCGGCTCGACGCGGTGCTCAGGGCCGAGTTCTCCTCCTGGGAGGACATCAGAGCCGCGCAGCACACCCCTCAGGTGACCGTGCCCGCCTGGTACCTCGGCGAGGTATGCGTGCGCGCCGGGGCGGTGTGGAAGTACAACCCCCACTCCCCGGCCGAATCCGATGCATGGGAGGGACCCTTCGTGGGGGTTCCGGGCGACCCCATGGAGGATCCGGACCACGAGGACCTCTACGAAGACGACGACTACCTTCCGGCTGCGATCCCCGTCGCCGAACTGCGCGGCATGTTCGTGAAGAGCCCCCAGTGGCGGCTGCGCAGCGTCGTGGAGGAGTTCGACGAGTGGCGGCTGGGCACGGCCGACGGCATGTGACTAGGAAAGTCCTCTGGTGCCGCGTGCGGGTCCAGTCCCGTTGCCGAGGAAGGCGGGACCACGCCGGTGCGGCTCTGTGGTGCCGCACCGGCGTGACGCGATGGCCGACCTGGACCACCGTCGTCGTCCACCACAGGTCAGGGCCTGCGGGCCGGGACCTCGGCCGGCGACCGGCTCGTCACCAGCCGACGGCGACCAGCAACCACTGCGGGTTGCTGTGGGAGATGAAGGACGACTGCCCCGCCACGTCGTCGTAGGGGAAGCCGTAGGCCAAGTGGTTGATGGCGTTGTCGTGCCAGAACCTTGCGTAGTAGTTCGCCGGGGCCGCCTTGTAGTACTGGCTGGGGTCGGCCTGTTGAGAGGCCGGCAGCGTGGCCACGTGGCGGTTGAGGGCGGCGCACATGTCGGGGTTGCCGGCCAGGGAGGCTGCGCAGCCGAAGATGTCCGACGTGGCCGCGTTGACTCCGACGGACTGGGCGTAGGCGGTGAAGTAGCCGGCATCGGCGCCGCCCGCACGGAAGTTGGGGGCGCTGCCGGGGGCGATGATGCGGTACGGGGCCTGGATCTGGGCCAGGGTCTTGAACGGGGCGGGGACCGCGTCGACGAAGCGCTGGAAGGTGGCTGAGCGGTCCTCGGCGAAGGTCTGCCGGTTCTCGCCGACCTCGACGTCGTAGCCGTCCTTGGTGCGCAGTCGCATGGCCAGCTTGAGGCCGAAGGCGTCGACGCGCGTGGTGTTGCCGTTGAAGACGTTGTTGCCGACGGTGAACTCGATGAAGTCGTAGTAGGGGCCGTTGGGCGAGCCCAGATAGAAGTACATGCGGCCTGCGGAGTTGGCCGGCATGTCGAGGTAGGGCTGTTCGGCGATGGAGTGCACCTGGCCGTTGAAGCTCCAGTAGACCTGAGTGTCGGGGTACTTTCCGTTGGTGCGGTTGAGGATCTTCACCTCGACGGCGTTCTGCGCGGGCGGGACGTCGCTGGTGCTGCCCCAGAAGTCGTCCGCGGGCGGGGTACTGCCGCCGGGGCCGTAGACCTCGAACTCCCATAGGGAGTAGCCGTACGGAGTGGCTCTCGCGGTTCCGCTCATGCGTACATAGCGGCCGTTTCCGGCGACGTTCAGGTTCTGCGTGCCGCCGGTGGAGGTGGCCGTGGAGTAGATCGTCGTCCAGTTCCGCGCGTCGGTGGAGGCCTGGATCTGGTAGGCCGTGGCGTATGCGGCTTCCCAGCGAAGGGTGACGCGGGTGAGCTGCTGGACGGAACCGAGGTCCACCTGAAGCCATTGCGGATCGGCGAAGGCCGAGGACCAGCGGGTGCCGGGGTCGCCGTCGACCGCCGCTGTGGCCGGGAAGGCCGCATTCTCGGTCGAGGACGCGGTCGCGGGCCGACCGCGGGAGAGCAGCTGGTCGTCGGCTCGGGCGGGTGACTGCGCCATCGTGAAGAAGCATGTGGCGAGCAGCGCGAGGATCAGGCACAGAGCGGTTCGGGACCGTGCGGCGCCGGACAGTGGTCTCGATATCGGCGCGCGTGACGATGTCCGCATGGGGTCTCCAAAGCGGTGGCTGTCTGTGGGGGATGAAGAACAGCGGTGCTTGAGAGCGCTCTATTCGGGGTTTGTACTCCCCTTGCGTCGCACGGTCAACAACTGAACGCGAAACGAGCGGAGCAGTCGAACCGACGTGCCGCCGGAAGTAGTTGCTCTCGTCGCCCCGCTCCCCCTCAACCGTCTTCCGGCCATGTTCGGGCGTCAGATCCTTTGCTCACATGCGGCCGAAGGTGCTGGACCGTGAGGCGAAGGCGACTTTGGCTTCTGAGCATCCTCGGCGCATCGGGCGACATGGCGCGTTCACCTCTTGACTGGGCCGGTCCAGACCTTCTGTCCCGGTCGGATCGGCTCCGGCCCCCCGGCGGTGCCGGCCGCGTCGTCGCCGCGTGGACGGTCCCCGGTCGACGCCACTGCATACGTCCCCGCTCACACACGGGCAGCGGCACCATGCCCCTTGCCTTCGCCGCACGGGACCGTCGTCCCACGCCGACCCTCGTCACCGGTGTGTGAGGAGTGGTGAGTGGGGTAACCGCCCGTCCGGACGCCTCCACGGGAGGTGGGCCGAGGTGCCTGCAAGGCCGGCACCCGCAGCGTGACCAGCGCCGACGCAACGGCAGCCGCCATCGTTCGCAGTCAGGGAACGAGGGGCTGTGCAAGGAGGAGAACCATGAAGAAGCTGATACGGCGTGTGACGACCTCGGGCGTTTGTGCCGTGGTCGTGGCAGGCGCTCTCTTCGCCGCCGACGGCTCCGCGACGGCGGCAACCGCTCACACGACGGGGCGCACTCCCGCCCGCACCGTCGCGGACGACACCGGCCACTGCTCGCACAGCACCGCCCGCCAGGGCATCGATCCCTGGGTGGCGGACCAGCTGGCGATGTTCGACCCGGCGGCCGCGAAGCGACTGGCGGTCTACGATCCGTGGGGCAAGGACCAACTGGCCCTGTTCACCCCCGCCGCCCGGTAGGCGGAACCGGCCAGTGCGAGGGCCTGCCGCGTCGTCGGGCGGGCGGCGGCACGCCGTACAGCAGCGGTGAACCGTGCCGTCGCCCCCGACGGCACCACCACGTGCCGCGGTCGTCACCCGCCGGCAGCGCCCGCCTTCCTCCGGGCAGGACCTTCCGTGCCCGTAGGGCGTCACGAAGCATCCGGTCTCCGGGCACGGGCCATTGGCCCTGACGTGCACCGACTCGGCGTGCCCTTGCCGAGGCGGCCCGCCGCCGCTGAGCGGCAGCGGGCCGTCTTCGTCTGCCAGTCGCGAGAATGTCGCCCAGTACCGACACACGCCACCAGCAAGCGGGTTCCCGGCAGCAGAGCTTGAGGAAGATGTCCTTCCCTCGGGCGCAGCGACGCGGGACCGGCCTGCCTGCGCTCAGCGTCTACGGCCGCGTACGGCCCAGCCGCTGCCGACGCCCGCGACGTGGAGGGCCAGCACCGCCAGCCCGAGGAGCATGACGTTCGTCGAAGAGAAGGTGTCGTTGGTGGTGAGGTCTGCCGCGTTGATCAGGAAGGCGATGAAGAAGAGGACTGCCGAGACAATGGCCAGCACGATGTCCGCCCTGATGGATGAGTGGGTGGTCGGTTTCTCGTGCGGTGCGAATGCCCCGCTCTCGACGTCCCATTCGGGCCGGAACGGCGTCCTGCGACGTGCGGCGTGAAGCCGCCCGTCTGCCGAGTCGGTAATGACCAGGTGCACCGGCAGCCATCGTCGCGGCGCGGCTACCCGAAAGACGACCCGGGGGCCGAGGGAGCGTCGGTTACGCTCCTCGACCCCCGGATGGGGTGTCATGGCCGCGGCCGACCATGACGGAGGGTGTGACACGGGGTGTGGGGAACCGCGCCGTCACCGGCGCGCCCGCCGGGGTGGGCTAGCGGCCCTCCTACCAACCGTACGAACCGTTCCAGTCGTTGTTGTGGTGCTTGTGATGGTGCTTGTTGTGATGCTTGTTGTGGTGCTTGTTGTGGTGCTTGTGGTGGCGCTTCCAGCTGTTGTCCCAGTCGCGGCCGTAACCCATGTCCCAGTCACGGCCCCGGTTCCAGTCGGCGCGGTAGAGGTAGCCGTCATCGTGGCGGTAGCTGTCCGAGTAGCTGCTCCCGAGGTCTCGGTCGTGGCAGCCGTCGTTGGCGAGGGCCGGCAGGGCCGCCACCCCCACGAGGGCGCCCGATGCCACACACGTGGCAAACAGGCGGACGACATTACGAGAAACAGACATGCTGCTGTCCCTTCACGTGCGTGCACGCCCACCCTGGCGGGGCCGGCGCGCCATTCGAGTCCCGGCTCGGTGCCGAGGTCCGCAACTCTGGCTCGATCCGGCCGCAGCAGATCAACGAGACGATTCGCGTTACAAAACACGGACATATCCGTAACGCTCCCGTGCATGGACCACTGAAGTAACGGGCCCTCCGGTTGGAGTAGTCCGCTTGCGCCCCCCACCACACTGTGATCAGCACACAAGCGGTGGACGCTCATGGCCCACCTCGACCGGCCCGCCGCAAGGACTCCCCCGGCCGGCCCAACGGCCTCCGTAACAATCAACAGCCCTCGTTCGGAGGACGCGTGACCGAGCAGGTCGCACGCGCACATCGCACATCTGCCACTTCGGCAGCGACACAGAGCCATGAACGTGTCGGTCAGGGCCGGTATCGCGCCCCCTCCGGCCGTCGGCCGACGCCGCCGCAACAGGGGATCGCCTGCGCCGAACACCCCTGTCTCCGACCGGCGTGACCGGCGCGGCGGAGGAGCCGGAGCAATCGGCGGCACCAGATGGGCAAACGACTCACCGTCCCCCAGGAGACGCCCGGCGTCGGCGCCATACGGTCCATCGTCGACGGCCCGCAGGAACCGATGTCCATGCGATCCGTGCCCCGGTCGGTCCAGCAGCAGGGGCCGGCATGCCCGCACCGGGCCGCCGCAGGACGTCCCAGACACGCCAATACCGGTCTACCTGGGGGGACACCACCCCAGGCGAACGGGGCGTCGCGCACCCCCGAGCCCCCATTCCTGTCTACACCCACTAGGAGTCGGACAAATACGCATTAACGTACCGTGTGATTGGCGCGGTGCGCCGAGTTCGCCGCGCACCGAGCGGCTTTGAAACCCGTGGCCTCAGCGGTCCGGGAACCATCAGAGGCAGGAGAGAAATCCATGACGGCACGTGTCCGGTGGCTCAAGGGCCGCCGCTCAGCAACCATGCGCACCGCGGTCCCCCTCGTCACCCTGGTGCTGGCCGCAGCCGCCTGTGGCGTACCCGTCGCTCACGCGAGCGCCGGCGACTCGCCCTCGGCCGCCACCGGCCAACGCGCAGAGGGCTCCTGGACGGCGAGCTTCCTGTCGAGCCGCTCCATAGCCACCGGCGCAGCCGCGGCCGCCACCGGAACCACCTCGCTGGCCCCCGCCGTCACCTGCACCGACCGGTACTTCAACGGCATGACCACGGCTCAGCGGGTCGGACAGCTCTTCATGGGCGGAGTCAACGCGGCCCGTCCGGACCAGACCCAGCTGCGCACTCTGCGGACCTACCACGTGGGGTCCATCATGCTGACGGGGCGCAGCACCGCCGGGGTCACGGCGACGAGAAAGGTGGTGGACAGCATCCGGGGCCAGGCGGACCTGGTCGGCGGCCGGCGTGTCGGGCTTCTGGTCTCCACGGACCAGGAAGGCGGCCAGGTCCAGGTCCTCAGCGGCCCGGGCTTCTCGACCATGCCCAACGGGCTGACCCAGGGCAGCTGGTCGACCACGACGCTGCGCACCCGGGCCGCCGGCTGGGCCAAGCAGCTGAAGGCCGCCGGACTCAACCTCAACCTGGCCCCGGTCGCCGATGTGGTCCCGGCAAGCCTTGGCACCAAGAACGGCCCCATCGGGCACTACTACCGGGAGTACGGCCACACCGCCGCCACCGTGACCTCGCACACCAACGCGTTCGCCGCCGGCTTCAAGCAGTCGGGCGTGATGACCACGCTCAAGCACTTTCCAGGACTTGGCCAGGTGATCGGCAACACCGACACCACCGCGAACGTCAAGGACACGGTGACGACCGCCAGTAGCTCGAGCCTCACCCCCTTCCGGAGCGGGATCGCTGCCGGTTCACCGTTCGTGATGGTGTCGCTGGCCACCTACACCAAGATCGACTCCAAGCATCTGGCGGCCTTCTCGCCCACGGTCATCGGTCAAATGCTGCGCACCCAGCTCGGATTCAAGGGCGTGGTCATCTCGGACGACCTCGGAAACGCGGTCGCGGTACGGTCCTTCACCCCTGCGCAGCGGGCGCTGAACTTCATCGCGGCGGGTGGGGACATGATCCTGACGGTGCAGCCGAGCACCGTGCCGGCGATGGCACAGGCCATTCAGGCCCGGATGCAGCAAGACGCCTCGTTCCGGACCAAGGTGAACAACAGCGTCCACCGGATCCTCACCGCCAAGCTCAACGCGGGCCAGCTGACCTGTAGTTGACAGGCCATCAAGACAAGACGGACCGCGCGCCGCCGAATCGACCGTCACCGGCGCCCCATGCCACGCCGTCGACGGTCTTGCCGACGGGCCGGTCCAGGCTCGCGGGCATCCCGGACGGCATTTCCACGCGCGTCCCTCCTCGCCCTCAGTCCTCGGTCTTGTAGAGGTGGGCCTGGCCGTTCGATGCGGTCAGGCCACCGTCCACGGGAATGTGCACGCCGTTGAGATAGCCGGCGTCGGGAGCGGCGAGGAACGCGACGACGGCAGCCGGCTCGCCCGGCCGGCCCATGGGTACCCGCTCCGCGAATCGTTCGCGCAGCGGGGTCCCCTCGGCGAGCGCGTCGCGCAGGAACCGGCTGCTGAGCGTCACGCCAGGGTGGACGGCATTGACCCGGATCTCCCGGTCGGGTCCAGCGCCATCACGTCGGTCTGTTCGCCAGCGCGCCCTTGGTCATGTTGTAGGCGGCCTGTCCCCAGCCTCCCGCCTCGCGCGCCCACGGACTGTCCGCTGTCGCAGCTGAGGCTCGCTGCCCTGCCGCGGCAGGGCAGCGATGTCCGTATGTGTGGGGTGCGCGTCCGTACCGCCATGGTGGAAGACTCGGCCTGGACAGGAGGCTGGAAGTACGACGGGCGGCGAACGGCACGCCACGCCCGATCCGCCGGACACCGCAAACGAGGGAAAGGCCGGGTGAGCACCATGACGACTGCCATGAACACCGTGGCGGGGGTGAGCGCTCCGGACACGGTGCCGGCGCAGGAGGCGGCCGAGCGGGTGGGCGGGTCCGCGAGCGAACTCATTCACCGCTCCGTCCAGGACTCCCCGTGGCCGCAGTGAACCGGAGCACCTCCGCGCCCCATGTCGTGGCAGTGGTGGCCTTCGACGAGGTCCAGCTGCTGGACGTGACCGGGCCCGCCGAGGTGTTCACCACCGCCAACACCTACGGCGCCTACTACGACGTACGGATCGTCTCCACCGACGGGGCAGACGTCCGGACCTCCTCCGGGGTGCGTGTCGGCGTGGACGGGCCGCCCGAGATCCTGCCCGACCGGATCGACACCCTGGTCGTGCCCGGCCGCATCCCATGGCAGCGGGCGGTTTCCGACGAGAAACTGGTCGGGCTCGCCACCGAACTGGTCGGACGGTCCCGGCGGGTCACCTCCGTCTGCGCCGGTGCTTTCCTGCTAGCCGAGACCGGCGCTCTGGACGGCCGCCGGGCGGCCACACACTGGGAGCTCACCCGGGAACTGGCCGCGGCATACCCGAAGGTGCAGGTCCAGGCCGACCCGGTCTTCGTCCGGGACGGCGCGGTCAGCACCTCGGCAGGGGTCACGGCGGGAATCGATCTGTCGCTCGCCCTGGTCGAGGACGACCAGGGACCGGACATCGCACGCAGCGTGGCACGGCACCTGGTCGTCTTCATGGCCCGCCCCGGTGGTCAGTCCCAGTTCAGCGTCCGGCTGGCGCCGAAGGAGGCCAAGCACCCGGCGGTACGGGAAGCCATGAACGTTCTGGCGGCCGACCCCCGCAGCTCCTGCGGTGTGGACAGTCTCGCCCGGCGCGTGGGACTGAGCGGCCGGCACCTGACCCGCCTGTTTCGCAGTGAGGTCGGTGTGACCCCGGGCCAGTACCTCGAGTCTCTGCGGCTGGAGGCAGCGCAGGCACTGCTCGAGGCGGGCAACGACACCGTCGACACCGTCGCGGATCAGGCAGGCTTCGGCTCGGCGGAGACCATGCGGCGTGCCTTCCAGCAAACGCTGGGCGTCGCGCCGACCACGTACCGTGCTCGCTTCCGCACCACGGCGACGCAGGACCGCTTCCATCACGCACGGTGACCCCAGGTCGACCGGGACCACGCGGCCTGGGGGCGCCTTCCGGTGAGCCGCTACTCACTGTGACGGCATCGGCGATCACGTCGGGCACCCCTTCGGGGACCGGCGCGGCCGGGTCGCCAGCGCTGGAAACCCCTGTTGAGGAGTGTCATGGTGGAAAACACCCGAGTATGCCCCTTATGACCAGCGACCGGACCGAGGCCTGGGCCCACAGCGGGCAGCGCAGAAGGAAGCGGTGCAAGCGGGATGATCCTGGCGGTCATGTTCGCCGTCTTGGCTGCCGGCAGCAACGCGGTGGGCACTGTGCTGCAACGGCGCGCGGCGTCGGAGGTGCCCGACTCCGGCGCGCGGCTCGGTCTTGTCCGGCATCTGCTGCACAGCCCGATCTGGTTCGGGGGCATCCTCGGGGTCGTCTTCGCGGCCCTCTTCCAGGCTCTGGCTCTGAACGCGGGGACCCTCGCGGCGGTCCAGCCGGTCTTCATCCTCGAACTCCCGCTCGCCCTCCTGGTCGGCAGCGCGGTCTTCCACGTACGGGTCTCCCGCAAGGCGTGGCTGTGCGTGGTGTGCATTTTCGTAGGGCTGGCCGTCGGGCTGTTCTCAGCCGCTCCCTCCGGAGGACGCGCCCAGGTGCCCGGAGTCTGGTGGGTACCGACGCTCGCCGTCATAGGCGGGGCGGGCGCCGTACTCGTCCTGGCCGGTCTGCGGCGCCCGCTCGGTCTGGCGCGCGCGGCGTGCCTGGCGTCCGCGGCCGCTATCGGCAACGCACTGACCGCGGCGCTGGTCAAGTCCGCCATGGGGGTGCTCTCCGAGGCCGGCGTGCCGGCGTTCTTCCTCACCTGGCAGACCTACGGCTTCGCGGCCGTCGGATCGCTCTCCATCTTCCTGCTGGGCTATGCCATGCAAGGAGGTCCGCTGATCGCGTCCCAGCCGGCCCTCACACTCGGTGACGCCACGGTGAGCTTCTGCCTCGGCATCACGCTGTTCGCGGAGTCGCCGCGCCGCGGGCTGTGGCTGCTGCCCGCGGCGCTGGGTGTCGTTCTGCTCTGCTACGGCGTCTTCGCCCTGTCTCGCACGCGGTGCCTCGCACGGTGTGTCGACCCGGGCGAGAAGGTGCCGGGGACTGAGGAGCAGCACACGACGGCCGCCCTCTGACGAACACCTGTCCTCTGGACGGACAAGCGGCGCGGCGGCACAGCTGCAGAGACCGCCCGCGAGGCCGCGTGCCCGTGGTGCGAGCGCGGCACTTCACTGCGACGGCGTGGGCGCGCCCCCTGGCGACAGGTGCCGGGAGGCTGTTCGGGCATGAGGCGCCAGTCGCACTGCTGCCTCATACCCGAACAGTCACACGAACGTCATATCGTCGCCTTCCCCTCCCCACTGCGGACGCGACGATCCGAACGATGGGCGGCGAGACCGCGCCTTCAGGCGAGCCGGTTCGGACCCGCATTCGACACACCAGAAGCTTTCAGCGCCGTTCATGTTCGAAGAGCTCGACGCCCCGCTTACCGGAACGTCGCATCCGTGCCGGCTGCTCACCCCCCGCGACGGCCCGCAGATCCCCGTACGCCCGCGCCGTGAACTGGGCGCTGGCCAAGGTGAGCTCGTTGGAGATCAGCTGGTTGCGCTCGTCGTTGACCTCGTCGATCTCGGCCTCCAGCTCCAGGATCCGCTCACGCAGGGTGCGGTTCTCCGTCCGCGTGTCGTCCACCGACTTCGCATAGCTGGCAAGACGGATAGAGGTTGCCACGGCACGGCGATTCAACGCTTCCTGGCGCCTCTGGAGTTCGTACTCCCGCGCGCGCATGTCCTGCTCGAAGAGGCTTCGCTCCTCGGCCAGCTGGTCCATGTCGCGTCGGGTACGCGCCTCGAAGCCGCGGAGCAGGTGGAACATCGCCGTGGCCAGCACCCCGGCGATACCCACGGCCAATAAACCGAGGCCGGTCGCGGCGGCTTCCCACGTGTGGGTCCAGATACCGTCGCCTGTCAGGATTCCACCGGCCGTGCAGCTAGTGGTGCTAGCGATAGTCCGTTTGTACACCACTTTCGGTTACCCCCTTGCAGCGGCCCCCCGGTCGTCGGCTGCATCGATCTCCTCTTGGAGCTTGATCGCCTGAACGATGCTCGCATTGAGCGTCTTGCGAATGATGGGATCGGTGATACCCCACGCATTCATGGCCTCGTCCGGAGAGAGTGGTGCTGAGGTTACCGCCCGGCTTGGGAGATCGGGTCCTTGTTCGGCAGGAATGAGGCCGCTTTCAACCAACATTGACCGGTGATCGAGTCGAAGAACCGTCGCCCACGTCGAGAATTGCGAGGGCAGCGGCAGGGTTTTACCGTCCAGCGTTCGGCTGATGGTGGTGAGGCTCAGTCCGGTCGCGGCCGCGAGTTGCGCTCGGCCGCCCTGCCGCGGGCGGACGTCGTACCCTGCCGCAGCGGCGGCCTGCGTGAGATACGCACCGACGCGCTCCGCCTGAGCTTGACGTTTTACCCGGTTCCCGTGGGGGGACTCTTCCATGCTCCGCATGTTCGGAGAGTAGCGCGCATGCGTGCAAGTTGCATGCCGGTTGCACGCTTGCATAATTGCAGGTCAACCCTGCGATGAGCGTTCAAGCTGGCCAGATGCGCGATACGCCCCATTCATACGGATCAAAAAAACTTCCCATCTCACTTCAGCCTGGCAACTTGCGTACAAGTGAGCAACTTGCGTAAGTTGCAAGCGCGTGAGTTAGTCGCACGCATGCACATCATCAAGGGGGGTCGCCTGGCCGTGCTCCGCCCCAAGCATGGCCAAGCTCGCTGACGAAAGTGTTGCCGCCCTGCGGCAGCGCACACGTTTTCGACAGGTCCCTCCTCGACCGGCTCGCGGCCGGCACGGAACACCGAGGCCGGCCACGCTCCGGACCCTGCGCGGCGCCAACAAGATCGGCTGCCCACCTTGGGCACGACGACCTGCAGACCCGCGGCGCACCACCGATTCGTGCCTGCGACCGACGCCTGCCCAAGTCCGGCGTCAGCGCTTGACCGACTGACATACGCAGGGGCCGCCCCCAGCCGGGCCGTGGCCGAAGCAGCCCCTCCCCTCACCAGCCCACAGAGCTCATCTACTCATGAATGACGGGAGTAGGCCTTGATCACTAAGGCTAACGCCGTATCCGGCGGCTTCAAAACCGGGGAACCGGCTCTCATCGCCCGCGCCCAGCAAGGCGACCCCGAGGCATTCGGCGAGCTGTACCGAATGCACCACGACGTCATCGCCACGCTCATCGGCTACCGCGTCAGATCGAACCCGACACTGGCCGAGGACCTCACCGCCGACGTCTTCGTGAAGGCCTGGGCCAAGATCGACACGTTCCGGTGGAACGGTACATCGATCCGCGCCTGGCTGTGCACGATCGCCCGCAATGTGGTCGCCGACCACTTCAAGGTCGCCGCGACCCAGCGCCTCACCTTCGTCGACCAGATGACGCATGTGTGGGACGCCTGGACGGCACCGGTCAGCACCGCCGAGGAGACCGTGCTGTCGGCCCTCGACGTGGCCGACCTGCACGATGCCCTGGCCGAGATCACACCGCGCCAGCAAGTCGTCATCCGGCTCCGGTTCCTGGGCGAGATGTCCGTCAGCGAGACGGCCCGCACCCTCGGCACCACCGACGGAGCCGTCAAGACGCTCCAGTGGCGCGCGCTGGACTCCCTCCGGAAGGCGTACGGAGGGGTGCCAGCATGACCACCTCACCCGAATCCTGTACCGACGTCCAGCAGCAACTGACGGATCAACTCTGCCAGTTGGCGCGGGAGTTCGTCGCCGACCTCGATGCTCAGGGCCGCCTGGTCGAGACGGGTGGCGCCGGCGTTCTCAAGCGGCTGCGGGAACAGGTCGAAACGCGGGGCAGCCTGTCCGACGGATACAAGGTCGCCGTCGACGTCATCGCATCCGAATGCGGCTTCCCCAGCGCGGTCGCCCTGCGGGTGGCGACCGCCCTGCGACGGCACGGGCTCCTCGGTGACCGTGAGGAAGAGCCTGAGGCCCACCACGAAAGCGCTCCCGACCCGGAGCCACCCACCTCGATGCCCCGTGGCGCGATCGTGCTGCCCCGCCCCTCTCGCGACACGCCCCATGCAGCGAGCACCCTGCCGCAGCCGACCGTCGTACCCCTCTCGGACCTGGCCCCCACCATCAGGCCCACCAGCGCGCAGACCACCGGCACCCAGGAGCAGCGCGCGGCGGACTGGGACCTGGCGGAGGCCCGGGCGATCACCACAGCGGCCAAGTTGCAGGCCGAGAACGCCGATCGGCTCGAGGTCATGCAGATCGCCCCTGACCGCAACCGCGTCACCATCGCCATCCGGGCCCTGGCCCTCGGCGACTGGGAGTACTGGCTGGGCGCGATCGGTGCACCCCTCAACGTGCCGACCCGGCGCGCCGGATGGGCACAGATCGCCTCAGGACAGATCGACGGCGTCGACATCCACCTCACCGCCCATGGGGTGCCCCGCCTGCTCGACCAAGCCGCGGAATCCGCCGAGGAACCGTTTTGCCTGGGGGGCCGGATCTACGACCTCGCCCGTGGTCAGGTCGACCGTCACGGCCAGGTGTGGCTCTACCTCGGCCAGTGCCAGGAGGGCGACATGCCGCTGCTGACCCTCTGCGGCACCAGTGGCCCGGTGTACCCACTGAGCTCGATCGTCATGGCCAACGGCCCCCTCACTCCGGCCGAGGCGGAGGCCGTCCCGGTCGCGACCAGGGATACCGGAGGTGAACAGTGACCGTTGTCCTCGACCGCTGCCTCGGCCGACCCCTGCTCACCTGCGACCAGGGCTGTCCATGGCCCGTCCGCGAGCCGCAGGCGCACATCGACCAGGGTGGGCGGGGACAGCTGAACACCGGGTCCCGGGTCCACCAGTGCGTTGCCGAGGACTTCGAGGACCTGTGGCTCCGGCCCGGCGGGCAAACGCCGAGCAGCCGCGGCGGACAGCAGCGAGGGCTTGTCACCGGCACGTGTCCCCCGCCCGCCTGCCCGGCGGAGATAGGCACCATCGGCCGCCACTTCAGCACGCGCGGCGACTCCTGCCGACAGGCCGGCGGCATCACCGAACCCCACGCCCCCGCCGCAGCGGTCAGGTACGCCGGACCCGCCCAGGGAACGCACGCCGCATCGCTGCCACGGCCGCCGCCCGGATCGCTACCGGCCGTCGAGAGGGGAGACGGATGAGCGCCTTTTCATCGCCCTGCTGCGGGCGATGACTCCTGGCATGAAGGGCTCCACTGCACGCACTCGGCCTTGAGCCGCAGCCGTCCTGCAGGGGCCTGGCATCACCTTGCTGTCCCTGGCGCATCACTGGCGGAGTGACCCGTCGGGCGGGAGGGACGGCCGTATTGCTTCACGATCCATCAGCGCGACCCTGAGTGTCCTGGCCGCTCTCAGGTGCCGCGATGGTTCTTCTTCGGGGGGATCCGGTGGGGAGGGCAGGACCAGGAACGACCTGGGAATCCAGGGTCCGGGCCCTGCCACTCCATGTCTCTTCAACGGGTGGCTGCGCCCACCCCACCGGAGTCAGATCCGCCCGCCGGTGAGGCGGGTCAGGGGGCCGTGGGTATGACGTGCCGCGCGACGGCCGACCGCATAGGACGCGGTGCTCACCACAGCCAGGCCGGCGCCCACTCCGGCGACGACGAGCTTGCGATGCGCGATGACCGTCCAGGCCGTCTTCGCCGTGGCCGCGACATGGCCCGCGGTCGCGATGACCGCCTGCCGGCCCGCCTCGACGCCGGCGGCCGCGGTCCGCGCGGCCTTCGTGGTGGCCTCGGCCGAGCGCTCGGCACCGGCCTTGACCGCTGACGCCGCGTCATCGGTCATCGCCGTGGTCTTCTTCGCGGCCTGAGCAGCCGGAGCCGTCGCCTTGTCCGCGGTCCGCCGCGCCTTGGCCGCGGCCGCCCGTTTGGTACCCGTGCTTTGATTCGTTGCACCGTTCTGTTCACTCATGGACATCGCCTTGCCCCTCATTCCGGCAACAAACGCGGACGGGGAGTCCGGCATGCGCGGGTTCGAGGGTCACCGCGCCTGGCGCTCCTCGCCGTTCGCCGGTGCGGCGCCGCCCTCCTCCCGGATCGGTGCCTGGTGAACGATTCCCGGTCCAGGGCCCGTACGGGCGCAGCTTTTCCGGCACCGGAGGGTGTCATACGGGACAAAAACGAGGGATTTGTGGGCGCCTCCGGTGATGTCCGACCATAGGGCCCGTCCCGGCGATCCCGGGCACCAGTTCGAAGAGAGGCGCACCACCCCATGCACGTCACCGGAACCGTCCCTCAGTCGGCTCCGGCCTCGCAGGAGACCCCAGCGGCCGCCCCCGCTGCCGAAGACACGGACGGCAACACCGGCCGGCACGCCCGCCGCTTCGGTCTGCCTGTCGCCACCGCCCTGGTCATGGGCAACATCATCGGCGGCGGTATCTTCCTGCTTCCGGCCTCCGTCGCGCCGTACGGCACGGTCAGTCTGCTCGCCTTCGGCGTCCTGACCGTCGGCGCCATCGCCCTGGCCCTGGTCTTCGGCCGCCTCGCCGAGCGCGACCCACGCACCGGCGGGCCCTACGTCTACGCCCGCGAGGCCTTCGGCGACTTCGCCGGCTTCCTCGCCGCCTGGGCGTACTGGATCACCACCTGGGTGTCGAACGCGGCGCTCGCCGTGGCCGCCGTCGGCTATCTCGACGTGCTCATCCCGGTGAACGGCCACCGCTGGACCGCATGTCTGGCCGCGCTCGTCCTGCAGTGGCTGCCCGCACTCGCGAACTTCGCGGGCACCCGCTACGTGGGCGCCGTCCAACTCGTCTCCACCGTGCTGAAGTTCGCGCCCCTGCTGCTCGTGGCGGTGGGCGGGCTGTTCTTCTTCGACCCGGACAACCTCGGGCCGTTCCATTCGGGCGGCGGCAGCCCGATCGGCGCGGTCTCCGCCTGCGCCGCGATTCTCCTCTTCTCCTACCTGGGCGTGGAATCCGCCGCCGTCAGCGCGGGAGAGGTCGACAACGCGCGGCGCAATGTGGGACGGGCCACCGTCATCGGCACCACGGGCGCGGCGCTCGTCTATCTGCTGGGCACGCTGTCCGTCTTCGGCACGGTGGCGCACGACCGACTGGTGAAGTCCACCGCGCCGTTCTCGGACGCCGTGAACGCCATGTTCGGCGGCACCTGGGGCGGCTGGGCCGTCGCGCTCGCCGCGCTCGTGTCGATGACCGGCTGCCTCAACGGCTGGACGCTGCTGAGCGCCCAGACCCCGTACGCCGCGGCACAGGACGGCCTGTTCCCGGCGGCCTTCGCACGTCGGCGGCGCGGCGTTCCGACCGTCGGCGTGGGTGTCACCGTCGTCCTCGCCTCGCTGCTGACCGTCTACAACTTCGCATCGGGCTCGGGCAAGGTCTTCGAGATGCTGGTCCTGGTCACCACGTTCACCGCGACCGTGCCGTATCTGCTGGCCACCGCCGCGCAGCTCTTCCACCTCGTTTCGGGCCGGCGCGAACAGGTCGACCGTGCGCGGCTGGTGCGGGACGCCGTGATCGCGGCGGTCGCGATCGCCTTCTCGATGTGGCTCGTCGCGGGCGCGGGCTATGCGGCGGTGTACCAGGGTGTGCTGTTCCTGTTCGCCGGCGTCATCGTCTACGCGGTGCTGGCGGCCCGGCGGCGCGCAACCGCCTGAGCCGGCGCCGTGCCGGTCCGCCCGAGTGGTGGCGGACCGGCACGACAGGCGGAACCGCAAGCCCTCCAGGCCTCGCGCCGCCGGCGCCCGTCGCGTCAACCGTTCAACGCCCCGAGGACCACGGTCTTGGCCTCCTCCTGGACCTGGCGGAGATGGTCGGACCCGCGGAACGACTCCGCGTAGATCTTGTAGACGTCCTCGGTACCCGAGGGCCGCGCGGCGAACCAGGCGTTCTCGGTGGTCACCTTGATGCCGCCGATCGATGCGCCGTTACCCGGCGCTTCGGTGAGCACGGCGGTGACCGGTTCACCGGCGAGGGTGTCGGCGCTGACCTGGGCCGGCGACAGCTTGGCCAGACGTGCCTTCTCCTCGCGCGTCGCGGGTGCGTCGATGCGGGCGTACGCGGGTTCGCCGAAGCGCGCGGTGAGCGCGGCATAGTGCTGGGACGGCGTCTTGTCGGTGACGGCCGTGATCTCCGAGGCGAGCAGGGCCAGGATGATGCCGTCCTTGTCGGTGGTCCACACCGATCCGTCTCGCCGCAGGAAGGACGCCCCGGCGGACTCCTCGCCACCGAAGCCGAGCGATCCGTCCACCAGCCCGTCCACGAACCACTTGAAGCCCACGGGCACTTCCACCAGCCGTCGGCCGAGGTCGCCGGCGACCCGGTCGATCATGCCCGAGGAGACCAGCGTCTTGCCGACGCCTGCGGCGGCTGGCCACTGGGCGCGGTGGGCGTACAGGTAGGCGATGGCCGCGGCGAGGTAGTGGTTGGGGTTCATCAGCCCGGCGTCCGGTGTGACGATGCCGTGCCGGTCGGCGTCCGCGTCGTTGCCCGTCGCGATCCGGAAACGGTCGCGCTGCTCGATGAGCGACGCCATCGCGTACGGCGACGAGCAGTCCATACGGATCTTGCCGTCCCAGTCCAGCGTCATGAACCGCCAGGTGGGGTCGGTGAGCGGATTGACCACCGTCAGGTCCAGCCGGTGCTGCTCCGCGATGCGCCCCCAGTAGGCCACGGACGCTCCGCCCAGCGGATCGGCTCCGATCCGCACCCCCGCGTCCCGGATCGCGTCGAGGTCCAGCACGCTCGGCAGATCGGAGACGTAGGTGCCGAGGAAGTCGTAGCGGCCGGTGCCGGGAGCGGCGAGCGCCCGGATGTACGGGATGCGTCGTACGTCCTTCAGGCCGGCCGTGATGATGTCGTTGGCCCGGTCCTGGATCCAGGAGGTCGTGTCGGAGCCCGCCGGACCGCCGCTCGGAGGGTTGTACTTGAAGCCGCCGTCCGAGGGCGGGTTGTGCGAGGGGGTGACGACCACGCCGTCGGCGAGACCCGAGGTGCGGCCCCGGTTGTGAGTCAGGATGGCGTGCGAGACCGCCGGGGTGGGGGTGTAGCCGTCCGCGGTGTCGATCAGCACCGTCACGTCGTTGGCCGCGAACACCTCGAGAGCGGTGACCTTCGCGGGCTCGGACAGGGCGTGCGTGTCCGCCCCCAGGAACAGGGGGCCGTCGATGCCCTGCCCCGCACGGAATTCGCAGATGGCCTGGCTGGTCGCGGCAATGTGGTCCTCGTTGAACGCCGTCGCCGTCGACGACCCACGGTGTCCGGAAGTACCGAACGTCACGCGCTGCCCCGGATCCGCCGGGTCGGGGTGCAGTGCGTAGTACGCCGTCACCAGCCGGGCGACGTCGATCAGGTCCTCCGGTCCGGCCGGCCTGCCCGCTCGTTCATGCTCCATGGCACCCACTCCTCCACATCGACCGTGCGTCCGCTCGCGATCTCATCTTCCTTCCTACAGGGAAGGCAGTGCAGGTTCCGGCCCGGTATGCCGAATAACCGACGCCTCCCGGTTCATGTACATGAACTTTGCTTACATGAGTGTACTGAAGGGAGCTGCCGTGCAAGACTCCTTCAACTCCCTTGTCACGCTGTCGAGTTCGAGAGGTGGGAGCCAGTGAGTGTTTCCCGACGTACCGTCATGGCGACGGCGGCCGGCGCCGCCGCTGCATACGCTTCCTCGGCACAACCCGCACAGGCCCTCGCCACCCGGACCCCGGCGCAGACGGAGCGCACGCTCCGCGTGGCGGCCGACTACGCGGTGGACAAGGTCCGTTCCGTCGCGCCGGTTGTGAAGGCCTTCCCCGTCGGTACGAAGTTCGAGAAGTGGGTGTATTCGCAGAACGGAGACTGGGTCGGCGGGTTCTGGCCGGGGACGCTGTGGATGGCGTGGCTCTACAGCGAGGACGACGCGTTCCGCACATGGGCGCTGGAGTCCGCACAGAGACTCGCTCCCCGGCAGTACGACACCAGCACCCACGACCTCGGTTTCCTGTTCTATCCGGGGGTCGAGGAACATCGGAACGAAAACCGGCGCTAAGCCCTCGTCGTCTC
The DNA here is from genome assembly GCF_040644975.1 of Streptomyces sp. NPDC046900. NCBI lineage: Bacteria > Bacillati > Actinomycetota > Actinomycetes > Kitasatosporales > Streptomycetaceae > Streptomyces > Streptomyces sp. NPDC046900. Next base: position 16,680 of record NZ_JBEYXD010000021.1, on the reverse strand, counting down.
TGGTGGGTGGCTGACGGGTCGCCGGGGGCGGGGCCGGTCTGAAGTCGTCCCGCAGATAACACCCCAATATCTGCGGTAGCTTGATCCGTCACCTGCGGTGACGTTCTCCAAGCCGTACGTGAAGCGGCCCTGTTATCTGCGGCAAGGGGAAAGTGGTGCCCGTCGTTGTGCAGCTGCCAGCCGGGAAGGCGTTGACCGTCCGCGCGGCGGCGGACGTGTTCCTCGACTCGCTCGGCAACCCGAACACGGTCCGCAACTACGGGATCGGGGTCGGCAAGACGGCCGAACGGATCGGGGAGGCCCGGCCGCTGGCGTCGGTCGCGGACGACGAGATCGGCGAGGCTCTGGAATTGCTGTGGGGCACCGCGGCGGTCAACACGTGGAACTCCCGGCGGGCGGGGGTGTTGTCCTGGCTCGGCTGGTGCCGGGAGCGCGGCTACGAGGGACCGATGGTCTCAGCCTGGGCGAAGCGGCTGGCGGTGCCGGACTCCGAGACCCCGGCCCGCTCGAAGATGGCAATCGACCGGCTGGTCGCGCGGCGCGAGGTACACCTGCGGGAGAAGACCCTGTGGCGGATGCTGTACGAAACCGCCGGCCGTGCGGAGGAGATCCTCGGCGTGAACATCGAGGACCTGGACTTCGCCGGGCGTCGCTGCCTGGTCAAGGCCAAGGGAGCGCGGAGCAAGGCCCGACGCCGGAGCCAGACGCGCGAGGACTTCGTGCTGGAGACCGTGTACTGGGACGCCGGTACCGCCCGGCTCCTGCCCCGCCTGCTGAAGGGCCGCACCCGCGGGCCGGTGTTCGTCACCCACCGACGCCCGGGGCCGGGCAAGGTCGTCAGCCCCCGCGACGTGTGCCTGGACACCGGGCTGGCCCGCCTGTCGTACGGGCAGGCCCGCGCGCTGCTGGACGAGCACACCGCCGTGCGCGGGTCCGGCACGGGCTGGGACCTGCACGAGTACCGGCACTCCTCCCTAACCCACCTCGGAGAGCAGGGCGCGTCGCTGCTGATGCTGATGGCGAAGTCCCGGCACAAGAAGCCGGAGAACCTCCGTCGCTACTTCAAGCCCTCCCCGGAAGCCATCGCCGAACTCACCAGCCTGCTCGCACCCGGCGGCAGCAGGCGCTGAGCGGCCGGTGACCAGCTTCACTGCACCGCCTGGTCTCCGGAGATGGCGCCTGCCCCGCGCAGGGTGAGGAACGCCTGGTCCACCAGCGAAGGCAGGTCTTCGGCACCGTCGCTGTCCACCCAGCAGGTGAGCGCTGTGGTGAGGGCGGCGAGAGAGGCTGCGGCGAGAACGCGGGTGCTCAGCGTGGGTTCTGTCTGGAGACGGGCCGCGAGGGCTTGGGCGAACATCTGCTCGGTGGCGTACTGGTTCTCCCATGCGCGGGCGCGCAACGCCGGTGTCTTCAGGACGAGGCGGGTGCGGACCAGGAGTGCTTCCTTGTCGGTGGCGTAGACGGTGGCCAGGCCGTGGGCCAGTGCCTGGTGCAAGGCGGTGAGCGGGTCCTCCTCCTTGGGGCGTTGTTCAATGAGACGGACGATCATCGGGTCGTAGTCGTCGCTTTCGACAACGGCTTCCTTGGTGGGGAAGTGACGGAAGAAGGTCATGTGGGAGACCCCGGCAGCGGCCGCGATCTCCTCGACGGTGGTGTTCTCGTATCCCTGGCTGAGGAAGAGCCTCAGGGCCTGTTCCTGGATGGTGCGGCGGGTCTGGGCTTTCTTGCGTTCACGCAGGCCCGTTGGCGCGGTCGGGGACGGATTCACAGCCATATTTTCTTCCTTTGCTGCTTCATGGCTCGGGCAAGGGAGTCGGCGTGATCACCGGGTGTGGTCGTGGGCGAGCATGCGTGTCAGCCACCGGCTCAGCGCGGCCGGGGATGTGCCACGCCAGGCCAGGTGGGCGTCGGGCCGCACCAGCATGATCTGCCGGCCGTGAGCGGTGGCAGGGGTCAACACAGTCAATGTGCCGGTTTCGCCGAGGTGCCGTCGGGCGGTGGCTGTGCCGGGGTGCTCTGTGGAGGGAACGAGGAGTGCCCAGCGTGATCCGAGTTCCGTATGCAGACGCGTCAGGCTGCCGTCTTCCCGGGCGCACTCAAGGTCAGGCACCCGGTCGCCCCCGTGCGGGCCGCGGACGGACCAGCCCTGGAGTGAGCGGGATGCCAGCGGTCCGTTACGGTAGTTGACCTTCAACTGGGAGGACTTCTCCCAGATCAGCCGCTGCACCAGCGGCCGGTTCATCAGCGGGATGAAAACACGGTCACGCACCGCCCGAGCGAGTGGAGTCTCGCCGACGACCATGCGGGTCATTGCGCTGGTGGACTCCAGCACCTCCTGCGCGACGGGCCGCCGCTCGGCCTGATACGTATCCAGCAGCGCAGCCCCGGCCCGGCCGGTGGCGACGAGAGCGAGTTTCCAGGCCAGGTTCTCGGCGTCACCCAGCCCGGTGTTCATGCCCTGCCCGCCGAACGGGCTATGGATGTGCGCCGCGTCCCCGCCCAGCAGGATCCTGCCGCGCCGGTAGGTTGACGCCAGCCGACGGTGGATACGGAACGTGGAGGTCCAGAGTGTCTCGCGCACCACAGCGGCCGGAAGACGTGCATGGTCCTGAAGCACTCCGGTGAGCACGGCCAGCAACCCATCGGGCTCAGTGTCCTCTGCAGTACCCGCCGGCGCGGGGGCCATCAGGCGCCACACGTCAGTACCAGGCAGCGGGAAGGCTCCAACCACCTGGTCCCCTCGCAGCCAGACCGAGACTGCGTCGCGGGGCAGAGGTAGCTCTGCTCGCACATCCGCGAGCAGAAAACGCTCAATCACGGCAACCCCGGGGAACCCGATGCCTGCCGCTTTGCGCACCCGACTGTGTGCGCCGTCGCATCCCACCAGCCAGTCGGCGCGCATCTGCCTGTCGGCAAAACGGACGGACACGCCCTGGCTGTCCTGGTCGGCGGCATGTACTTCGCGCCCCCACTCCACCTCGACGCCCAGTTCACTGAGCCGGTGCCGGAGCTGGGCTTCTACTTCGGCCTGGGAAACGATCAGGCCGGGCCTGGTCACCAGCTTGGTGCGCTGGCCAACCTTCAGCCGCGCCACGGGCTCGCCGTTGACATGGGTGATCACCTGCCCGATATGCACTGACCGCTGCGGCAAGTCCTCCAGGGCGCCAAGGCGGTCCAGGACTTCCGAGCCCCGCGGCTGCAACCCGAGTGCTCGCGAAGTCGTCGATGGCCCCTCCGCCCTGTCCACCACCCGGACCGGCAACCCGGCCGCCCGCAATCCGCAGGCCAGGGCAAGCCCGGTCGGGCCCGCCCCGGCCACCACGACTGCCGTATCCGCCATCCTATCCTCCAAATGTTAGCTGCTAACTAATGTTAGAGACTAACTTCACTTGGAAGTGTGGTCAACGTCGTCGCTATGCCGGAACATCTCGATGGCAACGGGGTTCGCCGCAGTCACTCCTCGTCGATGGCCTCCCGGTTGCGTAGTGGACGAAGGCCCCCGGGCAGCTCAGGGAGCTGGAAGGAGTACCGACCCAGCATGTTGATGTGGTGGCGGACGAACGGGGAGAGGCGGGCGACGTCCTCATCGCGGATGTCGAAGCCGTCGGCGCGGAGCTGGGTGACGGCGGCGTCCATGTAGCGGGTGTTGAAGAGCACAAGCGCGTTGAGGACAAGGCCGAGGGCACCGGTCTGGTCCTCCATGCCGTCCTGATAGCGCTGGTAAAGCTGCCCGGCGCGGCCGTGGAAGATCTTCCGGGCGAGCGCGTGCCGGCCTTCCTGGAGGTTGGCCTGCACCTTGATCTGCCGCCGGTATCCGGGCTCGTCGGCCAGGCGCAGGATGTGCAGGGTTTTCGCGATCCGCCCGTAGTGCGCGATCGCGTCGCCGAGCGGCGTGGGCCGGCCGTCCCGGGAGAGCATCCGGATCACGTCGTAGGCGCGGACGGCGCCGGTGTGGATGGAGCCGATGATCCGCAGGATGTCTTCCCAGTGCCGTTCGATCCGGGCGAGGTCGATCCGGCCGCGGGCCGCGTCCTGGAAGGCGCCGTAGTCGGCGGCGCGGTCGACGCGCCACATCTTCTGATCGGGCAGGTCGGCGAGCTGCGGCGCGTACGTGAACCCGGCGAGCGTGAGTAGCCCGAAGACGATGTCGCTGTACGAGGCGGTGTCGGTGACGATCATCTCCGGGCGGCGCCCGCCGTCGCGGTCGTAGAGGACGTCCAGCACGTACAGGGAGTCGCGCGGGGTGCCGGCCACGACCTTCCCGCCGAGCCCGGCGGCCTGGTCGTTGATCATGTTGAGCCAGGTGGCGCCGCCTCGGCGGCCGAAGTACTTCGGGTTCGGCCGCGCGTACACCGAGGGGACCGGAACGACGAACCGCATCCCGTCGACCGAGGCGACCAGGCCGCCGCCCCACGCGCAGGCGAGGCCGATGGATGCCTGGTGCTCGATCAGAGTGGCGTTCGCAGCCCGATAGGTCGCGAGCCGCAGATACGTCTGGTCGACGTGGGACAACCGCCCGTACTTCAGCGCGTCGACCCCGCCGATGACCGGGGTGTAGCCGACGTTGCAGCCGTGCGCGACCAGCAGTGCAGCGATCGTGACGTGCAGATCTTTCAGGCGGGCCTCGCCGCCGGTGACCGAGGTGAACGCCTGGTCGGCGCCGGTCCAGGAGAACACCTCCAGCAGCACCTCGGGCAAGTCCACGCGCGGCAGCATCGCATTCACCGCCGCCCGCAGATCGAGCAGCGAGGCCGGTTCGGGCTCCGGCTCCAGCGCAGCGAAGTGCAGCCGTCCATCGTCGTCGAAGACGATCTGCGCGTTGTCCGGCAGGCGCCCGGCGACCTCCCGGTACGTGCCATCCAGCAGCGCGGCCCGCGCCGCAAGGTGCTCGCCCGCCTCGCCAGGCAGCCCGAGCGAGGCCAGCACGGTCGGCCGGGCCTGCTCCCACGCCTCGCCATCCAGCAGCTTCGCCCGCGGATCGCCCCACTTCGAGGAGTTCTTCGCGAACACCTGCTTGCTCCGCAGCATCCGGTGGAACTGCTCCAGCACGCAGAACGTGTACGCCTTCCAGTCCACCGTCCCCGGCTCCAGGTGCGGCGTCGACAGCACCAGGCGCCGCCACGAACCGACCAGCAGGCCGGTGTCGATCTCGGCCGGGCCGACCTTCTTGCGGCCCATGAGGTCCGGCAGGGACTTGAGCGCGGTTAGGACCGGCGCTCCTTCCGGGGTGGCGCCGAAGTCGACGACCTTGACCAAGAGCCCCAGGAACGGGCGGACGGTGCCGAACCGGCTGACCAGCATGGACCGCCATGCCTCGTCCGCGTCCGAGTCCAGCGGCGGCGTCAGCTCGAACAACGCGGCGATCGCGGCGGCCAGCTCGTGGCGGGGCACGACCGCCTCGATCCGCTCCCACATCGCCTCGAACGACTCCACCGCCGGCCCGGTCACCTCACCGGTGTCGGTGTCGACCAGCTCGCTCGTGGTGTCGAACACGACCTGGCACGCGGTCGCCAGCTTCGCCGAGGCCCGCTCGACCCGCGGCAGCGTCTTCATCTTCTCCTTGACCGTCTCGCGCTCGGCCTTGGCCAGCAGCTTCGTCGCGATCAGCACCTCCAGGAGGTCGAGCGCGTCGTCAACGGCCCGGGCCGTCAGGTAGACGGTGGTGGCCAGCAGCGTCGCCAGCCGCCTCGAATCGCCGTGCCGGCGCAAGAGCGACGCCTTGCCGTCCACGCCGTACCGGGACAGCTCCGCCAGCCGCCGCGGCGGGATCGCCGAGACGTCCAGGTTCCCCATCCCGAGGTCGGCGATCTCCTCCGCCCGCTGAAGCGACCACTTCATCTGTGGCCCGGACACGCGCACCGGGCCGCGCCTCAACCGGTCCAGCTCCGAGACCCGCTCGCCGGGCGGCACGGTCAGCAGCGAGTCCAGCACCGCCCGCTGCCCGGTGTTCAGCAGCCCGTACAGCGTGTCCCACAACCGCTGGTTCGCCGCCTCCCGCACCGAGGCCACCAGCCGGGCCAGCGTCGTCACCCCGGGCAGCAGCACCCGCCGCTCGCGCAGCCACCCGGCCGCCGCGTCGAACAGCGCCTTCGGCCCTTCGCCCGTGGTACAGGCCCGCGCGTCCACCCACGCCCGCAACTCGGCCTCTACCTCGGCGAACTCCTGGTACTCCAGCACCCGCCGCAGCTCGCGCACGTGCTCCAGCCGGGTGTTCTCCCGCTCCCCGTACGCCTTCAGCACCGACGCGTCGTCGATACCGAGCTGCTCGGCGAGGTAGTCCACGACCTCCACCGGCACGTCCGTCGGGTCGTCCAGGAACACCCCGAGGAAGCGCGCGGTCGTCAGCTGTGCGGCGTAGCCCAGCCGGTTGTGGGACCGGCGCTTGCCCTGAATCAGCTCCCGGTCCGCGTCGTCCAGGAAGAAGAACCGCTCCAGCTCCGTGCGGGACGGCGCCCCGCGATACGCCGCGTACGCGGCGGCCTGCTCATCCGTCAAAAACTCGACCGGCACCCCGGACCTCCAGACAGTCGATCAATACGACTGCCGAAGGTTCAACCCCCGCAGAAGACCAGGTCAAAGCCCTCATGGAGGCCGGACGGGCTTAGCGCCGGTTTTCGTTCCGATGTTCCTCGACCCCCTATCCGTCATGGGTCACCGCCTGGCGGCTGACCGGCGGTGAAGCGTGGCGGGCAGGGGCCGTACAGGCGGCCGACTCGCTGATCCAGCGCTACAACCCGCGCGGCCACTTCATTCGCGCCTGGGGGGCGTTGACCGATCCGAGCAACGCCGGCCGCGTCATCATCGACACGATGATGAATCTGGACCTGCTGGCCTTCGCCGGCAGTCAGACCGGAGACGAGAAGTACCTGAACGTCGCCGTGGAGCACGCGAAAACCGTCCAGCGCACGTTCCTCCGCCCGGATGGCTCGATTCCGCACGTGTTCGACTTCGACCCGGACAGCGGCGCGCCGATCGGCCCCAACACCGTGCAGGGCTACAGCCCCACCTCGTGCTGGTCGCGCGGGCAGGCCTGGGGAGTGTACGGATTCACCACGATGTACCGGCGGACCGCGAACCGGGAATTCCTTGCCACCGCACGGAAACTCGCGGACTTCGCGGTAGGAGCGCTGAGTGCGGACCACGTCCCCGTGTGGGACTACCGCGCGCCGCAGCAGCCGTACGACGTCAAGGATGCCTCCGCCGGCGCGATCATGGCATGCGGTCTGCTCGACCTGTCCGAGGCCACCGGCAGCAACAAGTACCGTGAAGTGGCCCTGCGGGTGCTCACCGCACTGTCGGAGACCTGTCTCACGCGGAATTCGTCGCGTGCCGACGCGGTCGTGGCCCGCTGCACCCGGAACCGGCCCGCCGAGGACGGGATCGAGATCTCGCTCCCCTACGCCGACTACTACCTGCTCGAAGGCATCCTGCGCGTCCTGCGGCCCCAGGACGTCGACCGGGCGATCGACCTGTCGGCACGCTGACCGGCTCTCACCGGAGCGCGCGGGGCGGCAACCACCGCCATGTCCGGACGGACCGTCACAGCATGGTGCGCATGCGTGTGATCTCGCTCGTCTGCTGGGCGATCACGTCGTCCGCCATCTCCTCGATCCGGATGTTGTTGCCCTGCGCCTTCACATCGGTGGCCATGGTGATGGCCCCCTCGTGATGGGTGATCATCAGTGTCAGGAAGAGCCGGTCGAAGGCCTTGCCCTGCGCCGCATGCAGTTTTCTCAGCTGCGCCTCGGTCGCCATTCCCGGCATCGCCGCGTGCTCGTGCTCGTGACCGCCGGCCTTCTTCGCCTCGCCGTACGTCTCGAGCCAGCCCTGCATCGCCTTGATCTCCGGCCCCTGCGCGGCGGCGATCCGCTCGGCGAGCCGTCTGACCTTCGCGGACTCGGCACGTCGCGGAGCCAGTCCGGTCATCTCCAGGGCCTGCGAGTGGTGCTCGATCATCATCCGCGCATAGGAGACGTCCGCGGAGTTCGGGGAGTCGTCCTCCGCACGCTGCCGGGCGGCCTCCTCCGCGGACAGGGTCCGGTTCTCCTCCCCGGGCTCGCCCGGCACGATCACCGAAGGGCCGTTGGCCGCGCTCGGCTTCGCGTCGGAACCGGAGTCGCACCCCCCGAGTCCGAGCACGGCCACGGCGGACAGTCCGGCCGCGACGAGTGACGCACGACGCACGAGCACAACAGCCTCCTGGGACAGGCGAGTCGAAGGACACCTCGGGAGTTCCGGCTACCGTCCTAGCACGCTTCCGCGCATTACTGATCGGAAAACTTCATTGCAAGTACGTTGCCCTCTTTTGGTATGTGCATGGTGAAGGCGATACTGCGGGATGGATGAACCGTTCCGAGGCGAACGGAACAAGGGAGGAAACAGTGATCCTGTTACACGACCCCCGCACACGGCGCAGACGCCTGGGAGTTGCCGCGGTCGCCACCGGTCTGCTGACCGCTCTCCTCACCACCACCCCGGCCACCGCGATCCCCGACCCCGGGGACACTCCGGCCGCGCACCAGCAGGTCTCGAGGAGTGCGCAGGCCGAAGCGCGGGCGGCCATCGCGAACGGCGAGATCCCCGGCCAGGACGAGATCGTCCACTCCCCCAATGTCGAGCACCTCGCCAACATCCCCAAGGACGCGCTCGCCAACTTCAATTCGGACCTGGCCTTCCAGGGCAAGTACGCCTTCGCGGGCAACTACGACGGCTTCCGCATCTTCGACATCGGCAACCCGCGCTCGCCGAAGACGGTCGCCCAGGTCATGTGCCCGGGTTCGCAGAACGACGTCTCCGTCTCCGGCGACCTGCTGTTCCTGTCCACCGACTCCTCGCGCAGCGACAGCAGTTGCAACAGCACCACGCAGCCGGCGACCGAGAAGTCCTCGTGGGAGGGCATGAAGGTCTTCGACATCAGCGACAAGAAGAACCCGAAGTACGTCGCCGCGGTCGAGACCGCCTGCGGGTCGCACACCCATACGCTGGTGCCCGAGCGCAGAGACGTCTACATCTACGTCTCCTCGTACTCGCCGAGCGCCACCTACCCCGACTGCCAGCCGCCGCACGACGGCATCTCCGTCATCAAGGTGCCGCGCAACGCGCCCGAGAAGGCAGCGGTCGTCGACTTCCCGGTGCTGTTCCCCGGTGAGGGACCGGACGGTGGAGGCAACCCGGGCGCGCCCACCAACCCCGGCGTCTCGAAGACCACCGGCTGCCACGACATCACGGCGCTGCCCTCGAAGGACCTGGCCGCCGGCGCCTGCATGGGCGACGGAATCCTGCTGTCCATCAAGGACCCGGCGCACCCGAAGGTGATCGACCGGGTGCAGGACAACGTCAACTTCGCGTTCTGGCACTCGGCCACCTTCAACCAGAAGGCGAACAAGGTCGTCTTCACGGACGAGTTGGGCGGCGGCGGCGCGGCCACCTGCAACGCGGCGATCGGCCCGAACCGCGGGGCCGACGGCATCTACGACATCGTCGGCAAGGGCGAGAAGCGCAAGCTCGTCTTCCGCAGCTACTTCAAGATCCCCCGCCACCAGGCCGACACCGAGAACTGCGTGGCCCACAACGGCTCGCTGATCCCGGTCAAGGGCAGGGACCTCATGGTCCAGGCCTGGTACCAGGGCGGTGTTTCCGTCTGGGACTTCACCGACTCCGGCCGGCCCGAGGAGATCGGCTACTTCGAGCGCGGTCCGCTGACCACCGACCACATGACGACCGGCGGCTCCTGGTCCGCGTACTACTACAACGGCTACATCTACTCGAACGACATCGCCAAGGGCTTCGACGTCCTGAAGATCAGCGACCGGCGCACGGACCCGGCCGGACGGGTCCATCTGCATGAGCTCAACGTGCAGACGCAGCCGGACTACTTCGACTGACGAGAGAAGGGCCGCATGGCACCGCTCGGGGTCCGGCTCCGGGCGGTGCCACTGACCCGAATCCGCAGGTAGCGGCGGTGATCGGTAGCTGATACGGCGACAGGTGCGCTTCCGGTTTGAGAAGATCGAGGTTCCTACACCTAATCGTCTCGAATGTGAAAGTACACCTGTCTGGTGAAGAAGATATCGCGTCGTCGTACCGCCTCCCGCACGCCTGGCAAGCGCTGGACCCGGCTGAATGCCCGGACAGGGGTCCCGGACGGGTCGCTGACCGAGAACGGCGGGCTGGTGCTGGTGGCCGAGTTGGACCGGGTCCTTGGCGTCACTGCCGCGTTGGACGCGGGGATCGGCCCGGTCAAGGAACGTGACCGGGGCCTTTCGGGCGGTGAGTTCGCGCTGGCCACCGCGGTCGTGCAGCTGGTCGGGGAGGACCATCTGGTCGGTTTCGACCGGCTGCGGGCGGACGTGGTCGGCGAGGGACTGCTGCCCGCGCCGGTCCCGGCCGTGACCACGGCCGCCACTTTGGCCGCCCGCTTCGATCAGGCGCAACGCGAGGGCGTCGAAGTTACGGGGTGGGGTACAGATCAAGGGGGCGTCCGGATGGTGGGACGGAGGATTCCTCCCATCCCGCTGCATGGACCGGCTCCACCGGGAAGCGACCCCGACGCGGCGCGCCACCCCCCAACTAGACCAGGCACCGCGGCACCTCGCACCGGGGTGCGTCTCCAGGGTCGTGGGCTGCCAGATCCGCGGTCACGGCGAGGGCTGCCTGACCGATTCAGAATCTCGCGAGCGGTTTGCCCCCTCACGCAGGAATCGGGCTGTGATCTATACCCGTCAACTCCCGGCTGATCATGCTACGTTCGCGCGAATCTTGCGCGATCTTCCTATGCCGACGTGGCGTTCTCGTGCGGGAGAAGGCGAGAGTCATGTCTACACGTAATCTGAGACTTCAGCGCACTGGTGTGATCCTCGGCGCGGTCAGCGCACTGCTCTTCGTCCTCAGCCCCTCCGCCTTCGCGGACTGGACGTGGACCAGCTATATCAGTTCATGGACGGACGGGGACACCTCGCACCGTTGGGCGGACGAGTCTTACAACGAGATCAGCTGGGAGGGCTGCTTCGCCCAGTACGGCACAACACAGCAGACGGTCGTCAAGCGGAGGATAGACGTCTCCTTGTCCCCGGACGTCACCGTGGATACCTTCACGTTCTCCAACTGCTTCAACGGCAGCGGCTATTACAGCACAGACACACAGACCGGTCTGGACTCGGCTTCCTACTACTTCGAAGCCGACAAGGTTGCTCAGGGCGGGTCCTGCTGCCTGCTGTTCGCTGACTGGGTCGGCGTCGACACCACGCAAGCCGACTGACAGACGACCGCTCGCCGTTGCCTCCGGTGCGGTCCACCGGGGGCAACGGCCCGCTTTGATTCGGACATCCGCTTGAGAACCACGACTCTCCTCCGCACCTCTGCCGCTGTCAGAACGGCCCCGTTCCTGGCCGCAGGGTGCGCGTACTTCTTCTTCGTCGGCATCCAACCCTCACTGCATTTCCTGGGACTTGACTGGCCGACCCGCGCAGTAACCTTCTCCCTGAGCAGCACACTGCCGCCGGTCTATGCGCTCACCGCGGCCGTCGCCTGCTTTGAAGGACACCGGCTGCGGAAGCTGAGGACCTGGGGCATCGGTCCCGCACGGTCGGAACCGGCCATCGCTGCCCGGAGTCTGCTCGCGATCCTCGGCGTGTTCGCCGTCGCCGTCAGCGCTGTTCCGGTCGTCACCCTCATCACCACCGGCAGCGGGATCGACGGGTACGCCCTCGCCGCGCTCGCCCTCCCCCTGGTCAACATCGCCGGCTATGCGCTGCTCGGGTACAGCGTGGGTCGTCGGATCAACGCGCTCTACGCCGCCCCGGCGCTCGCCGTGTCCGTCCAGCTCCTGGTGGGCACGTCCGTGTCGTACCTGCCGTACTGGCCGCGGCACATCTCGGGCATTGTGGAACCGGTGGGGTTCGGGGAGGCCTTCGAACCAGTCGTGTTCCTCACCACAACCGCGGCGACGGTAGCCGTGGGCCTGGCCGTTGCCCTGCTCTGCCTGCCCACTGCCCGTCGCACAGTCGCAGTGGCCGCGGCCCTGTCGATCGCGGCCGTCGGCTTCCTGGTCCCCTACCGGATCACGGCCAACTGGAGTTTCAGTGCACCGACCGTGGCCGGGCTGGCCGATACCACCTGCGCGGGAACGGCTCCCAAGGTGTGTCTGCCAACGGTGGCGGGGGTCGACGCGGCCGCCCTGCAGACCCGGGTGAGCGGGGTCCTGACCACACTGGCCAACGCGGGGGCGATACCCCAAGTACCCACGTCCGTCTTCGAGATCAAGGGTGCGGCAAAGGGTGAACGCTCGTCCTCCGCGGCCTTCTGGCGCGTCAACCTGATCGGTGCGGCCAACGGGAACGAGAAGGACCTCGCATTCGCGCTCACCATGCAGTCCGTGAACTGGTTCTGCTCCAATCCCAGTTGGGAGACCATGCACTACTCCACCTACTGGGCGATGAAGAAGAGCGGCGTGGATGACCGCTACCTGAAGTGGCTGCGGTCGGAGCCCGAGTTCAAGACCGCCCAGGAGCCCCAGCTCACCGCGGAGGTCGGGCGGGTCCTGAAACTGCCCGCCGCTCAGCAGAAGTCCTGGTACCAGGACAAGATCATGCAGGCCTGTGCGGGATCGACCATGAAGTTCCGGCCGACGGCGGCTGGTTGAGATGCGCTGGTGGATGCGCCAACGGGGCGTCTTCTCACTCGTCCCCGGAGTCCTGGTGGGCTTCTGGGTGGTACTCGCGGTCACTTCCGGCAAAACGGTCGCCATGCCCAGCCTGTTGGCCGACCTGGTGACCACGCGGCTGAGCGACTTCGCCTGTCTCGCGGTCAGTACGGCGGTCGTCGCCGTACTGGAGCGGAGGCTGGTGGCGGCGGAGGCCGCGGCCCTGCGCCGGGTCGAGCGGATGGACGTCGTTCTCGCGGCCGGGCTGAGCCTGGCCGCGAGTGCCGGCGCTCTGCTGTTCCTGCGCGGGTTCGACAGCGCGACCGCTCTCACCGCGGCCCGCAACGTCCTGTTCTTCTGCGGGATCGCGCTGGCCGCCTGGCCACTCCTGGGCGCCCGGGCCAGTCTCCTCCCGGTGGTCTGGATGCTGGTGTCCCTCCTGAACGGCCATCGTTCCTCCAACGACCCCTACCCCTGGGTGATCGTCGCCGAGGGGCCCTACGTGTCCTACGCCGCGCTGGGTGCCGGACTTGCCTTCCTGACAGGCCTCCTCGCTCTCGCCCTCCTGCCCCGACTCATGACAAGGATCCGGCCTTGAGCCTGCTCATCGACGACGTGACCTTCCGCTACCGGCGGCGCAGGCCGCCCGTGCTGGACCGCTTCACCCACCGCACCACCGACGGACTGACGATCCTGCTGGGCCCCAACGGCGCCGGGAAGTCCACCCTGCTCTCGCTCCTCGCCGGGATCAGCCGCCCGAACTCCGGTCGGATCGCCCTGGGCGGCGTGGAGTCGACAGTGCGCGCCTACCGCAGCGAGGTCGCCTGGCTGCCGCAGCATGTGCCGGCCAGCAAGACGCTCACCGCCCGCGAGTACGTCGCCTACATCGCGTGGCTCAAGGGTGTGGACCGGTCCACCGCATGGGAGAACGCCGCCCGCGTGCTGGGGCGGGTGAACCTGGCGGCGGAAGCCGGGAAGCGGACCGCGCACCTCTCGGGGGGGCAGCTGCGCCGGGTCGGCATCGCCTGCGCCCTGGCCCACAACGCCAAGCTGATCCTGCTCGACGAGCCGACCGCCGGCCTTGATCCCCATCAGCGCTCGGTGTTCCGTGCCCTGGTACGTGAGGTGGCGGCCGAGACCCCGGTGCTGATGTCCACCCATGACGTGGCCGATCTGGCCGAGGAGGCCGACACGGTCACCTGCCTGCTCGCCGGGCGCGTCACCTACGACGGTCCGACGGCCGGCTTCCTCACCCACGCGGCAACGGAGGCAGCGCCCGGACGCCAGGCCGAGTCGGCGTACACCACCCTCATGGGCCTGGTCTGACCCGAATCCGCAGGTAGCCGGGGCAGGCGGGAGCTGATATGGCGACAGGTGCACTCTGCTGGCGAGATGATCGGGGTTCTCACACTTTGACCGTCTCGTCCAGAAAGTGCACCTGTCGAGTGAAAACGATATCGCGTCGCCGTACCGCTTCCGTCACGCCCGGCAAGCGCTGGAGCCGGATCAACGCCCAGGTCGGTGAGTCGGATGCGGCACTGACCGAGAACGGCGGCCTGCTGCTGGTGGCGGAGCTGGACCGGGTGCTGGGGATCACCGCGGCACTGGACGCGGGGATCGGGCCGGTCAAGGAGCGCGACCGGGGCCTTTCGGGCGGGGAGTTCGCGCTGGCGATGGCCGTGGTGCAGCTGACCGGCGAGGATCAACTGGTCGGCTTCGACCGGCTGCGTGCGGACGCGGTCGGGGAGGGGCTGCTGCCCGCGCCGGTCCCGCCGTCCACGACGGCAGCCACGCTCGCGGCCAGGTTCGGCCAGGACGAACGCGAGGGCATCGAGACCGCGTGCGCGCAGCTGACCGGCCGGGCCCTGGCGGCTGTGCCGGTCGCCGAGCGGGCCCGGATCCTGTCCGGACGCGTGACGATCGACCTGGACGCCAAGGACATCGAGGTGTTCTCCACCCGCAAGGAACAGGTCATCCGCTCCTACAAGGGCGAGATCGCAGGAAGGGTGCACGCCGCGCACTGGGCCCAGGCCGGCACCGTGCTGGTCGCGGACCTCCTCGACGGCCGCTCGGACGGCCGCACCCACTCTCCCGGCCAGATCGACCGGGCCGTGGACGCCGTGCGCGCCGCCGGGGCCAGTGGGCGGATCCTGTTCCAGGGCGACTCGGGCTATTACGCGGGCAAGGTCGCGGAGAAGATCGTGGCCCGCGGCGGCCTATTCCGACTCGGGGTGCCGCGCGGCAAGGCGCTGTGGCGGGCCGTGGCCGCCGTGCACGCAGACGACTGGATCGACACGGTCGACTACCCCGACGCACAGGTCGCCCTGCTGGACTATGCCCCGGCCGACTGGCCGGACGGCACGAAGGTGATCGCTCGGCGGGTGCGCTACGACGCCGCTGCGCTGTCCGCCGACCCGCGGTCGCGACGCTCGCGGACCGTGGGCAAGGACCAACTGGCCCTGGTCCTGGACGGGATCGAAGACACCGCGTACGCCTACTCCTTCATCGCCACCAACGAGGACCTGGACCTGGAGGAGGAGATCGCTCAGGCGGAGTGGGAGTTCCGCCGCCGCACCAAGATCGAGGAGCTGTTCCGCGACACCGCGTACGGCGCCGGGCTGAACCATCTGCCGTCGGCCTCGCACGCCGTCAACAGCATGTGGATGTGGGGCGCGCTGCTGGCCTACAACCTCTCCGCCTGGCTGCAGGTGCTCGCCCCCATCGGCGGCGCGCGCCGCCGCATCGCCACCGTCCGTCGCCTCCTCGTGCGCCGCGCCGCGCGGTTGACCAGCACCGCCCGCCGCGACGAACTGCGATTCGCACCGGCCGCAGCACAGTTGATCGCCGCCACCCTGGCGAAGATCCGCGCTGCCAGAACCCTGCTGGCCGCCTGACCGACCGCCCCCACCGCACAACGAACCGCCCTGGAAAGCCGCCACCCGGCACGACAGCCGGGCCCCAGCTCTGCCCCCGCACCCGGAAACGACACCGAAGGCCAGCCCCACCAACATCTGACCGACCATCGGCCACTACCTGCGGATTCGGGACTGAGCCGCGCTGCGCCGGGCGCCGAGGCCGTCCTCGACGCCCGCCTCAGCGACTAGCACCGGCTCGCGAGGCGCACTTCGGATTCCCGCGGGTTCAGGCGAGCGTGACGCGCAACCATCCGTCTGTCCCGAATGTCAAGTGCGTAACGGATCGTGGAGGTCCGCAACGCCAAGGGGGAATCATGCGAAAGGGAAGATGGACGACGGGTGCGATCGCCGTCCTGATGGCAGCGGGATCGCTGGCCGTGGCGGTCCCGGAGGCGTCCGCCACGGACGCGGTGAACGCTACGAAGGCCTCGACGACCTGCCCGAAGGGCTGGGGCAGCCTGCCGAAGTCCGCAACGGCCGGCTCACAGGAGCCGCGCCCTCTGACCGGCATCCGAACGGGGCGGCACGATTGCTACGACCGCATGGTCTTCGACGTGCCCGGCTCGGGCTCCGCGCCGCTCGCCTACCACGTCGCTTACGTCGGCGTCTTCCGCCAGGATCCGTCCAACAGGGTGATACCCGTGTCCGGCGGAGCGATCCTGGAGATCCGGGTGAGCGCGCCGGCGTACGACCCGCAGACCGGTCACCCGACCTTCCCCGGCCGTGCCGGCAAGGTGCTGCCGGGCGTCGACCTGAGGGGCTACCGCACCTTCCGGGACGCGAGGTTCGGCTCCAGCTACGAGGGAGTCTCGCAGGTGGGGCTCGGGGTGCGGGCGCGACTGCCCTTCCGGGTACTGAGGCTGGCGGACCGCATGGTGGTCGACGTGGCCCACACCTGGTGAGAGGCGGGGCCCGGTGTGGGGCACGGGTTGGCAACTGTTGATTCGTTGTAGTCACAGTGGGCCATAGAGTCCCCCACATGAGTGAGAAGGGTGACGATCGGGTCTCGGCGGGGAAGGCCGCGAAGCGGCTAGACGAGTCTGTCCAAATGCCTGCGGGCATGAAGAGAGGGTGTTCAAGATCCGTTTGTGACGACAGAACTGAACACCCTCGTGACCGCACTGT
>NZ_JBEYXD010000020.1:0-135904 GCF_040644975.1 Streptomyces sp. NPDC046900 | reverse complement strand
GCCCGCAGGCATGACAATCCTTCAGCTCACACGACCTGACGCAACATCGGCAGAACACTCACACCCCAGCCGAGCCGCCTAAACGATCGACGTTGCACTGACCTTGTGCGCCCGCCTCATCCGCTCCCCCGGAACGGGCACGCAACGTGCACGGCGGCAGGGGCATGATCGATGACGGCCCGTCGGCTCGCCCCTGCCTCAGCAGCCGACCTTGAGCATCAATCGCCCGCGAACCACAGGTATCTGTCTGGAGTGGCCGCGTACTGCTCCAGCATCGCTGCGAGTCGATCAGCGCGGCAGCTTCAGCGGCCGTTCCTTCACGCTCGGTTGGTGGCGGACGGCGGTGTCGCCTGCCTCCGGAAATCGTAGATCTCAGCAGGTCGGGTGACGTGCGAGGTCAAGAATCAAGCTGAGGTAGTGGGTAGGGGTTGTTCGGTCCAGATGGACTTGCCGGTGCGGGTGTGGCGGGTGCCCCAGCGCTGGCAGAGTGCGGAGATGAGCTGTAGGCCGCGGCCGTCCTCGTCGGTGGCGGACGTCTGGCGGATGTGCGGCGTTGTCAGGCTGGTGTCGGAAACCTCGCAGATCAGCGCGCGACTGCGCAGCATGCGCAGCCGAATGGGGCCGGAGGCGTGCCGGATGACGTTCCCGACGAGTTCGCTGACCACAAGTTCGGTGGTCATGATCAGGTCCTCATCGGTCAGGTCCCAGTCGGCGAGCTGGGCGCGGACCAGTTCGCGGGCCTGGCCCGCCGCCACCGGGTCCTCCGGCAACGGCCACTCGGCGACGTTCTCCGCGTCCAGCGGGTGGGTGCAGGCCAGCAGCAGGGCGGCGTCGTCGATCAGCGTGCCGTGGTCAGGGAGGAGCGCGGAGGTGAGGGTGGCGCAGAGGGCGTCCAGGTCGGACGCGTCCGCCGGTGACGTCGGCATGGCGTTCAGGGATTGAGAGAGGAGTTCGGCGAGGCGACTCATGCCGGTGGTGACGTCCCTGTCCTTGCTCTCGACCAGGCCGTCGCTGTAGAGGGCGAGCAGGCTGTCGGCGGGCAGTGGGGTCTCGAGGATTTCGAAGGGTGGAGAGGCCACCCCCAGCGGCGGGTCCGGGGTCATGGAAAGGAAGGTGACGGTGCCGTCGGGGTGGGCCACCGCTGGGGGCGGCTGACCGGCGCTGGCGTACGACAGACGCCGGGTCGCCGGGTCGTAGATGCCGTACAGGCAGGTCGCGAAGGCATCGGTGCCCAGCTCGCCGACGATGTCGTTGAGGTGGCCGAGGATTTCGTCGGGTGGCAGCTCCAGCTCCGAGAGGGTGCGGACGGCCGTTCGGAGCGCGCCCATGGTGGCGGCCTCGGCCATACCGTGGCCCATGACGTCGCCGATCACGAGTGCCACCCGGGCCGCGGAGAGCGGGATCACGTCGTACCAGTCGCCGCCGACGTCGGCTCCCTGCTTGGCCGGCTGGTAGTGCGCGGCCGCCGTCACCTCGGGCAACGTGGGCAGGGCCTGCGGCAGCAGGCTGCGCTGGAGAGTACGGGCCCGGGTCGTGGCCTCGTCGTAGAGCCCGGCTCGCTCCAGGGCCTGCGCGATCAGTCCGCTCAGCGCAGTCAGCAGCGTTTGTTCGTCTTCGTCCAGCACTCGCGGTCCGCCGAAGGCGATGACCGCCGCGCCGATCCCGCGCCCCGATACCGCCAGCGGCAGAAGGGCCCACGCCTGCTTGCCGCCCTCCCGGATCAGCATCTCGGTCTCGGGGTAACGCTGCAGCATCTCCTCCGGGGAGGAGATGTAGAGCGGGGTGCGGGAGCGCATGGCGTCGCCTACCGGGTTCGTCGCGTCCATCGCTGTCCACTGCCCGTCCAGCAATCGAATGAAGCGCTCCGAGTATCCCCGGGAGCCGATCACGTTCAGCCGGTCGCCCACGACGCCGAGCATGATGAGTCCGGCGGCCCCGACGGGTGCCATGACACCGTCGGCCACCGCCGCCATCACGTCCTGGGCCGTGACAGCCTCGGCCAGCTCCCGCGTGATGCGCTGCACCACGGCCGCCCGCTCCGCAGCCGCGTGCTCCGCGGCGGCCCGATCGGCCTCCCGCAGATGCCGCTCGGTGGTGTCCGTGATGTAGAGCGTGAGGCCTTCCGGCACCGGCACCAGCCGCAGGTGGTACCAGGACGTTCCGTCCGGCCACGGCACGTCGAATCCGGCCGGCTGCCCCTCGGCCGCCGTGGCCCGGCACCGTTGCTCCAGCCCCGGCACGGCACGTACCGCGGGAACGTTCCAGAGCACGGCTCCGGCCACATCCTCCGCGGCGCCGAAGAGCCGCTCGGCGGCCTGATTGAGAAATCCGATGCGCCAGTCCGTGTCGAGGGAGACGAAGCCGTCGCTCATGTGTCGCAGAGCCCGCCCCACCGACTCGGCGGCGGCGTGTGTTTCGCTGCTGTCCCGGAGGGTGCCGATCACCTTCACCGGCGTTCCGTCTTCGTCAGTGATCGTCCTGGCACTGGCCTCGATCCAGAGGTATGTGCCGTTCTGGCGTCGGATCCGGTACTCGTTCTGGAAGCCGCCGCGCAGCTGAATGCCCGCGTCGAAGCCGGCTACCGCCCCTGGCAGGTCGTCCGGGTGAATCAGCGCTGCCCACGCCTCGATGCCGCCGCTCATCACCTCCGGATCGATGCCGGCCAGCACCTCCTCGACGGGCTGGTCGGAAGTCAGGTCGCCGGTGCGCAGGTCCCAGGTGTACGTGAGGGTGGGCGTCCCTGCCACGTCCGGCGGGAGGGCCTCCCGCGGTCCCGGCCCGTTCTCCAGGGCGCGCAGCAGGGTGGGGGAGGGATTGAGGATCCCGGACGACCTGAGCCTCCCGGACATCCAGGCCGCCACCTCGTTCAGAAACGCGCCGTCCGCCGTGCCGGGCTCGGTGCCTGGTGCGAAGAGGACGGAGAGCGCGCCGCGTCGCCGGCCACGGCCGGGAATGGGGACGGCCAGATGACCGATGCCGGCGGGGAGCCGGGAAGGCCACAGGGCGGCGGGGTCCCGGCCGGGCACCGGGTCGGGCGGAGCCAGCTCGGGCGCCCAGGCGATGGTGTCTTTGCGGGCGGCCCTGCTGGGCGGTGCCGCGCCCCGTACCGGGATGATCAGCCAGGGCCGGGTCATCGACTCGGGCAGGCCACTGCTGGCGACCAGGTAGAGGATGCCGCTCATGCCGCCGCCCGGGAGATGCACCATGCCGCCCAAGCCGTGCACCTCGGCTACCGCCTGCTGGAGCGCGGTCAGCAGAACCTCGACATCGTGCCGGTCCTCGTCCACGGCGTCGAGTAGCTGTAGCCGCGTACGGCGTCGCTCCAACGACCGCACAGTCTGTATGGCCCGCAGGCCCTGTGGCTGGGGGGCACTTGGCATGAACGGGCCGGTGTTGTCCGCATCGCCGCCCCCGGCATTCATTACGGCCAACTGTCGCCTCCGCTCACCGCTGGGGTACCTGCTGGGCCACATGTGATCGGATGTGAACGGTCAGAGATCTACATCCGTCGAATCGATACTAGTCCGAATCATTTCGCTGATTTCATCTGCCCTGAGGACCCGCCGTATCCGGTCCAGCGTCCGGTCAACCCCATGTGGACTTCACGTCACCCCCCGTTACCACTGAGGCTTTGGTCCGCCGGCTTTGGCGCGGCGGCGTAGGCCGGCGGTGCGTCAAACCCGGCAGTAGAGATCAAGGCTTTGTCCTCGTGGTGACCGCTTCGATCCGGGCCGGGATGTCGGCTCAGTCGGCTGAGGCACTCGTCCAGGTCCAGGACTTGTTGAGCGAGACCCTCGGTGATGCGTGCGGCGGCCTCCTGGCCAGGCAGCGTGGTGTGCTGGGCCTGGGCGAGGGCGGTGGCGGCTCGCTCGCCTTCGAGGAGGCGCAGGATGTGCTGCGCTTGCTGGTGACGGTCGCCCAGGCCGGCGGGCCGAGGTCCGGCGAGGCGGACCGGCCGGCGTGGGAGGTCGACGCCCCCATCCCCCGGAGAACGGACCGTATCGCCCAGTTGCACCGCATAAATGGGCCGCACCCGAATCCCGGGTGCGGCCCTGACGCGTTCCATGCTTCAAGCTCTACCCCGCCATGTTCAGGAAGGAATAAAGCCGTCGCGATGGCGGGATGCCCGCACCGGAGAAGACAGGCAAGGCGGCGAACGGGGCATCCGCTACCTTCGTCACCATCGTGCCCTCCATGGACCTGCTGCCCGCCCATGCCTGTGTCGGCACGATCAGTGGCAGCGAAGGAGCGGCGGTTGCCGTGGGCCCGCACGCTCACTGTCCGCGCAGGCTCTCACCGCGGCGTGACGGCCGCGAGTACTCCCCGTGCGGCAGTTCCGTTCGGCCAGGTCCACCCGGCGACGACGTATCCGGACGACCTCTGCGCAACCTCCGCCGGCCGCAGGACGCGGTTGACCTGAACGTCACGCCCGTCGCCAGGGCCAGTTCCGTGCACGGTGACGGTCGGGTCAGGGGTGTCGCTCTTGCTCTGGTGCTGCGGCGTCGCCTCACCGCGCAGGAGGGCGCGCAACTGCGCCACCACGACCGGGTCGTGGACGCCATCGTAGATCCACCGGGTGCCGAGCACGCCATGCTCGGAGGTGCCGATCAACGCCTCGGCGGGGACGCCTTCCAGCGCCGCATCGCGGTAGCCCATCGGCACCAGATACGCCACCGGCTCCTGCGCGCCGGCGTCCGACACGACCATGAACTCGATTCCGACCGCGCCCACCGGATCGTCCAGACGGAACCCACCGGCCTTGACCAGTTCCGGTGTTTCTGCGCCGCCCACGTACCAACTCTGCTTCGGCAGCCAGCCGGTGAGCAGTTCCAGCTTGGTGGGCGTCATGGTGGTGTGGTGGATAGAGGCCATGCGAGCTCCCTCACGCGTAGGTCTGTTCTCCAGCGGGATGTGATCGAACCTATCGGAAACCGCTTTGCCTCCCGAACGGGAGCAAGCCGGCCTGTAGACCTCCCCGTTGTCCTGTCGACCTCAGACGGCCACGTGCCTGACGTGTAGGAACTCAGCTCTCTGACCGCGTCCCCGCACGCTCACCGCCGCGGCTGATCGCTGTCGGCACTGACTGTTCCGGTACTCCTCAAGGGGCCAATCTGCGCGCCCTCTACTGGCCGCTGCCTCATGTACGCCGAGGAAATGGCGCCTGCGCTGGAGATGCTCGACGCCCCCAGCTCAGCGGTCGAGGCCTCCGGAGGAGTTGTCGCCAAGACCTGCGGGCGGCGTGATCGTCGTCAGTCCGGTTCGGATGGCTTGATGGCGACGAGTTCGATCTCGAAGCCGTCGGTGTTCTCCAGGTAGGCGGAGTAGGTCTGTTCGCCGCCGGCGTGCGGGTGGCGTTCGGGGAACATCAGGCTCCAGCCGTGCCGCGGGGCCTCGGCGGCCAGCGACTCCACGGTGCGGGGATCCTCGACGTGGAACGCCAGATGGTTCAGCCCAGGTCGGCATCGGTCGTGCTCGCCGGTGGTGAGGGCCGGGGACTGCTCGAAGACCAGGTAGGTGGCTCCGAGCCGCCAGCTGCGGCCGTTGCTCCAGTGCTGGAATGGCGTGTAGCCCAGGGCCCCCAGCAGCCAGCCGAAGGAGACGACGGCCCGGTGGAGGTCGGGCACCCAGATCTCGACGTGGTGCAGCATCCCGCCGCGCGGCTGGGTCATGCCGCCACCGCCGGGGTGGGTTCGGACAGGTGGCCACTTTCGAAGGGGGCGCCGCGGACCAGGGCGACCAGGTGGGGCGCGTTCACCGCGCGCCGCCGGTTCCGGACGGCCTCGGCGAGTTTGATCGCCATAGCCAGGGTGGCCGTCCTTGTGTCGGCGTTCTTGGTGACCTTGGTCTGCAGCCGGACGGTGGCGAAGGTCGACTCGACGGGGTTGGTGGTCCGCAGGTGCATCCAGCGCCCGGCAGGGAAATCGTGGAACGCCGGCAACTCATCCTCGTCGTCGGTGATCTTCGCAACGGCCTTGAGGAATGTCGCGGCGAACTGCCCGGCGAGCGGAACACCGGCCCGGGCCGCGCGTTCCCGTCCCGGCATTGTAGATGTGCCGCAAGACCTTCTTCGCCGCTGGTTGCGCCTGACTTCGGCAGGCGTGCCGGAGGGCCGCGAGGTTCGTCCAGCCGATGCTGGGCTTGATGATGACCTACGCGAACGTCTCCATCACCGATGCCTAGGGTGTTCGAGGGCCCGGCCGGGGTCGTCGGAAGGCCACCGGAACGCTCGCGAGCACCTCGGCCGGCTCAAGCCGGCTTCAGCGTGACCTTCTCGGACACGGTGATGCGCGGATCACTGTCCGGAGCCGATGTGGCCATTGGTAAGAACTTTTCGTCTGTCCGTAGTGCACGCGACGGTCTTCTGACACGGTGGGTTAATGCAGACGCTATACAGAACCCTGCTCAGGCTGCTCCCTCGACTCGGGGTGCAGGTGCTCGACCTCGGCCCTGGTGAGGCCGTGGTCTCTCGTCGAGCTGCCCGTACCCGGCTCGCTGTCGGACCGGGTGCGGATCTGCTGGCCCGCACCGGCCGCCGCCCGTATGCCGTGGCGCCGGTGGCGGCGGACCAGTGGCTGGTCTCTCGGCCCCGCGGCGATGCGCAGCCGGAGGCGCAGGGGGAGGCGTGGAAGAGCGTGCGGCTCGGGGACAGCGGAGCGCAGCTGCTGCTCGACCCGCGGGCGGAGGCCGACGAACGCGGAGTCCAGCTGGCGGCGGCCGAGTATCTGTGTGGCCACCACGTGGCCGCGCTGCTTGCGCGGTACGAGGTGAACTGCGTCTTCGATGTGGGCGCCAACGCCGGCCAGTACGCACGCCGGCTGCGCCGGGACGGCTATGCCGGCCGTATCGTCTCGTTCGAACCCACGGCCGCCGCTTTCGCCAAGCTGGAGAAGGCGGCGGAAGGGGACCCGGACTGGTGGGTGTATCCGTTCGGGCTGGGCCGCAAGGACGAGACCAAGTCCATACACACGGGCTGGAACACCATGAACTCCCTGTTGTCGCCGAGCGATTATGGCCGCGACCGCTATCTCCGGTTCGCCAAGTCGCAGACGGAGGAGATCGAGATCCGCCGTCTCGACGGGGTGATGGACAAGGCACTGGCCGACATCGACGACCCGCGCCCCTATCTGAAGATGGACACCCAGGGGTACGACCTGGAGGTCTTCGCGGGCGCCGGTGAACGGACCCAGGAGTTCGTCGGAATGCAGTCGGAGGTCGCCCTGCTGCGGTTGTACGAGGGCAGCCCGCGCATGAACGAGTCCATCGCCGAATACGAGAGCCACGGTTTCGAGGTCACCGGCATGTACCCCGTCACGCGGGAGCAGTCCACGGGACGGGTGGTCGAGTTCGACTGTGTGATGGTGCGGGCTTCAGCCGTGCCGGAGTGATGCGGGGAAGCCGCCGGGGCGTGCAGGCGCGGGCGGGCGAGCGGAACCGGGGCCGGGAGGTGGAGGTGGCGCCGCGCGTTGCCCAGCCGTCCTGACGGGCGGCAAACGGTGTGGTCGATCGTGAACGCAGACTCGCTGTCAAGATTGCCCGCCTGCCCGCCTGCCC
The DNA here is from genome assembly GCF_040644975.1 of Streptomyces sp. NPDC046900. Taxonomy (NCBI): domain Bacteria; kingdom Bacillati; phylum Actinomycetota; class Actinomycetes; order Kitasatosporales; family Streptomycetaceae; genus Streptomyces; species Streptomyces sp. NPDC046900. The sequence goes on along the minus strand of NZ_JBEYXD010000020.1, from coordinate 128,353 downwards.
GCCTGCCCGCCTGCCCGCCTGCCCGCCTGCCCGCGCCAGCCGTGCCACTTGGTCGTGCCGCTGAGGGTGGTCCGCGAGTTCGTCGCGTCACGCGACAGCGGATCACCGTCTCCCCGCTGCGCGCCACCGTCGACCAACTGAAGGACATGCACCCCATGCCGGTTCCGCAGCTGCACGGCATGGGCCGGAGCCTGGAGGGCCGGCAGGCGCTTGCGACCAGCTGGCCGCAGACCACCGGGTCATCAGCACGGACCATCCCCGTTTCGGTCTGAGCCCGCCCGATGCCAGGGCTCCGTCGCACGCACGGTCATCGGCGTCCTGGACGCCCTCGGCGAGCACCGCCCAGCGCACGCGAGGGACACCCTGCGCCCCGCAGGGTGCGGGGGGGGCAGACCGACCATGCTCACGGAGGTGGGGGCTTCCGGAATGGCGCATCCGGACACGGTCTCTCCGTCCTGCGCCCGATCAGCCTCCGCAGCACGGGGAAGCTGGGGTCGTCCATGCCGCCCCGCCCCCATCGCGATCGGACCACATGCCGAATGGTCTCTTTCGCCTATATCGTGAAATAAAGTGTTGAATCTTCCCGAAGCTGTCGAAACGGCTCACTTGCCCGCGCGTCGGGCCGAAGCCGTGTGCGACCCGTCCCGAGGAGGACGCGATGACGGACGTGGCGAGCAGGCGGGACGTGAGCGAGCGGCCTGCGGCCCCGGAGCGGGTCGTGACACTCACAGTGAACGGACGGTCGTACGCCCTGCGTATGGACACGCGAGTCACCTTGCTGGACGCCCTGCGTGACCGGCTGGGCCTCGTAGGTACGAAGAAGGGCTGCGACCAGGGTGCCTGCGGCGCATGCACCGTCCATCTGGACGGCCGGAGGGTGCTGGCCTGCCTGACCCTGGCGGCGCAGGCGGAGGGCCGGGAGATCACCACCATCGAGGGCATCGCCGAGGCCGACGGCCCGCACCCGGTACAGCAGGCGTTCATGGAGCACGACGCCTTCCAGTGCGGCTTCTGTACGCCGGGGCAGATCATGTCCGCGGTGGCGCTCCTGGCCGAGGGCCGGACCGGCTCGGACGAGGAGATCCGCGAGTACATGAGCGGAAATCTGTGCCGGTGCGGTGCCTATCCCAACATCGTGGCGGCGATCCGCGAGGCGGCCTCCCGGGGAGGTCACGATGCGCGCCTTTGACTACGTCCGTGCCACTGACACCCGCGAGGCAGTGCGATTGCTGGAGGAGGAGCCGGCGGCATCCTGCCTCGCAGGCGGTACGACACAGCTCGACCTGATGAAGGACGGGGTCCTGGAGCCACCGCGGCTGATCGACATCACCCGGCTCCCGCTGCACGGCATCGAACGACGCCGCGAGGCCCTGCACGTGGGGGCCCTGGCCACCATGGAGGAACTGGCCGCCGACGCCACGGTGACCGAGCGCCTGCCCATGGTGCGCGAGGCCCTTCTGCTGGGCGCATCGGTGCAGCTGCGGAACATGGCCACCATCGGCGGCAACCTGCTGCAGCGCACGCGCTGTCGCTACTTCCGGGACCCCACGGTCGGCGAGTGCAACAAACGTACGCCGGGATCCGGGTGCGCCGCGGTGCAGGGCGCGGCACGTATGCACGCCGTGCTCGGCGCGAGCGAGCGGTGTATCGCGCTGCACGCGTCCGACCTCGCCGTCGCCCTGGTGGCGCTCGACGCGGTCGTGCACATCCAGGGGCCGTCGAAGGCCCGCAGCGTGCCGCTGACGGAGTTCTACCTGACGGCCGACGAGAGCCCCCAGCGCGAGAACGTCCTGGAGCACGCCGAGCTGATCACCGAGGTCGAGATCCCGCTGCCGCCGCCGGCCGCCCGGTCGGGCTACCTCAAGGTCCGCGACCGGGCATCGTACGAGTTCGCGCTCACCTCGGCCGCGGTGCTGCTCGTCGTCGAGGACGGCACGATCCGTCAGGCCCGGGTCGGCCTGGGCGGAGTGGGGACGAAGCCCTGGCGGGCCTACGAGGCCGAGCACGTGCTGACCGGCGCGTCCGCCACGACGGCCACCTTCCTGGACGCGGCCGAGGCGACCATGCGCGACGCCTGGACTGTCCCCGGAACGGCGTTCAAGGTTCCGCTCGCCCGGCGCACCCTGGTGCGCGAGCTGCAGACCGTCTCAGGAGTGACCGTATGAGCACCGTCGAAAGCAGGCCGCTCGTCGGCGCCGGCATCAACCGGGTCGACGGCCCGCGCAAAGTCACCGGCACCGCCCCGTACCCGATGGACTTCAGCGTCCCCGGCCAGGCCTACGGTGCCCTGGTGCAGAGCACCGTCGCCGCGGGCCGGATCGTCCGCATGCACACCGACGCTGCCGAACGCGCCCCCGGCGTGATCACCGTCCTCACCCACGAGAACGCCCCCAAGGTCGGGACGGGTCCCGTGACGGTCCTCGGGGCGTCGCCTCCGGCGCCGCTGCGGAACGACCGGATCGTCCACCACGGGCAGCACATCGCCTTCGTGGTGGCCGAGACTCCGGAGCAGGCCGCCGCCGCGGCGCGCCTGGTGCGGGCCGACTACGAAGTCACGGACCCGCTCCTGGACCTCCAGGACCCGCGGGCCGAACAGGTCGTCGACCCGTGGGAGATGGACACCTCGCGCGGCGACACCGCCGCAGCGCTGGAGTCGGCCGAGGTGACCTTCCGGGCCACCTACACCACGGCCGACAACACCAACAACCCGCTCGGGCTGTTCGCCACCCTCGCCGTCTGGGAGGGCGACACCCTCACCGTCCATGACACCAGCCAGTGGCCCTCGATGGTGCGCACCACCCTCGCCATGGTCTTCGGCATCCCGGAGAGCTCGGTGCGGGTCCTGGTGCCCTACGTCGGCGGGGGCTTCGGCTCCGGGCTGCGCGTGTGGCCGCACGTGATCCTGACGGTCATGGCCGCCCGGGCGCTCAACCGCCCGGTCAAGCTGGTCCTGACCCGCCCGCAGATGTTCACCTCCGTCGGGCACCGCCCCAGCGGCGTGCAGTGGCTCGGTGTCGGGATGACCCGCGCCGGCGAACTCGTCGCCATCGACCACCGCAGCCTCAGCTCCCTGAGCATGGAGGACAACGACTACGAGCCCTTCACCGCGGCAACCGCCTTCGCCTACGAGTGCCCGAACGTGATCACCCAGGACCGACAGGCGCGGATCAACATCGCCGTTCCCACGTCGATGCGCGCCCCGGCCGAGGCACAGGGCAACTTCGCCCTGGAGTCGGCACTCGACGAGCTGTCCTACACCCTGCGCATGGATCCCCTGGAGCTGCGGCGGCGCAACCACTGCGACACCGATCCACGCAACGGGCTGCCCTGGTCCGGCAAGGCACTGCTGGAGTGCTACGAAGTCGGCGCGCGGCGATTCGGCTGGTCCGACCGGAACCCCGAGCCGCGCTCCATGCGTGACGGCAACTGGCTCGTCGGCTACGGCATGGCGAGTGCGCTCTTCCCCTATTTCGCACAGCCCTGTGCGGCGCAGGCCACCGTCAACCGCGACGGCAGCGCGCTGGTGCGGAGCGCGGCCACCGACATCGGCACCGGCACCTACACCGTGATGGCCCAACTGGCCGCGGACGAACTGGGACTGCCTCTGGACCAGGTCCGCTTCGACCTGGGTGACTCCGACATGCCCAACTCGATGATGGCGGGCGGCTCCGGCCTGACCGGCGCACTGGGCAACGCCGTACACGACGCCTGCCGTCGGCTGGTGCGCTCGTTCGCCCAACTTGCCTGCGGAGACGCCGACTCGCCCCTGTACGGTGCGTCCCCCGACGACGTGGAGTGCACGGACGGGAGGGTCCACCCCGCGGGCCGTCCGGATCGCGGGGAGCCGTACGCCGACATCCTCGCACGGCACGGGCTGTCCGAACTGGCGGCCGGAGGGAACAGCACTCCGCCGGTCCCCGCCGAGCTGGGCATGTCCCTCGCCGGGGCGTACGGCGCGAAGTTCGTGGAGGTCCGCGTAGACCCCGATCTCGGCCTCATCCGGGTCGCACGGGTGGTCTCCGCGATCGACGGCGGCCGCATCCTCAACGAGAAGACGGCGAGAAGCCAGATCATCGGCGGGACGGTCGGCGGTATCGGCATGGCCCTGTACGAGGACACCGTCACCGACCCGCGCACCGGCCGCATCGCCAACGGCACGTTCGCCGACTACCTGGTCGCGGTCAACGCCGACATCTCGGAACTGGACGTGGTCTTCGTCGGCGAGCCCGACCGGGGCACCGCCACCGGCACCAAGGGCGTCGGCGAAGTCGGCCTGGTCGGCATCGCAGCCGCGATCGCCAACGCCGTCTACCACGCCACCGGAAAGCGCTTCCACGAGCTGCCGATCACCCTGGACGCCCTGCTCTGAGCCGCCGCCGGACGTCGAAACGGTGGTGTCGTGGCCGGCGGGTCCGGCAGATCTGGTGACCACGGTCAGTCACGTCGACCGGGGAGATCCTGGCCTGCTCGGCCCAGATCGTTTTACCGTCGGGGTTGGAGCGGGTGCCCCAGCGTGATGTGAGCTGAGGGACCAGGAACACGCCGCGGCCGCCCTCGTTGCCGGTGCGGGCGCGGCATAGGTGGGGGGCGCTGAGGATAGCCAACTGGCAGCCCAGGACGGGCGAGTTGTCCGGCGGCCGGCGGCGACACTGTGTTGATGGCGGGGCGTGCCTGCTCGACGGTCGCCTCGGGCAGTCCGGGCTACGGCCGAAGCACGATCTTGCCGTGGGTGTGTCGCCGCTCCAACTCGCGGAAGGCGTCCTGCACTTGCTCCAGCGGGTAGGTTCGGGCGATCGGCGCCTCAAGCTCGCCGCGCGCCGCGAGCCGGGCGAGCTCGCCGACCACGACCGCGCACGCCGCCGCGCCTTCTCCGTAGGTCCGCGCACCGAACTTGGCCGCGGCCTGCCAATCGCGGATCGTGTTGATCCGCTCGGGCCGCACGCCCAACTCCACTGCCAGCTCCACGTAACCGTCGCCGAACGTGTCGATGAACGCGTCGACTTTTCCGCCTGCGGCCTCTCGGATCCGTTCGGCGGCGCCTTCCCCGTACTCGACCGGGATAACGCCGTGATCCGTCAGCCAGGCGTGGTTTCGCTGGCTCGCCAGCCCGATCACCGTCGCGCCGCGCCGCCGCGCGAGCTGCACGGCGAGCGACCCGACGCCGCCCGCCGCACCGGACACCACGACGGTGTCGGCCGGTCCGGGGTCCACTGTGAACACGGTGGCGTATGCGGTCGTGCCGGCCACGTACAACGATCCGGCCACGTCCCAGGACAGCCCCTCCGGACGGGAGACCACGTTCACGTCATCGACCACGACGAACTCCGCGTGGCTCGCTCTGTTGTGGGTGAAGCCCAGGACCTCGTCGCCCACCGCGAAGCCCCGCGTCTGCGGGCCCACCTCCACCACGACGCCGGCCAGATCGCTGCCCTGCCCGGAGGGGAACGTCGCCGGCCAGCGGTCGTGCCGCGCGCCGTTGCGGATCATCACCTCGCCGGGCTGGATCCCGGCCGCGCGGACCTCGACCAGCACCTGCCCGGGGCCGGGCGACGGCCGCTCCACGTCCTCCACCCGCAGCACATCGATCCCGCCGTACTCGTGGAACCGCACCGCTTTCATCGCGTGATCACCGTGCTTCCTCAGTCGGACAAGCCCTGGACCGCCACGCCCCGGATGGCCACACATCGACCGGGCCATCGACTCAACTGCTCGGGGACAGAGCCGCATTCCCGGGGGGCTGCCGACAGCGACGACGTTCACACCGACGTCGGCCTCGCCGCGGCGCACCTGCGGTCGGCCCGCACGGCGCAATCGGGGCACGCGGGGTGTCGGGGGTGTCTGGGGTGTCGATGGAGGGTCATGGCATCGAAGGCCCCAGGCAGTCCCAGTGTCCTCACCGGAGATTGCATGGAGAGGACTCTGGCACGGGATGCTCGGCAGGGTCAGGACGAGCGGGTGCCTGGCTTCTGCCACGTCGGCCCGCGCGCGTGGACCGGCCAAGGACGACTCCGACCAGGACGAGGACCAGTCCGCACAGTTGCTGAACCGTCAGTACCTCTGCGGCGACCGCTGTGCCAAGCAGCACGCCCGTGACGGGGTTGAGCAGTCCGATCAGACCCACGGTCCCCGCAGGCAGGTGCCGCAGCCCCGTGAACCAGGCGACGAAGGCCAGCGCGGTCGCGACAAGGGAGACATAGCCGAAGGCGAGGAGTGCCGGTGTGGAGAGCGCGGGCGGCGCGCCCTCCACGGCCGCGGCGACCGGAAGCAGGAACAGCCCTCCGGCGGTGAGCTGCCAGGCGGTCGAGGCGAGCACATGAGCACCGGCACCCCAGCGCTTGGTGAGGATGTGGCCGAAGGATGACACCAGCATGGCGGTGGCCGCGGCGAAGACGCCCGGCAGGCTCGCCCCCGCTGTTCCCGTGAGCAGCATGAGGCACACTCCGGCAAGCCCGACCGCGGCGCCCGCCAGGTGGGCACTCCGAGGTCGCTCGGACACCAGAGGCCAGGCCATGAGCATCATCGTCAACGGGGACACCGCCATGACGGTCGAGGCGACGCTCGTCGGCAGCAGCTGGGAGGCGAAGTAGACGAGGACGAAGAACACGCTCACGTTGAGCAGCCCGAGTACGGCCGATCGCCACCACCACGCGCCGCGTGGCCGCTGCCTGCACAGGGCCAGCAGGAGGAGGCCCGCGGGCAGCGCCCGCAGAGCGGCCCCGTACAGCGGGTGGTCCGCCGGCAAGAACTCATGGGTGACGAAGTAGTTGGCCCCCCAGGCCACCGGCGCAATCGCGGTCAGTACTACCCCACGCATATTAGCTTCCACGGAAGCTAATATAGCTTCCGTGGAAGCTATGATGGGGTCCATGGAACATCCGCTGGACCATGTGGCCCGCATCCAGGCCGACTGGCGCCGTGAACGGCCCGACGTCGACGTCTCCCCGCAGGGAGTGATCGGCCGACTGCACCGCCTGGCCGGCCAGCTCACCGAGGAACTCGTCCGCGTATACGGCCGCTACGGTCTCAGCGAGGGAGAGTTCGACGTCCTGTGCGCGCTGCGCCGCGCCGGCGAGCCCTACGAACGGGCACCTGGCGAGCTCGCCGTGCACACCATGGTCACCACCGGCGCGATGACCAAGAGAATCGACCGCCTGGAGCAAGCCGGACTCGTCACCCGCCGCCGCTCCGACGACGATCAGCGCGGTCGGATCGTCGGCCTCACCGGAGCCGGGCGCGAACTGATCGACCAGGCGTTCACCGACCACATGCACAACGAACGCCACTTGCTGGATCTCCTGAGGCCGGGGGAGGCCGAGGCGCTCGAAGCATTGCTCACGACCTGGCTCTCCCGCATGGCACATCCGCGCTCGCCCGGCAACGAGTGACCTGCGCGCCTCCCGGCTGTGGCCGGCACGAAGAGGTGCGGACACGTTGACCTGTGAGGGCGGGCTACTGCAGCGGCGGATCAAACGGCTGCAGGAGTCCGCTTTTGAGGGGTGTCTCGGCGCGTTTGCCATCGCGGGAGTTGCCTCCCCACTTGCCCGGGGGATCATGCTCGTCAAGCGTTGCCTGGCTGCCTGCGTCGCGACGCGGGGTGTCCCGGGCGGAGGCCTGAGGCGTCCGCCCGGGTCACCGCCTGCTCGCTACCTGACGTCGACGTAGTCGCCGGTCGAGGTGACCGGAGCGGCGGTGGGCGAACCGGCGTAGGTGAAGCGCCAGTAGCCGTCCGAGGCCGCCTTGACGGTGGTCTTGAGCAAGCCCGTGCTGCTGGACGTGATGCCCTTGACGAAGGTCGAGAGGGGTGCACGGCAAGGGAGACGGTGGGAGCGACCTCCAGGTCTCTTCGGCGGATGCACGTCCGATCGCATGACGTCCTGTCGGATGCCTACAGTCGCTACATGGGACGAGCCATGCTCAAGACGTGTGAATCGAGCTCGGAAGCACGCGGGGGGCGTACCTTCCCGGCTGATCCACTGAAGGCCATCGAGCAGGCCCGTGTTCGCCTCCCCGCTCGCGGACGTACGCCCAATACCGGCGGTCCTGAGATGATCGCGCGGGCGACGTGGGCGCACCGTGGCTGACGGCCGAGGCAGCAGGTGTGGCCCGCGCGGCTGGATGCTTCATGTGGTGACCTTGGCGATGAACGCGGTGAGGTTCGCGACGGTCCGCTGGATCTTCTCCTCCAGGGTGAGCGACTCATGGAGCCGCGCACCGGCGCCCGCGTCCTTCTTGCCGCGCACGTACAGCGGGCAGGCGAGGTCGCTGCATATGTAAGCGCCCACGGAGTTGCCCTGCTGCCCGGCCTTGCCGGCCTTCGGGGCCACCATCAGCGAGACGCCTCCGGTGTGGGTGGTCAGGCACATCGAGCACATGCTGCGCCGCATCTGCCAGGCGGCAGGGCTCGGGCAGCGGAGGGCGAGTGCCACCGGGCGGCCGTCCAGCTCGGTGGCGAGGTAGGCACGGTCGGGGGCCTGGGGGTCACGCCAGCCGAGGAAGTCCAGGTCGTCCCAGGGTCGCTCGCCCAGGTCGCGGGGGAGGGACAGGCGTTTCGCCTCGCCCTTCGTGCAGTTCACGAACGCGGTACGGATCTCTTGCTCGGTCAACGGCTTCATGAGCGGAGGCTAATTTGCCTAAAGGCTTTAGGCAAATGCATAATCGTTGTCGTTGGACAGGAGGAAGGTTATGGTTCGAGCAGGGCTGACCGTGGAGCGTCTGACCCGGGCGGGGGCGGAACTGGCCGACGAGGTCGGCTTCGACCAGGTGACGGTCTCGGCGCTCGCCCGGCGGTTCGACGTCAAGGTCGCGAGTCTGTACTCGCACCTGAAGAACTCCCAGGACCTCAAGACCAGGATCGCCCTGTTCGCGCTGGAGGAACTGGCCGACCGGGTCGCCGCCGCCCTGGCCGGGCGTGCCGGCAAGGACGCCCTGGCCGCCTTCGCGGACGCCTACCGCGACTACGCCCACGAGCACCCCGGCCGCTACGATGCCGCCCGACTCCGGCTCGACCCCGAGACGGCGGCCGCCAGTGCCGGCGTTCGGCACGCACAGATGACGCGGGCGATCCTGCGCGGCTACGACCTGACGGAGCCGGACCAGACGCACGCGGTCCGGATGCTGGGCAGCGTCTTCCATGGCTACGTCAGCCTGGAGATGGCCGGAGGCTTCAGCCACACCGCCGTCGACTCGCAGGAGTCCTGGGCCTGGATCTTGGATTCCCTCGACGCTCTGCTACGGAACCGGACCACCCCTTGACCAGCAGGGGCACCCCACCGGGGGCGCTCCGCCGCGCCGCGCACCGGCGCCTCCGAACAATCCCGAAATCTTGATCAACAGGCCGAGGCAATGAGCACTGAGCACGACTGGATCACCACACCTGTCACCGCGGACATCCTGCGCGGCTTCCTCGACGTGGAGCCGACGGCCTACGGGCTGCTGCCGCATCGACTGCCCGCTCGAGCGCGCCGGCAGATCCCCGACGATCAACTGGCCATGGCCGAGGCGCAGCCGTCCGGTGTGCGGTTGGCCTTCCGCACCCGGGCCACCACCATCGAACTGGACACGCTGCCCACCAAGCGGGTCTACCGAGGTCTCCCGGCCCCCGCGGACGGCGTCTACGACCTGCTGGTCGATGGCAGTCTCGCTGCCCAGGCCACGGTGACCGGCGGTAACGTCCGCATGATCGACCTGGCCGCCCAGTCTGTCGAACTACACGAGGGGCCTGCCGGTACCGCCCGATTCACCGATCTGCCGGCGGGTGACAAGGCCGTCGAGATCTGGCTTCCGCATACGGAGATGACCGAGCTGATCGCCCTGCGTACCGATGCCCCGGTCGAGGCGGCGCCGGACAGCGGACGCCGGGTGTGGCTGCACCACGGCAGTTCCATCAGCCATGGCTCCAACGCCGCCCACCCGACCGCCATCTGGCCGGCCCTGGCCGCAGCCCAGGGCGGAGTGGAACTGGTCAACCTCGGGTTCGGCGGCAGCGCGCTGCTCGACCCGTTCACCGCCCGTGCGATGCGGGACACACCCGCGGACCTGATCAGCCTCAAGGTCGGCATCAATGTCGTCAATACCGACGCGATGCGCCTGCGCGCCTTCACCCCCGCCGTTCACGGCTTCCTCGACACCATCCGCGAGGGGCATCCGACAACGCCGCTACTGGTCGTGTCTCCCGTCCTGTGCCCGATCCAGGAGGACACCCCAGGCCCCCTCGCGCCCGACTTCGACGGCGGGACCTTGCGCTTCAAGGCCACGGGCGATCCAGCCGAGCGCGCCGCCGGGCGCCTGACGCTCAACGTCATCCGTCACGAACTCGCCCGGATCGTCGAACAACGGGCCGCTGACGACCCGAATCTGCACCACCTCGACGGCCGTGACCTTTACGGCGAGGCGGACTACGCCGAATTCCCGCTGCCCGACGAAGTTCACCCCGATCCGGCAGGACACGGCCGGATCGCCGAGAACTTCGCGCGGCTCGCGTTCGGCGACGGCGGCCCTTTCGCCACCATGACCGGCTGACCCGATCGCGGTCACGCAGACCGTGATCGCTACGCGGCCGTGCTCCCTGCTCCAGCCGGGTCAGACGGTCTGGGCGGAGCCGGCGGCGTCCAGGGCCTGATCACGTTCCGGGGTGAAGTCGGGTCTTGAGGCGTCGCCGGCAGATGTTGGCGCAGCCGAGGGTGCCGAAGGGTTGGCGGATATCGGCGCGGGTTTCCCGGCGAATGCGCGGGCGGCGGAACCCGTGCAGGAGCGCGAGGCCGACTTCCACGACCCGGCGGCGGGTGCTGATTCCGGTCCCGTGCCCGGTGCCGCGGCGGGCGATCACGGGCTGATGCCCAGCTTCGTGGACCTCACGATGGTAGTTGCCGTGATCTTAGCCGCAGTCGGCATGGGTGACCAGCACAGGTAGAAGGCGAGTTCGCCGGTGGTCCGTTGCGGCGGATGAGCAAGTGGTGATGGCGCCGTGGCTGGTCTGGACCCAGGCCCAGTCGTAGCAGCGCGGGCCGTCGAGGCCTGTTCCGGCGCCCTGTGTCGGTGCTCCTCGCCGTAATCGGGCGAAGAAGTCGTATATGAACGATCAAATTTTCAGGAGACTGCGGAAGCGGATGGAATGGTCCACACGGGCCATGACCGAGCGTGGACAGGTCAGTTGGAGTGGGAAGTTCCGTTCCAGGGGGTTGACGGGACACTCTCGCGAGGCCATCTTGAACGATCAAATCTGGGTTTCGGTCGTCGATGAGTCGCCGACGGGAGCCGTGTTGTTGTGCGCTCAGCGATGCGTCGGTGAACAGCGAGGAGGCCACGGTGAGTTCGTTGCGGATGGTGTTGGGTGCGGGACAGACACCCCCGGGCTCCGGGGGAGCGAGGCCGCGGCGACTGGCCGCGGCGGCGACGGCCGCGATCGTGTGCGCGTCGGTTCTCGCCGGATGCAGCGACTCGGGCTCCTCGGACTCCAAGGGCGGCCCGGAGAAGTCCAACGACCGCGGCCCGATCACCCTCGCCACCGGCAAGGACACCACCGGTACCTTGCAGAGCCAGCTGGACCGCTGGAACAAGCAGCACCCCAGCGAGAAGGTCACCCTCGTCGAACTGCCGGAGAGCGCGGACCAACAGCGCCAGCAGTTCATCCAGAACGCCCAGACCAAGTCGGACGCCTACTCCGTGCTCAACCTCGACCCGATCTGGGTCGCCGAGTTCGCGGCCAACCAATGGATCGACGAGCTGCCCGCCAAGGACTTCCCCCTCGACAAGATGATCCCCGCAGTCGTGAAGACCGGGAACTACTTCGGCAAGCAATACGCGATCCCGTTCAACACCAACGCCGGTCTGCTCTTCTACCGCAAGGACCTGCTCGGCAAGATCAACGCTCAGCCGCCGACCACCTGGGCCGAGATGAAGCAGGACTGCGCGAAGGTCCGTCAGCTTCCCGAGGGCAAGGGCATCGGCTGCTACGCCGGTCAGTTCGACAAGTACGAGGGCCTCACCGTCAACTTCTCCGAAGCCGTGGCCTCCGCGGGCGGCAGCGTCGTCGATGCCAACGGCAAGGCGACGGTCGACACCGACGCCGCCAAGAAGGGCCTGCAGTTCCTCGTCGACGGCTTCAAGGACGGCACCATCCCCAAGCAGGCCGCCACCTACGAGGAGGAGGACGGCCGGCGTGCCTTCCAGGCGGGCAACCTGCTCTTCCACCGGCAGTGGCCGTACCAGTGGACGCTTGCCAACGCCAAGGACGGCTCCAGCAAGGTGGCCGGAAAGTTCGGCGTCGCCACGCTGCCGGGTCTCGACGGGCCCGGCAAGTCGAGCCTCGGCGGACTCGACCTCGCGATCAGCAAGTTCGCCAAGCACAAGGCGACCGCGCTCGACTTCATCAAGTTCTTCTCCAACGAGGAGAACGCCCGCACCAACCTGAAGGTCACCTCGGCGGCCCCGCCGTACACCGACCTCTACGACGACCCGGCGCTGCGCAAGCAGTTCCCGTACCTGGACACGCTGAAGCAGTCCCTGGCCACGGCGACACCCCGGCCGGTCGTGGTGCACTACGGCGACGCCACCGCCGCCATCCAGGAGAGCGCCTCGGCCGCGCTGAGCGGCTCGACGCCCGTCGACGCGGCCCTCGCCGAAATGCAGAAGAACCTCTCCGCGGCGATCGCCGAGAAGTAGGCGGGTCCGCTCGTGTCCGTGATCACCTCGACGCCGGGGCGCACGGCCCCGGCGTCCCGGCCCGAGCGCACCTCGCGCCGCGCCGGGACCGGCCGCCTGGCAGCGGCCCTGCTCTCGCCGACGCTTCTGGTCCTCGTCCTGGTCATCGGCTACCCCGTGGTGGCCGCTCTTCGGCTGTCCTTCCAGGTGTCCACCGAGGGCATTGATCCGCGTACCGGTTTCGTGGCGAACACCTCCCACTACGGAACCGGCAACTACGCCAATGTCTTCTCGGACGACCGGCTGCTGCGCCCCTGGTGGAACACCACGTCCTTCGCCCTGGCCTCGGTCACCCTCGAAGTCGTCATCGGCGTGTTCATGGCGCTGGTGATGCACCGTGCCTTCCGCGGCCGCGCGCTCGTCCGCGCCGCCGTCCTCGTGCCCTGGGCCATCCCCACCGCGATCTCCGGAATACTCTGGAAGTGGATCTTCAACAGCCAGGGAGTCGCCAACCAACTCCTGGGCAGCCAAGTGCTGTGGAACAGCGACGGGTTCCACGCCTGGCTCTCCGTGGTCATCGCCGACACCTGGAAGACCGCACCGTTCATCGGTCTGCTCGTCCTCGCCGGACTGCAGATCATCCCCGGCGAGTTGTACGAGGCCGCACGTGTCGACGGCGCCTCGTCGTGGCGTGTCTTCTGGCGGATCACCCTGCCCCTGGTCCGCCCGGCCCTCGTGGTCGCCGTCCTGTTCCGCCTGCTGGACGTACTGCGCATGTTCGACCTGCCGTACGTCCTGGTGGGGCCACGCAAGCACTCGGTCGAGACGCTGTCGATGTCCGCCTTCAACGAGATGACCAATCTGCGCTTCGGCTCGGCCGCCGCGTACGCGACCGTCCTGTTCGTCTACATCGCCATCGTCGCCCTCGCGTTCGTCAAGCTGTTCGGTGCCGATCTGCTCGGCCGGGGCACCAGGAGTGAGTCATGAGCACGCTGTCTCTCACACGACTGCCACGGCGCGGGGCGACGGGAAGGAGGCGGACCGGGGCCTGGGCCCGGCGGCTCGGCATCGCCGCCGTCGTCGCGTACTGCATCGCGCCGTTCTACTGGATGGCGGTCTCCAGCCTGCGCAGGCCGGCCGACCAGTTCTCGAACGCGCCCCTGCCCGCCCCGGCCTCCTTCGACAACTACACGGCGGCTTTCGATCCGCACAACGGGTTCGGCCGAGCCCTCGTCAACAGCCTCGTCGTCGCCGGAATCACCACCGCCGTCACTCTGGTCGTCGGCATCTTCGCCGGATACGCCCTGGCCCGACTGCAATTCCGCGGCAAGACCCTGATCCTGACACTGATCATCGCGGCGTCGATGTTCCCGCCGATCATCCTGGTGGTCCCGTTGCTCCGGCTCTTCACGGACGTCGGCTGGATCAACACCTACCAGGCGATGATCGTCCCGAGTATGAGCTTCGCCCTGCCGCTGGCCGTGTGGAACCTCACCGCGTTCTTCCGTCAGATGCCGGCCGAGCTGGAGAAGGCCGCGCAGGTCGACGGATGCACACCGGCGCAGGCATTTCGCAAGGTCGTGCTTCCGCTCGCCGCGCCGGGCGTGTTCACCACGGCCATCCTCGTCTTCATCAGCGCCTGGAACGAATTCCTCATCGCCGTCAGCGTGGTGAACGACCGTCACATGATGACGGCCAACGTGATCCTTTCCCTCTTCACCGGGCAGTACAAGTACGACCAGCCGTTCGGCACGCAGATGGCCGCCGGGGTCGTGGTGACCTTGCCGCTCGTCGTGGCCGTGCTGTTCTTCCAGCGGCGGATCGTCGACGGCCTCACCGCGGGAGGGCTGAAGTAATTGACCGCCCCGACCCGCGACCGTCCCGCCCCGGCTGCCGACGCATGGGTGCTGGCCACGGACGATGCTCACCGGGGCTCCGGCCCCGGGGACCCTCACGTGGCCGCGCTCGTCGACTATCACCCCACCTTCACCGGCAACGGCCGTTTCGCCGCACGCGTCCCGGCGGCCGGCAACGGCTTCGCAGAGGCTCCCGTCCGCACCCAGTTCCACGTCGCAGGCTTCTACACCGGCCGGGACGGCACATGGTCCCGAAAGGCGTCCCTGCCCGCGTGGTCCACGCTCGATGTGAGCGACGGCAGCGGTTCGTTCAACTCCGCATTCACCTGCCCACCCGGCGCGCGCGAGAGCGTACCCGCCGAGGGCGAGTGGCCGGCCGGCGACGACTGGGCCCCGGTGAGCAGCCCGCGCGCCGGGGCGGCGCGCGGCATCGAGCGGTATCGGCAGTGCCTCGACCTGCGTACCGGGGCCATCACCACGGACGCCCGCTGGACCTCACCGGCGGGCCGGATCACCGACGTGCGCTACGAGGTGTTCACCGATCGGTCCCGGCCGTACGTGGCCGTCGTGAGCGTGACGGTCACGCCGCACTGGGAGGGCGAGCTCGTCGTCACCGACGCGCTGGACGAGCGTGCCGCGCTGCGCGCCCGGACCGCGGGGCGGGGCGGGGGCCACGGGCAGATCTGGACGCTTGTGGAGGCCGAGGGCAGCGGCGTCACGGCCGCGCTCGTCTCCGTCCTGCACGGACCCGGCCACGTCGAGCCCGTTCCGGAGCCGGACGGCACCGCGGCGCAGACGATCCGCGTCCGCACCTCCCCGGGACGCCCTCTGACGTTCACCAAGTACGTGTCCGTGGTCACCTCCCACTCCACGGACGAGCCGCTGGGCACAGCCCGGGTCCACGCCGAGCAGGCCGCCCGCGAGGGACACACACGACTTGCGGACGACAACCGGCGCGTCTGGCAACGCGAATGGGAGAGCGACATCGTTATCCGCGGCGATGCCCTGCTGCAACGCCGCGTACGGGCCGCGAAGTTCTATCTCCTCACGAGCGTGCACGAGGACTCGCCGTGGTCACCGTCGCCCTCCGGGCTGTCCAGTGACGGCTACAACGGCCACGTGTTCTGGGACACCGAGACCTGGATCTGGCCCGGCTTGCTCGCCCAGCATCCGCAGATCGCGCGAAGCGTTCTCGACTACCGTGTGGCCCGGCTCGACGCGGCCCGTGCCGGCGCGGCCGCCGGAGGACACCGGGGCGCTCGCTTCCCCTGGGAGAGCGGACTCACCGGTGACGAGGACACCCCTGCGTGGGCGCCCTTCGGCCGCCTCGAACAGCACATCAGCGCCGATGTGGCCCTGGCCTTCTGGCAGTACTGGCTCGCGACCGGCGACAAGCAGTGGCTGCGCTCCGCGGGACTGCCCGTGCTGAGCGCCGTCGCGGACTTCTGGGCGAGCCGCGTCACCACCGACGCCGAGGGGCGTTGCCACATCAACGGCGTGATCCCGCCGGACGAGTACGCCATGGGACCGCACGACGACTCCGTCTACACCAACGTCGCCGCCCGGGAATCCCTGCGTTTCGCTGCCGGCGCGGCTGAGGCCCTCGGCGAGAGCCCCGACCCGCGATGGGCCGAGGTCGCGGAACGCATCGTCGTCCCGTTCGACGAAGTACGGCAAATCCACCCGGAGTTCGCCGGGTACCAGGGCCAAGTGATCAAGCAGGCCGACGTGGTGATGCTCACCTACCCGTGGGAGAACCCGCAGCCCCCCGAGGTCACGCGTGCCGACCTGGAGTACTACGCATCCCGTACCCACGAAGACGGGCCGTCGATGACGGACTCGGTCCACTCCATCGTCCATGCCGAACTAGGCGACGCCAAGGCGGCATTCGAGTACACCCGGCGCAGTGTCGAACCGTTCGTAAGACCGCCCTTCGAGCAGTTTGCCGAGGCCCGCACCGGGGGCGCCTTCACGTTCCTGACCGGGCACGGCGGCTTCCTGCAGGAGTTCCTGTACGGCTACTCGGGGCTGCGCTGGCGCGCCGACCGGGTCGTCGTCGCCCCGATTCTGCCCGGCTCGCTGGAAGGTGTCACCCTGCAGCGGCTCCGCTGGCGGGGCCGTGTCTTCGACGTGGACATCCGACAGGACGGTACGACCGTGCGGCTCCACACGGGTGAGCCGCTCCCGGTGGAGACGGCGGGCACTGTGCGGCACGTACCGGCCGGGGGAGAGGTCACCGTCGCCACGCGGACGCCTGCGCCGCTCGGTTGAGGGCGTGCCGCCGCACACATCGGGCCGCTACAGACGAAGCGGCTGGGCCGAATCGATGGGTGCCGGCGGGGCCTGTACCGGCGCCGAACTCGCGCGGACGACCAACTCGGGTGCCAGGAGCCGGTGCAGCGGCTTCGCGGGCGGTTCGACGTCCGGACCGGGACTCCGGCCGGTCAGCCGCAGCACCTCCGCCATGACCAGCCGGCCCACCTCCTCGATCGGCTGACGAACGCTCGACAGCTCGAGCGCCGTAGCCGCAGGAGAATCGTCGAAGCCCACCACAGCGATGTCCCGACCGGGATACAGGCCGTGGTCGCGCACCGCGTGGAGCGCCCCCACCGCGAGCGTGTCGGTCGCCGCGACGACGGCGGTCGGTGGGCCAGGCTTGTCCAGGAGTTTCGTCATCAGCCTGGTACCACTCGAGGTCGTGTCGTCGCCCCGTACGTCGAGTCGGTGGCTCCCGGCCAGCAGACCGTGCCGGTCCATGGCCATCAACCAGCCGTGTGCGCGCGCATCGCCGACGCTGGACCCCTCGGGCCACCCCAGGAAGCCGATGCGTCGGTGACCGGCGGCGACCAGGTGGTCGACGGCCGAGGCCGTCCCCGCCGCGTTGTCGACGTCGGCCCAGCTGTAGTGCTCCGTGTCGGCCGCCGTACGCCCGAAGGCCGTGAACGGCACGCCGGCAGCCCTGAGCCGTCCCGGCCGGGGATCGTCCGGCGTCATGTCGTAGAGCACCACACCGCTCACGGCGCCTGCGCGCCAAAGGGCTGTGCACCGCTCTGTCTCCGCGGCGGCGTCCGCAGCCGTGAAGAGCAGCACATGGTGGTCGCACTCCTGCCCCGACTCGGCGAGCGCGTGCAGGAAGCGGTCCTGGATGGCGGCCACCGTCTCCGCGTGCACCGGCAGGATGCGGCAACCGATCATGCGGGGTGAACTCGCTCGCAGGGAGCGCGCCATATGGTTGGGGTGGTAGCCGAGGTCGGCGATGGCCTGGGTGACCCGCTCCCGTGTCTCGGCGCGGACGCGGTCCGGTGCGTTGAGCACGTTGGAGACCGTCTGCCGAGAGACGCCTGCCGCCTCCGCGACGTCCGAAATGGTCACGGACTGCGCAAGCGACCGTACATCGCGGAAACCGGCTGTCACGTTCTCTCCCTCGCCCACGCTGGAGTCCTCATTTTTATCGTTCATATGGGGACTGTCGAGGCCGTACGGGAAGCCTGTGGCTCTGCGCCTGAGCGGCGCCCAGCGGAGGTGTGCGCTTGATCACTTGTGGCTGCCCGCGCCGGACGAGTCGGAGGCTATGGCGTCGCCACCTTGACTGGCTGTGAGGGCGCGCTCGGTGTCGCTGACTTTCTCGACATTGCTATGCACCGCGGAGGCTCCCGGCCCTCACCTGGCCGCCATCCAGCCACTCTGGGCCGAGCGTTGCCAAAGGACCATCGGGCGTCGTCGAGCGACCGCTGTCCCATGGGCGTAGGAGCGACTTGATGGTTCTCCACCGGTTGGGAGCGTCTCCACCCGGTAGGTCAGACCTACGTGCCGCCCGCGGCCGGGGCTGGTTGCGGGGACGGTTTCTCCGGAGGGGGCATGGGCTGGTACCGGTCCTGAGTGGCTACGGCGTTGGCGCTGCCCGAAGGCGTGATGATCAGGTCGCGCTGGTCTGGTGCCGAGTTCGAGGGCTTCGGTGGGGTGAGTACCTCGCGGAGGAGTCCGATGGCCTGGCTGACCTGTGCGCCCGCGGCGTTGGCGGTGAACATGGTGAGCGTCTGCTTGTGGCCGAAGGGGGCGGTGCGCCGCTCGGTGAGCCACAGTGTGTAGTTCTTGCCGGGTTTGAGGCCGGTGGCCGCGACTTGCAGGAGGTCCAAGGCACCGAGCGCGTTGACCGAGACCGTGGCGTGGAGAAGGGTTGTCACTTTCAGGCCTGCAGGGGGGTGACGGCGCTGCGTGGCTGTCGCCTTCTCGATCTGAGGCTTGGGCGAGCGCGGCCTGGGCCACCGATTTCCGGGGACTGCGGAGCCAGGGCCGCGAGGTGGGGCGTGCGGGGCGTCCATGGGCAGGACAGGGGCCGCCCCGCACGGCTGGGGCGTCAGGCGTGCTGGTGCGGCGTGACGAGGGGGTATTCGTTGTCGGTGCCGGCAATGATGTTGAAGTAGTTCGTCAGGATGTTCAGGGCGAGGTTGCCGACGACCTCGGCGATCTCGGCGTCCGTGACACCGGCGGCGCGGGCGGTCTTGAGCGTGGCCTCATCAATGGTGCCGCGGCCTCGGGCGATGGCGTCGGAGAGGGCGAGCACGGCGGCAGCGTGCGGGTCGGTGGACTCTGCGTGGCGGGCACGTTCGATTTCGTCACCTTCGAGCTTGGTGAGGTTCTTGGCCCGGAGGGTGTGGGCGGACAGGCAGTAGGTGCAGCGGTTGTACTCGGCGGTCGCCAGTGCGATGCGTTCGCGGACGGCGGGGTCCAGCACTCCGCCGGCGAGCGCGCCGGACAGTCCCATCCACCCCTTGAGCAGGGCAGGGCTGTTTGCCATCGCCTTGGCCATGTTCGGGACGGAGCCGATGCTCTTCTTGAGATCGGAGAGCAGGGTGGCGGCCTCGCCGGTGGCCTCCGCGGGGTTGATCTGGGGCAGCGTCGACATTACGGGCTCCTTCTGGTGGCATGGACCCAACCTCTAATGGTTGAGTCATCTGTTTGACATTAGGAGCGTGACGCGCAATTCCCTGACTGTCAAATGCATGGCCTGCTGTCCATCCATTAGCCAGTGGTATCGTGGGTGGCATGATGACCGAGCAAGTGCCCACAAGCGCGCCGCTCCTGGGGGAACCGCTGCCGGTCGAGCTGATGAACACCGTCATGGTCGACCGTGGCCGCACTCACGACACCCTCGACAGCGAGGCCGGCGCCGCGGCCTGGCTGCGCGCGGTGGCCGGCCGGCTGGGGGCCGAGGCCGAGATCAGTGCGGACGAGCTCGATGAGAACGTGGTGCGCCCGATGGCCGGAACGCTGCGCACGCTGCGTGACGCGCTGCGACGGCTGGCAGCGGAGGCGACCGAGGATCCGCGCCCTCCGGCTACGGCGCCGGAACTGACGCGGCCGGAGGCGATCACCACGCTCAACACTCTCACTCGAGCGTGGCCCGAGCTCGTCTGGCCGGCTGACGGACAACCGTCACGTGCCTACAGGGGCTCCGGGACGCCCGCGGATCTCGCCGTTCAGCTCATCGCGCACCAGGCCGTCGAACTCTTCACCGGACCGGACCGGAATCGCCTGCGCCCCTGCCTGGCACCGAACTGCGTGCTCTTCTTCATCAAGAACCACGCGCGGCGGGAATGGTGCTCCCCAGCGTGCGGCAACCGCGTGCGCGTCGCCCGCCACTACCGGCGCCACCACCCAGCCGCAGAGAGCTGAGAGATACGCCCTGCGGCAGTGACCGGGCGCGATCTCGGCTGCCGGGATCTCGCAGGGCTCTCGGGTGTGTTGTCAGTGGGGATTCCGGCCGGCGGACGCCTCGCGCAGGTGTGTGGTCGCGTCGGTGGTGAGCCGGCGCATGACCTCTGCGGCGGGTTCGATCCTGGTGATGGCGCCGGCTGCCTGCCCTGCGTAGTGCGGCAT
Organism: Streptomyces sp. NPDC046900; assembly: GCF_040644975.1. Classification (NCBI taxonomy): domain Bacteria; kingdom Bacillati; phylum Actinomycetota; class Actinomycetes; order Kitasatosporales; family Streptomycetaceae; genus Streptomyces; species Streptomyces sp. NPDC046900. The sequence goes on along the minus strand of NZ_JBEYXD010000020.1, from coordinate 107,978 downwards.
TGCGTCCACGTGCCCGGTGGTCGTCCGCGTCGGGCAGACAGGACTGGATGCGGGGACGGGTACGAGGGCGCCGGCCAGCACCGCCTCGCCCGCGATGTCGGTGTCGAGGGCGCGCGCCCGCTCGACCGAGCCCGACAGAACCCGGTGCGGTGCGTCAGGCCACATGACCGAGAACTGGGTGGTCAGTACGGTGTCGGCGGAGGTGGCCCGAATCAGGGCTTGCTGATACTCCGGGTGCGCGTCGGCTTCGGTCGTGGCGACGAACCGTGTCCCGATACGGGCGCCGTCGGCGCCGGCGGCGGGAACGGTGGCGACGGATCTGCCGGTGGCGATGCCACCGGCCGCGACGACAGGGATGTCGACGTGCTCAGTCACTTCGCTGCCCAGTGGCAGCAGGGCCTGGGATCCGCGGACGTGCCCGCCCGCCTCCGCTCCCTGGACGACGACGAAGTCGCACCCCGCGTATGCCGCCTCCCGTGCCTCCTCGACCGAGCCGACCTGCCACGCGGTCAGCGCCCCGCCCGCCTGGACCGACCCGGGCGACCAGACGGGGGGACGGGGGCGCCCAGAAGAATTCGACGACGGACATCCGCTGCGCGGCGATGTCGATGCACGCGTCGTCCTGGAGCAGCGGAAGGATGAAATTGATCCCCACCGGGCGGGTGGTCCGTTGCCGCACCTCCTCCAGCAGCCCGGTGAGGACCTCGGGTGTCGCCGTGGGGAAGGCGACCATGCCGAGTCCGCCGGCCTCGGAGACCGCGGCGGCGAGGTCGACGCCACTGACCCGGCCCATGCCGGCCAGTTGGACGGGCACCGTGCAGCCGACGAGTTCAGTGAAGCGGGTGCGCAGGGCCGGTGGTGCGGTTTCCATGTCTCGATGGAACAGGCCCGGCGCCGGTTGGGGGCGGCTGCGACGCGGTTGTTAGGCCCTACGCCAGGCGCAAGGCGTAGCAGGCCGCAACGGCGCGAGCAGGGACCACGATTCATCTGATCCCGACCGCCCGCGTCGGCAGCGAGCTGTCTGCTCGCCCTGACAGCGCCCGGGCCCTCCTCGACCGGCCCCTGCGGGACACCGACGGAGTTCGGTGATCTACGGAGATGCAGCTTGCTTCGTGTGGATTCCCCGTGTTGTGACGTGACGCTGCCTGGCGAACTCCCTGGACCTGTCTGGCTAGGGCAGGCTCGACACCGTGTTCACCGCGCCCGCCTCGGCTTCCGCCTGCCACCCTGTCCGTCGGCCGACGTGACGCCCCGGGCCGTGGTGACGTACGCGCTGACCAGGATCAGCACGCAGCCCACCAGTTGCAGGGGACTGGGGCGCTCGCCCAGTACGACCGCGCCCAGAGTTACCGCACCGACCGGGGTGAGCAGCAGCAGAACCGCACCGACATGGCTGGCCAGCTTGGGTGAAGCGGCCGCGACCAGCAGCCACCCCACGACCTGGCTGCACGCGGCCACCGCCAGCAGCCAGCCGAGGACCCGCCACCCCGGGGCCGGGTCGAACCCGTACCACAGCAGACCCGCGGCCAGCGAAACCACAGCCGCCGAGGCGACGACCGCTGTGTACACCTGCCGTACCGACCCTTCATGGCCCCCGCGGCGCAGCAGATACAGGAACCCCGAATAGCACACCGCCGCCAGCACCGCGTGGACGGTACCCCGGAGCGGATCGGAACCGACCGTCCCACCCTGCTCGAGCAATCCGCCGGTGAGCCCCACTCCCACCAGCAGCACCGGCAGCCACCAGAGGAAGCGGCGGGGCACCGGTTCCCGGTCGACCGCCCAGGCCAGCAACGGCACCAACACAACCTGCACATTCACCAGCACCGTGGACAGACCCGCCCCGACCTCGCCGATGGCCTGCGTCCACAGCAGCATGTCACCGGCGAACAGCGCCCCCGCGAACAGCGCAAGTCCGTACCGGTGCCGGGGGACAGCGCCTGTACGACGGCGTTCCGCGGCCGCGAGCACGAGCAGCGCCGGCAGGGCCAGGGCACACCGGTAGGATGACGCCGTGCCCGGCGAAGTGTGTGCCAGATCGAGCAGGACGGCCGAGCCCGACACGGACAGCGCCCCGATCGCCATGCTCCACGCCGGATGCCGCGTCACCCGCGGCCCTCGGGCGCGTTCGTCCTTCCGTGCCGCAGTGGCGGGCACCTGCCGACCGCCGGCCGGACGGGACACGATGGATCACTCCTCGGACGCCCGTGGCGTCCCGCGGACTCCTGTGCTGGACGGCACGAGTACCCAGCGAGAGCGGTGGGGAACACCACGGAGTGGCTCCGGACGGTACCGTCCGGCCATACCAGGGGTTCGTGGGTGCCGAGGCCTCGGCCAGGCTCAAGCTGACCAAAGAGGAGGCCACGTTGCAGACACTTTCTCTCAAAGCGGATGGGTCGACCACCGACTCGAGATCGGGACGACCGCGCCGCACCGCCGCCCGGGGGTCAATTGGGCTAGCGGACGGACGCACACCTGTTGGCCTTGTTGTGGGCTGATGGTGGCGATTGCCCCGGCCGCCGTGTCGCGTACTGCCTGGCTGCGATTGCGCTGGTCGTTTCGATCGTCAAGCGCGGCGACGACCAGAAGGGGTACGTGGTGCTGCCCAGGAGGTGGATCATCGAGCGTCTCTTTGCCCACCTGATGCATGCTCGCCGCCTGGTCCGTGGCTTCGAGCTGCGTGGTATCCGCCGCACGTCGCCGTCCTCGTAAGGCCGGCCAGGAGCGTCGGCCTGTCCTCCAGCGTGCGCTGCGAGGCATCCGACAGTCCCGGCGTCCGGCTGGTCTGCGATCGGTGGATGGGTCCCCAGGGCGCGGCGTGCCAGGACGCCTCCGGTACAGGGACGGCGACGTTGACGACGATTCAGGGGAGAGGGGTACCGCGTCACACGGCGGAAGCCGTCGGCGCGGGTTCGGCCTCCTGGGTGGGCGGTTCGGCGGTTCCGTTCTGGTCGGCCAGCGCCTTTTCCAGCCGCCGGATGTGGTAGTACTGCACCCGCGTGGTTCGCTGCAGGGCCATGACCGCGGCAAGGAACTGGTCCATCTCGGTGGCCCGGGTGAGGATGTCGTCGGGCACGTGTTCGTCCCGCAGGCAGGCTTCCGCGTCCTGGCCGAGTACGGCGTGTGCCCAGCCACGAGTGATCGGCTTGAACAGGCCCGGGTGGTTGGCCACGATCCGCGCCCGGATGGCCAGGTCGTTCTCGGCGGCTTCCAGGTGCAGTCCGGTGTCCTTGTTGCGCGCCCCGAAGAGCGGCTCATGGATGTGGTAGGCGTCGAAGCCGTGCTCGGCGCAGCCGATCCAGAAGTCCCAGTCTTCTCCAGCCCGCATGCTCTCGTCGTACCCGCCCACGGTCTGCCACGCTTCACGGCGGTACAGCGAGCAGTAGAACATGATCAGTCGCTGGAGCAGCAACTCTCTGCTGTAGGCGGGCAGGGGCATCACCTGCGGGGGCAGATCGTCGTCGGTGAAGGTGAACACATCGGTCGATGCGATGGTGATGCCGGGATCGCCGTCCAGTACCGCGACGGTCCTCCCCAGCATCGTGGCCGCGATCACGTCGTCGGCGTCCAGGGGAAGGATGTAGCGGCCGGCACTGGCCTCGATTCCGGCATTGCGCGCGGCGGAGACCCCGGCGTTGGCCTGTTGGAGCAGTCTGATGCTCCGGTCGGGGTGGCGGGCGATCAGGCCCTGGGTCACCTCGGCGGTGTCGTCGGTACTGCCGTCGTCGACGATGACGAGTTCCCAGTCGCGGAACGTCTGGGCGAGGACGCTGGACACTGCCTGGGGCAGATAGCGGGCGTAGTTGTGGCACGGGATGACCACCGAAACCACGGGGTCGGATCTGTGAGGCATGCGCCGTCTTTCGTTTCGGAAGGGAACGGGACGGGAGGAGGATCCAGCGGGCACGGGTCGCAGGATGGTGCGTTGTCATGCGTCTGCGACCCCCGGGGAACCCCTGTTCGGGGGCCATGTCCCGGGAGACCCGCCGGATCACCTACCGGGTGGGGCGCTGTCAGTCCCAGTCGTCGTAGTCGTAGTCGTGGTGGTGTGAATGATGATGGCCGTAGTGGCAGAAGGTCACATTGCTCATGTGCGAGCAGCAATGGTGGCCGTAGTGCGAGATGGTGACGTTGCCCATGGGGGTGCAGGGGTGCGCGGAGCTTGAGATGAGGGCGACGTCGCCGCTTGTCGGCTGCTGTTGGTACCCGGACGGTGCGGACGCCGCGAGAGGGTCCGCATTGAGGGCGGCGGCATAGGCCGCCTCCGCGGTGTTGAGGAGTCCGGCGGTTGCCAGTGCAGCAGGGAGGGCCAGGGAGGATATGACACGAGCTTTCACGGTGGGCCTTCTTTCGAGGTAGGGGGCTGCCCTCATGCCGCGGTGAACTGCTCCGCAGGGGCAGTGGCGTCACCGTAAAATTGGCTACCCAGCGTGTCAAAGCGGTTACTCCTGTTAGCGGTCACGCCGTGATTCCCCACGATTCGCCTGATCGGCATCACCCAATTCCCGATCTGGGCCGAGGTCGTGACGGGCCGCCCGATGCCCGGGTGTCCGGCTCTTGCGGTCGGTCACGAGCTCCCTCGGCGGGCTCCGGGCGGACCTGACGGCTGCTCTGGGCCGGGCTGACGAGCTCGAGGACAGTCCGGCCACCGGCGGCCCAGGAACGCTCGGTGCCGTGGGGACGTCGACGTACGGTCACCGTTTTGCTCTCCACGGTGGTCTCGGCGCCGCTGTCCTCTGGCCCATGGCGTGACGTTCGGGATGGCTCACTTGAGGGAGTGTCGACAAGCCCCGTGTTGTGGGGCGACGGACCGGCGCTTGGGTATCGATCCCCCCGGAGGATCAGGACGGTGACACGGCCTCGATGTCCGCTGGATCGGGGACATGGTGCGGATGCAGCACTTCCAGGTCGGGCAGCGCCCAGCAGGCGGTCCCCATGTCCCGGGCCATCGCGGCGAGACCCTCGGTCTCGATGAGGCGCCGGTACGGGAAGGAGGGGAAGTTCAGGCCGTCACGGTGGAGGTCCGCGCGTACCAGCAATGCGGTGCCGCCGACCGAGTCCACGCGGAGGAGCCCTTGCCCGCGCAACTCGTCGAGGTACGTTCGGCCGAATCCTCTGGGGGGCTGCAGAATGCCGTCGCGCAGCCACTGGGACCAGTTGAGCGTGCCGGCTCTGGGGTGAAGGACGAAGGTGTTGAGGTCGTACGTGGGTCCACCGGTCGTGGTGACACAGTGCGGGGCGACGATGTCCTTGCGCGCCCCGAGCAGGTGCTGGAGGAGGTCCGCCGGGTAGCCGGTGACATCGGCATCGAGCCACAGCACCCACTCCTCGTCGGCGAGGGCCCGGGAGAGCAGATGGTTGCGCACCCTGGCCAGCACCGACCGACGCCGGAGCTGGACGCAGGGCTCCCAACGGGGGCCCGCCAACTGGAGGCCGAAGTCACGCTGTACGAGGGTGACCCTCCGGTACTCCGCCTGGAGGCTCGGCACCACCTGTTGGAGCAGTTCGGGCGTCGTGTCCTTGCTGTCGCCCTCCAGCAGGCCCAGTGAGATCGCCTCGCGCGGGTAGTCAAGGGCGCGGAGGTTGTCCAGGTAGCCGGGCAGGAACGCGGTCGCGTCCTTGAGGGGGGTGAGGACCAGCACCAGGGGCCGCTCACTCGCCGGGCCAGGGGCGGACTCGGCCGTCGTCTGCGCTCTGCGCGCGGAGGCTCGGGCGGCGCGATCGGTCTCAGCCTGGGCGATCTCCTGGGGCTCGATCGGCAGGCGGGTCGCCATGGCCAGCAACCGCTCGATGTAAGCGCCGCGTTCGACCCAGATCTCGGTCGCCACTTCGAAGTGCTCTTCGAAATGTGACTCGTTGAACGTATTACCACCGTGACACACATACGTGTACAGCTCGGGTGCGTCGACCGATACGACCCGACAGGTGCTCACCACCTCTTCGGCTACTGGGGTGTCCTCGCCCCTGCGTTGCGCCGGGTAGCGCGGGAGCCGTTCCTTGGCGCACACCATCGACCCTTCCCAGACGCGCGCGCAGGAGATGGCCAGCTTGTGGCGAGCGGGCCACCACAGCCGCTCACGGGCGAGGAAGCAGGCCTCGGCGCCGAGTGCGAGAATCGCCGCCATCTGTGTCTCGACCCGCTCCGGGTCGTACAGGTCGTCGTCGTCCCACTGGCAAACGTAGGCTCCGGTGGCCCGGTCCACCGCCTCATTGCGCAGCTCGCCCAACGGACGCCCTTCCGGGGGAAGCCGGTGATGGCGGATCCGCGAGTCGCTCAGCTCGCGGATGTGCTGCTCAAGGGTGTCGTCCGTGCCGTCCTCCACGACGACCAGTTCCAGGTTCGAATAGGTCTGCGCACGGAAGCAGCTGATCGCGCGGCGGGCCGTCGACGAGCGGTCCTTGGTCACCATCAGGCATGACACGGTCGGTGCGGGCGCGCCCGAGGCCCAGCGGCGGCGCTGTGCGTCAAGGCTGAGCAGACCGTCGGCGAGCGGTTGCAGCTCCTGGCTCGCCCAGAACGGGACCCTTTTGCCGGTTGAAGTCCGCGGCGCTGCGGGGACGTCGCGCACCCAGCTGCCAGACCAGTGGTGCACGGCGTACGCACGCTCGTAGTCGGCCTTCTGAGGGCCGAACAGTTCTGTTGTGTACGGGCTCACCTTGGGGTACAGGACCTCCGGGCCGAGGACCGTGATCGAGTCAGCCTCCGGGGTGCTGTCGATCGCGCGGGTGAGGAAGAAGGGGCCTGTGACGTCGAGAGGGTCGGGCAGCTTGTGGGCACCGACCAACTGCCGGTGGACATGGGCCCAGAAAGGGTGGCCCGGCCGTGATGCGATGAACGCGTTGCCGACGATGCGGCCGAATCCGCGCCGGCGCGCCAGCAAGAGCCGTGTGTGTACCTCCGGCTCGCAGCCGAGGACGAGCTCCTGCCCGTCAAGGATTCCGTCGACCGGGCTCAGGCACTCGAAGTCCAGATCCACGTAGAGCCCGCCGAAGTGGTCGAGCAGGAAATAGCGGATTGCGTCGGCCCGCATGATTGCTTCTGGATAGCCGTCGTAGACCGGCAGGAACCATGGGTAGTGCTCCTGGAGGAACGCCCGATTGTCGGCGTCGGTCCACAGGCGGTATCCCCAGTCAGGGTGGTGCAGACGCCAAGAGTCAGCCCACTTCCTCCATTTCGGGGGTACATCGGTGTCTTTCCAGGTTTGATGGATCAAGGTGGGAATCTGCTTCTGCAACCGCATTCACACAGTCTGCCGAGCTGCTTGGCCGAGACGATTTCCGGTCGGGCCAGTCGGCAGGACATTCACCCGGGCGGCCCTTCCTGGGGCAGACATGCGCCAACGGGAGACGTTCTACGGCCTGGGCATGGTTCGAAACGGCTCAGGCGGCGCTGGGAGCTGTGGCGCCGAGGACGTGGTCTGACGTACTGACTCGGCGGCGCGTGTCCTATGGTCGGAACCGCTTGATCAGCTGGTCGGCGATGGCATCGAGGTCCTGCCCGACGTAGTCCGGCTGGGGGCCGACGTCGAGTGGCGCGTTGCCCTCGCGCAGGATGAGCGCGGCCTGCCAGCCGACGGCGACAGCGCCGATGGTGTCCCAGACATGGCAGGCGATCAGACAGATGTCGCCGGGGTCGACGTCGAGCGCGGCGGCCATCGATCGGTAACCCTCAGGCGCTGGTCTGTCGCGTCGCACGGTTTCGCCGACGCTGAAGCGGCGCTCGAACAGGTCGATGATGCCTGCCCTCTCCAACTGCCGCCCTGAGATCCCCAGCGTGTTGTCGGTGAATGTGAACAGCCGGAAGCCCTGATCGCGGAGCCGACGCAGTGCCGCGGGGACTTCGGGGTGGGGCGGCATAGTGGCGAACCGGTCGGTCAGCGTGCCCCAGTCCGCCGACGATTGGTCGTGCGGATCACGTGCCGTCGCCGACCCGTGCAGTCAGGCCTGCCCCGTCCGACCGGTGCCCGTCACAGGCCGCGACACCAGGCGCATCCGTGCGATCAAGCCTGCGCCGGCGTGGCAGCCGTGCTCCAGGACGGACGGGGCCTCGCAACCGCTACTGGCGCGGCCGTTCGAAGGTGAGGAGCAGGCCCTCGACCGCGCCCGGCCCGATGCGGCCCTTGACGTCGGCGGAGGTTATCGCCTTCAGCCCCCAGCCGTCCTCGGCGTGCTTGTTGAGAACTTTCTCCAGCTTGTCGCTGTCCAGGGCGTCGCCGATGAGCGACTCGCGGAAGGTGACGACCTTGTACTCGTATGTGTAGGCGACGCTCATGGCTGCGGGTTCTCCCGGGGGTTGGCGCTGCGTTTTCCGGAGCCAGTCAATCATCGTTCGACGCTGAACGGGCCGGGAGGTGCCGACCGGCCAGAGGCGCGAGCTGCGTTGTTCCCCCGGTTCCTGGACGGATGTCAGGTCTGACACATCACCAGGTACTCCCGGCCTGCGCCGGCACTGGCCCGCTCGCTCAGGTCGGCAGGCTTCTCTCGTCGAGCGACCGTCTACTGATAGCCGACCGTCGTTTGCACAGGGAGGCGATAGCGCCGCTGGCGCTCGCGGCGCAGCCGATAACACGCTTCTTCGGGGTGCCATGTACGGAGGAGCAGCTGCATGCCACTCCTGAAGAGCGGACTGGAAGGTTTTGCCTACCAGCAGGGAGTGCGCCGGTCGTGGCACGGGTCCTGGTGACAGGCACATGATAGGCACCGGGAACTCCGGTGAACGGGCTCCGGGCGTCAGCTGTGATCGGCTGTCTGACCCGCGCTGGGGCTCTCGCACCCCGGCCCCTCAAGGAGCTGGACACGGCCCTTGGGCGCGGATCGTGCAGCCCGCGGCATATGTGGTGGGGCGGCACGTCTGCCGGGGCAGGCGCCCGGTAGGGGAGGCCGGCTCGACGGGTCGGCACCTTGTGGGGGGCCCACCCCACATCCGTCGTTGCGTAGGAGCTTGCTATGAACGGGGCGCTCTTCATCACCGGCGCCGGCAGACCGGGCCGCGACCCAAGCGCCGGCCCTCTCGAGGCACTGATCGGCGGCGGCACGCTGAGGAACCTGCCGTGTCCACACCCCGCACGGCCCGGAGGTCTCCGATGAACCGCAACCGACCCGGAACGGGCACACTCACCGTGACCGTGTTCGTCTTCCCGGGGGTGCGGCTGCTCGATGTGACCGGCCCCATCGAGGTGTTCGACTCGGCGAACGAGTTCGGCGGGCGCTATCGGGTGCAGATCGCGTCCGAGGACGGGGCGGAAGTGGTCACCTCTGCCGGGACCCGCATCAGCGCCGACCTTGCTGCCGATGAGGTACGTGAGCCGTGCGACGTTTTGCTGATCCCGGGCGGTCCCGAATGGGAAACGCTGATCAAGGACGACGCGCTCCTGGACGTGGTCCGGCGACTGCATGAGAAGGCCCACTGCACGGCATCGGTATGCACGGGAGCGTTTCTGCTGGCGGCGGCCGGACTTCTCGATGGGCGTCGCGCCGCGACGCACTGGCGGCACACACGCCAACTGGGCCTTCGCTTTCCGTCCGTGCGGGTCCAACCGGACGCCCTCTTCGTGCGGGACGGGCAGATGATGACCTCGGCAGGTGTCAGCGCCGGTATCGACCTGTCCTTGGCACTCGTCGAAGATCATTACGGTGCGCAGGTCGCTCGAGCGGTCGCCAAGGACATGGTCGTCTTCATGCAGCGACCGGGGGGCCAGTCCCAGTTCAGCGTCCGCTCCCGGGCGCCGCACCCCCGCCAGGAGGTGCTGCGTCGAGTCCTGGACGCGGTCGCGGAGGACCCCGGTGGCAACCACACACTGTCGGCGATGGCACGCAGGGCGGGCGTGAGCGTCCGTCACGTGACCCGCCTCTTCTACGAAGAGGTAGGGACGACTCCGGCCCGGTATGTGGAGCAGGTCAGGCTGGAAGCCGCCCAGGTGCTGCTGGAGACGGGTGATGACTCCATGCGGGTGGTAGCGCGGCGCACGGGGTTCGGCTCGCCTGAGTCGCTGCGCAGAGCGTTCGTACGGCACCTGGGGGTGACGCCTGGCGCGTTCCGGGCCAGTTTCCGGACGACTGGCGTGGGCACGAAGGATTCGGTGTCCGACCCGGTCTGCCCGTAGCCGAGGCGCCACGGGCCATTGATGGTGAGGGCGCTGGTGTTTTCCCATGGTGCGGCTCCCCTCAGCCGGCAGCGCCCCCGTCCCGGCGCCATGCCGGCACGGGGAAGCTGACAGTCCAGGCCCCGGGCCCCATGCGAGCGGACACCCTGGGATCCGGTCCGAGGAGGGGTGTCCCCAGCAGCAGGGTGCGCGCCATACAAGAGGCGTCGTCCGGGCCGTGGCGGGCGGCAGGGTCAGCGGAAGGCGGATGCCACGAGATCCTTCTGCTCGCCGGCATGCCGCCGGGCGGAGCCCACGGCGGGGGCCGGTGCCTGCGGTCGGCTGATGCATCCGATCGGACGGTTCGCCGGCCGGTGCAGGTGCGGCCTCACGAAGGACCAGGCTCCTTGGTTCTCCGGCTCCTCCTGCACCCAGCGCACCTCGGCGTCGGAGGGGAAGCGGGAGAGCTCCGCGCTGAACTCGTGCTCGGGGAACGGGTAGAGGCGCTCCAGGCGGACGATCGCGGTGTCCGACAGGTCGCAGCTTCGCCGGTAGGCGTCCAGGTCGTAGAAGACCTTGCCCGAGCACACCAGCACGCGCCGGATCCGGGCGGCATCGGTCGTCTCATCCGGTATGACGGGGCGGAACGTGCCCGTGGTGAGCTCCGGCAGCGCGGAGGTGGCCGCCTTCAACCGCAGCATCGACTTCGGAGTGAAGACGACCAGTGGCCTGCTGCGTTCGCTGAGCGCTTGCTGCCGGAGCAGATGGAAGTAGTTGCCCGGAACGGTGGGCATGGCGACGGTCATGTTCCCCTGCGCGCACAGTTGGAGGAGTCGCTCGATCCTGCCGGAGGAGTGGTCAGGTCCCTGCCCCTCCAAGCCGTGCGGGAGCAGCAGTGTGACCCCGGAGCGCTGCCCCCATTTCTGTTCGGATGACGCGATGTACTCGTCGATGACCATCTGGGCGCCGTTGGCGAAGTCACCGAACTGGGCCTCCCACAGCACCAGAGCATCGGGCCGTGCCAGGGAGTAGCCGTATTCGAAGGCGAGCGCTGCCAGTTCGGACAACATCGAGTCGTAGGGCGCGAAGTCGGCGGCGTGCGAGCCGAGGGTGTTCAGCGGCGTGTGCTCCACGCCGGTGCGACGGTCGGTGAGCACCGCGTGCCGTTGGCCGAACGTGCCGCGACGGGAGTCCTGCCCGGCCAGCCGCACCGCCACCCCGTCCAGCAGCAGCGAGCCGATGGCGAGCGTTTCTGCGGTGGCCCAGTCGATCGTTCCCGCATCCAGCATCGTGGTACGCCGGTGCAGCTGGGGTAGCACGCGCGGGTGCACTGTGAAGCCTGGTGGCAGATGGGTCTGGGACGCGATGACGTGCCGGGCGGTCGCCTCCGTGATCGCGGTGGTCACCTGAGGGGTGGGCCCGTCCTCGTGAAGGACGGGCTTGGGGGAGTGGGGCACCGGCAACGCCCGGGTCTCGACGAAGGCCCGCTCAAGGCGTTCCCGGTAGTCCCGGAGTGCGCCTTCCACTTGCCGCTCGCCGATGTGCCCCCGGGTGACCAGCGCCTGGGCGTACAGCTTGCGCACCGAAGGCCTCACGTCGATCCGGTCGTACATCGCCGGCTGCGTGATGGAGGGGTCGTCGACTTCGCTGTGCCCGTGACGCCGGTAACAGATCAGATCGACGACGACGTCCTTGTGGAACGCCTGACGGTAGTCGAATGCCAACCGCGCGATGCGGACGACAGCCTCGGGGTCGTCCCCGTTGACATGGAAGACCGGGGCCTCGATCGTCCGTGCCACATCGGTGGCGTAGGTGCTCGAACGGCCACTGGTGGGCGAGGTCGTGAAGCCGAGCTGGTTGTTGACGACGATGTGGACCGTCCCGCCAGTGCGGTAGCCGGGCAGCTGCGACATGTTCAGCGTCTCGCAGACCACGCCCTGGCCGGCGAACGCGGCATCGCCGTGGACGACGATCGGCAGGACGGGGAAGACGTCGCCCTTGAGTGCGGCCTCGTCCTGCTTGCCCCGCACGACTCCCTGGGCCACCGGTCCGACGATCTCCAGATGCGAGGGGTTCGCCACGACGGAGACGGCGATCGTCCCGCCGTCCAGAGCGCGGTATGTGCCTTCCGCACCGAGGTGGTACTTCACATCGCCGGATCCTTGGACCGACCGAATGTCCGTCGCGTCCTCGAACTCACGGAAGATCTCCGCATAGGACTTGCCGACGATGTTGGCCAGAACATTGAGCCGGCCCCGGTGCGCCATACCGACGACCGCTTCCCCCACCCCGTGCCTGATGGCGCACAGCAGGAGGGCGTCGAGCAGCACGATCGTGGACTCGCCGCCTTCGAGCGAATACCGCTTCTGGCCCACGTATTTGGTGTGCAGGAACGTCTCGAAGGCTTCCGCCGCGCCCAACCGGTAGAGGATCTGCAATTGTTCGGCGCGATCCGGCCGGGGGAGAGGCGATTCGATCCGCTGCTGGATCCACCGACGTTCTTGGGAGCTTTGGATGTGCATGTACTGAGTGCCCACGGTCCGGCAGTAGGACTCCTGCAGCACCTTCAGAACCTCGCGCAACGTCATGGTGACCTGTCCGGCGAAGTCGTCGACGACGTATGTTCTTTCCAGGTCCTCGTCCCGGAGCCCGAATGCCGGGAGGTCGAGCTCCGGGTGTGCTGCCCCGTGTTGGGCCTTGAGCGGGTCGGTGTCGGCCGCCAGGTGTCCGCGCACTCGATAGGCGTGGATGAGCGCGGCAACGCGGACCGCCTTGACCGTCGCCTCGTCCGTGTCGTGCGCAGCCGTCGTGCCGTTGCGCGCCGGCCGACCGGCCTCGGGAGGCGGAGTGGCGAAGAGGTCCCTCCAGGTCTGGTCGACCGAGCCCGGGTCCTGTAGATATCGCTCGTACTGTTCGTCCACGAGCCATTCGTTGAGGCCGAATTCCCGCCCATAAAGCACCGGCTCACCGGCGTGTGATCGCGACGCCACGGTGTGGATCGCCTTCTTTCCTTTTTCAGAACGACCGACGGCGGACACGGTCGGCCTGGTGGGCCATCCCCGCCCAAGGGGCGCCGATTCCGATCGCGTCCGCTTTGGAGAAGAAACCCTCCGACCGTGTCGCACGAGCGAGGCTATGCCGGCGTGGGGCGTCAGAAAGACACGTCAATGTGCCATAACGGCGGCACATGTGGACATCGCCTCAAGGCAGACGGCCGCCGCGTGGAATGCTGCCGGCGTACAGCCGAAGCCGGGATTTCGGTAACCGCGCGTCCCGATCCGAGGGCGTGGCATCCACGCGGGCCGAGACCGCGGCGGCTGCCGGACGCCGAAGGTGATCACCCGCGGCTGGCCATCGTGGAGCAGGTGATCTCCGAGTTGCAGAACGGCCCGTTCGCGCACGCCCCCTCGGGTAACTTCCCGGCTCACGCCGCCCGGCTCACGCCGCCCGCGCTCGCCTTCAATCTCACCCGCGCCCGCGGGACCCTTGCTCTTCCGTTTCACGAAGGCCGGCCGGGGATGGCCCTCTCAGTCCGGCTGGCGCTGCTCGGACCGACAGCGGTGGCGCTGCTGTCGCCGACTGCCAGGTGCTCCGGAGCAGGCCGGTCCAGCGATGCGGCACACGAAGCCGAGCACCCGCAGCGCTAGTAGCAGTGATCGCTCCTGAGCGTCGCATTCGCTGAGTCTGCCGAAACAGCGATCATGCGCCGCTCTTCCCGAATATCCGCAGGCCACTGACCCTGTGGAAGCCCCGATCCGGAGTCCGGGCCTGCACTAAGAAAACGAATGTTCGTCTTGACCTGTCGCTCACCTATGGCGCAGGATGGGCAGCGCTAAAGGAATGGCTGTTCCCGGAACGGGAGGAGGCGGCATGGCTACCGTGCAAACCGGCGGGTCAGGAATGACCCCGTGTCAGGTTCCGAAGGCTGACGGGATGCCGACAGCGCCTACGAGGGCCGAGCGGACGCCGTCCGGCACGGTGGCGTTCGTGCTGCAAGGTGGAGGCAGCCTGTGCGCAGCGCAAGTCGGTGCGCTTCGAGCGCTCACGCAGGCGGGTATCACTCCCGATCTCGTAGTGGGATCCTCGGCCGGCGCTCTCAATGGCGTTGCCTTCGCCGCCGACCCGAACATCGAGGGCATCGACAGGCTGGAAGCGTTGTGGCTGAGCCTCAAGCGCCGGCATGTCGCTCCGATATCGCCGAGGACTCTGATCAGGGCCGCCATGGGGTGGGGGGAGGCGGCGGTCTCGAGCCAGGCGCTGCAGCAATTGCTGCAGCACGGCGTCGGCGTATGCCGCCTTGAGGACGTCGCCGTGCCCGTGCACGTCGTGACGACCGACTTCGAGACCGGCGCCGCCGTCGTGCTGTCCCGAGGTGACGCTGTTTCAGCGCTCCTTGCCTCGTCGGCCTTCCCGGGGTTGTATCCACCGGTGCGCGTTGGGGAGCGCCGCCTCATCGACGGTGGCGTGTCGGCGGATACGCCTGTGCTCCAGGCGGAAGCGCTCGGCGCGACCACGATTTACGTGCTGCCCTCCGCCATCACGAAACAGGCGGGGCGTCAGGCACACGCACCCCTGCTCGCCGCCTACCGGGCAGTGAGCCAGATCCTGGATGAGCGTGAGAGACGAGACCTGGCAGCCGTCCGCGGGTCGGTTCTTCGGCTGCCCCCAGCCACCACCCCCGTAGCCAGCCTCATCGACTTCCGCGACACACCGCACCTGGTCCGGGCCGGCTACTCGCTCACCCAGGACTGGCTCATCCAGCAGCCCGCGGCCATGGCGTGAGGATGCCTCATGGCGCACCTGGCCCCCTTCATGCGACGTCTGGGGTCCTCCTCAACGTGCCGTTCAGTGCGCTTGGCGGCCTCATCCACGCCATCGGCAGACACGCCACGGAACCGGGAGACTCAGCCCGGCTCGGCCGCGAGGGCGGCCTCTGAAGATCAGGCGGTCGTCTTTCGCCGGCCCCACCCCACCTCCCTACACGCCCCCAGGTAACCCACCATGATCTATCCCTCCCCACCTCCGTCTCCGGACGACGGGGACCGCTCGGCCGTCAGGTCCAAGCCGCCGAACAGCGAAGACGGCAACCGCGGGGCCGGAAGCTGGCTGCGCAGTCGGCGTTGCGGCCGGGCGTCCGCGCACCTGCCACCGCACCTGGACGAGGCGACGCGGCACTGGTTCTCACCCTGCACCACGGTGGGGTACCGACCAGCTCCGCCACCGCGGTCGATCTTCTGTACCGGCTGATCAACCCCGGGCTGGTCAGCGTCGCCGGATGGATCCTGCTGGTTCACCACCGCCGACGGTCACCCCGAGGGCGGCGGGCACTCGACTCCGACACCGGCGCCGCACCGCGGCAGCCGCCGACACGGCCGGAGCAACAACCACGGTTGGAAGAGGTCAACAGGCAGGCCCCGGGTCAGCTCATCGGTGATCCCCACGGCACTGCCGCTGTGACGCAGGCCCCGCTGGTCGATGCCTTCGGTCACCTTCGGAGAGGCGGAGCGCGCCCGAACCTGCACACGCACTGACCTGCACGTCAGCGTCCGCTGATGTTCGCCCCCTCACATCGACTGTGACCGCGGCACAGGTCCATCTGGAAAGAAAACGAATGTTCATCTTGACGATTCTCGGCCAGCGCACCAGACTGATGCTTAACAAAATGATCATTCGTCTTATGGGAGGCGCGGCCGTGAAGAACCCACTGGTGAGGGTCCTGCCCTGGCGCCGGACTGTCCTCATGATCGTGGGGTTGCCACTGGTGATCTCGCTGGCCGCGATGGCATTCGCGTGGCCCGCATCGCGCATTGCGCCGCGAGACCTGCCCGTGGGGATCGTGGGTACGAGCACGGCCAGCCAGAATGCGGTCGAAAGCCTGGATCGTGGTGAACCGGGCGGATTCGACTTCCACCTCTACCCCGACCAGGCGTCGGCGCGCTCCGCCATCAAGAATCGGGATGTTTACGGTGCATTCGTCATAAATCCTGGCGAGGTCACCGTATTGGAGGCTACTGCCGCGAGTACGTCCGTGGCCCAGTTGCTCGGGATGTCTGGGCAACAACTTGCCGCCCACGCCGCGAAGTTGCCCGCAAGGACACCCGCCCCTCCGGCCCGTGCCACGTCCCACGGGTCTCGCGCTCGGAAGAGCGTCGCCAAGACGGTGGCCAAGGTCACTGTGAACACCGTGGATATCGTCCCGACCTCTGCAGACGACCCCCGGGGAGTGGTCTTCAGCGCGGCACTTCTCCCGCTCACCATCTGCAGCATTCTCATCGCAGCGCTCGTCACTCTGTCGGGTCTCCATCTGCCGGGGTGGCGTCGGTTCATCGACCTGATCGTCGTGTGCGCCATTTCTGGTCTCGCCGCTTACCTGGTGACCCAGGGCATCCTGGGCGCACTGCCCCACCAACACGTGGCCACCTGGGCGGCCCTGTCCCTCACCATGCTCGCCGTCAGCGCGACCAGCGCCGGCCTGATCAGGATCATCGGTCATCCAGGGCTCGGGGTCAGTGCCGCACTCATGGTCTTCGTGGGAAACCCGTTCTCCGGCAGCACGTCCGCACCGGAACTGCTCCCCAAGGCAGTCGACGACATCGGCCAATGGCTGCCCCCGGGCGCCGGCGCAAATCTTCTGCGCAGCACGGCCTACTTCGACGGCAATGGATCCGGGGGCCATATCGCCGTTCTCACCCTGTGGAGTTTGTTCGGGTTGATGTCCGTCGTATTCGGTCGTCGGACCCTCACCGTCCCGGGCGACACGCTCGAACAAGACGCCCACGAGCCCAGCGATACGAGTGCTGAAGGCCCAGCCGCGGCCCAACCCGTCGGTGCCTTCTTGTCGTCAATGTCCGAAGCGCCCGTCCCGTCTCCTTCGCGGGCACTGGACGTGGGCCGCCCGCACTCGCACGCCCGGCACGCAGCCCACGATTGATGCGGACCACGATGAGTGCCCGTCGCCTCCGTGCGATACGGACCGGCCTCCCGTCGATCTGGCCGGTCCCCCGCGGACTCGTGGCGTCACAAGCGAAAGCCGCCCAGGAACATCGAACCGGAGAACACAACCCGCTTGGTCTCCGGGCGCTGGGGACGAGCGCGGGCCTCGCGACCAGCAAGGGCGTAACTACCGGGCGAGGGTGCTCCAAGAGGAGTTGGTCAAGGCGGTGCGGTCCCGTACTGCCCCTCATGGCGCCCGTTTTGACGGATCGACGTTGACCCCCTCGAAGAGATCGGCCGGACGCCCGTGCGGCATAGCGCGACATGTTCGTCGACACCGACGGCATGTTCGCCGCCGCTGCTGGCCCTCACGGGCGCCAAAGCGCCAAAGCACCAAAGCACCAAAGCAAGGAAAAGGAACGATGTCCACGACGGACAAGCCTGCGCATGACGCCGGGGACCCCCCTGAACCGGAAGCCGTCTTCCACCACAACCGTGGCGTGATGTTCGGTATCGCCTACCGGATGCTCAGCAGCGTCAGCGAAGCCGAGGACGTCCTCCAAGAGGCCTGGATCCGCTGGCAGACATGCGACCGATCCCAGGTGCAGAACCCGAAAGCCTTCCTCACCACGTTGGTGACGAGGCTCGCCATCAACGTGCTGCAATCGGCGAGAGTTCGCCGTGAGAGGTACGTCGGCGTGTCGCTGCCGGAACCCATCGACACCATGAGCGACCCCGAGGCGGGCGCCATGAACAGGGAAACGCTCGAAGTCGCGGTGCTCATACTTCTGGAACGGCTGACCTCTGTGGAGCGAGCCGCTTACGTGCTCCGGGAGGCCTTCGACTACCCGTACAGAGAGATCGCCGAGATCATCGGCCATTCCCAGGTCAACGCTCGTCAACTGGTCAGCCGAGCCCGCAAGCGCCTGGACACAACGAAACGAGCCAGCGTGGCTGCCGAAGACCACCAGCGGTTCCTGACGGCATTCGTGGCGGCCTCCCAGACGGGGGATGTGGCCGTGCTGGAGCAACTGTTCGCCGAGGACTCCGTATCACACTCCGACGACAGCGCCGTCTGTGCCTCGGAGTGCCCCACCCTGGACCGTCACGGCGTGGCGTAGTGGCACCACCGTTCGTCGACCGCTATAGCACTGGCTCGAGCGCAGGACGGGTAACAGCGATAGGCGGGCGAACAGGTGTTCCGCGACGGCACCCGGTCAGTCGTCATGGTCAGCATGTGAATGCGTCGAGCCCGCGGCCACGCACCTCAGGGATGGGTCGGTCGGTTCCGCGTCGCGCCGGTTTCTCCGGACATGGCAGAGCCACTCTTGCGGGGAAAAGCGCATCTGTACCGCCCGCGGTCACAAATACGGAACAGATACAGCAAAGCGGGGGCCAGTACCGACGGTAGTGGCCATGATGCGAGTCGTCTTCGCTGGACAACCTGTAATGCACCACGCTCGCCGGAGGTGACGAGGGAATTCCCCACTCTGTCCAGCGATGGGTACCGTGGGCACAGTGGCTTGCCGTGCTCTGAACATCCGACCGACAACATTTCAGTGTCTGTCGGGGGAGATGGCAAACACTCGGGCCTGGGGCCGGAGCATCAGGCTCTGCGATTCTACCGGCGCACCGGCAGTACCATATTCAATTTGAAGGCACGGCCGGATTTGGCCAGAGTGCCCGCAACGCGCCGGGAACTTCGTCCATAATCTTGGTGTCGCCCATGGCCAACTGGAGAATATAGCCGGGCAGGATACATACAAGTGCGGCGGCGATCGCCTCGGGAGACACCTCGCGCGTGAGGTTGCCGCTCTGCTGGTGCTCTCGCACGACATCCGTGAGGGCGGCTCGCATCTGAGTCATGAGGTCGTCGAACTGCCCGGCCAACGAGGGGTTCCGCAGAGATTCTGACCACGCCAGCACGGACAGGCCGGCGATATTCTGCTCGACGGTCTTAGTTTTCACAATATCGAGGACCTCGGCCATGAGAGCCCCAACGGAACTGCTGGGACGGTTCCTGGCGGCGCTGTGAACCATGTCGAGGACGTCACGCATGTTCTCCTCGACGATCGCCGTGATCATCTCGTTCTTGCTGGCGAAGTGGCGATAAACCGCGCCCGCCGACAGTCCCGATTCCGCGAACAGGTCTTGCATGGACGTCGAGTGGAATCCGTCGCGCAGGAAGCAGCGACGCGCCGCATCCAAGATCTGCTTACGACGGGCCTCCATGTACTCCTGCGTGACCTTAGGCATGGATCCATCCTACGCGAAAAAAACGAATCTTCGTGTTAACTTACACGCTGACCTCCCGCCACGCCCTCAGTCGACAGATTGCCCTGACCGTCCTCCGGCGCACGTGCGATTGCGCGGGTCGCGTACCGGTCTTGAGGATCGGCAAGTCGTGGCAGCGGGCGGTGCCGATCTCGCGGCCTTTGTCGGCACCTTTCACGCCCGTGCGCCCTGCGCGACCATCCGTGACCGTCTGATCTACGTGCCCGCCCGCCTGGACTGGCGACGCACCCACCACCCGCCCGACCGCCGGCCCCGGGCAGGACGCCTTTGAGCCCTGTTCAACACGGTGCACGCCTGCCCTCGGCTGGTTGACCCGCACTCAGCCCGTGGATCTCCGGGCTGACGCGTCCTGCCGAAGATGAATCTTCTGAGAGATGTCGGACTCTTGTCACATTTCACAGGCTTTACCGGTCAATCAGGTAGAACGCCATCAAATGGGAGGTAGGTGACTGTGAACGTCTATGAAGCGATCACGAGCCGACACGCGGTACGCGAATTCAGCGACCGTTGTATCCCGAGGGAGGTGCTGGAGCGCGTACTGTCCGCTGCGGCTTGGGCACCGTCAGCATCGAACTTGCAGCCATGGCACATCTATGTCCTTACGGGCTGCCCGCTGGCCGAGCTCAGGAAGCGCGCCGGCGAGCGCGTGGCCTCAGGTGATGCCTGGGACGAGCCGGAGTACGAGCAGTACCCGACCGCGCTGAAGTCTCCGTACCGCGAGCGCCGATCCGCTTTCGGTGAGCAGCGCTACGGCGCACTCGGTATCGCCCGCGAGGACCTGGAAGCTCGCCAGCGGGCCGCTGCTGCGAACTGGGACTTCTTCGGCGCGCCCGCCGCCCTGTTCTGCTACATCGATCGGGCAATGGGGCCACCCCAGTGGGCCGATGTCGGCATGTATCTGCAGACCGTCATGCTGCTCCTCCGCGCGGAGGGGCTGCACAGTTGCGCGCAGATGGCGTGGGCGAAGTATCGCAAGACCGTCGCGGAGGTCTTGTCACCGCCGAAGGGCCTCATCCTCTTCTGTGGCATGTCGATCGGCTACGAGGACGTCACAGCGGGCAACGCCCGTACGGGCCGGGCGCCACTCAACGAGACGGTCACTTTCATCGATGATCAGCCGGGTGGCGTACCCCCTGCGACCTCAACATGAAGTTCCACCGTTGAACTGAACCAGCACTCACCGACGGAATGCGCACGCGCGGCCCCCATTCACCCTGTTCGGCGGGCGGGTTGCGGTCGTGATGCGTACCAGAATTCTGGAACCCGCGCGCTTGCCCGTATGGCAGCCGCAAGTTGGGCCTGCCCGCACGGGTGGCAGACATGTACAACGAACGGGACGTACGCCTGACCTGACGCACCGTGCGGCTGCCGGAAGGCCGCTCGCCCCTCGACAGCCGTACGGCCTCTCGCTCACGGGCCGGCCGCGGACATGGCCGGGGTCACCGCCGGCGCCATCAGCGCATGCACGGTGGGCGGAACGCGGAGCGGACCCGTCAGCGAAAGGTAGCTGTTCAGCCCTCTTCGTGCGCCAACGTCAGATCGAAATCCTGGCCGCTGCCGTCGAAGGCAAGAGGTGTGGCTCGGGCCGGATACCCCGCAGCTACGACCGTGTAGCGGTCGCCTTCGAGATCAGCGAACGCGTAGGAGCCGTCCTTGGCAGTGAGGGTCATACCGACGACATCGCCCGCCGGATCGAGCAGGGTGACACGAGCCTCGGAGACGGGGCGGCCGTCAGCGCCGGCGCGGACGGTGCCCCTGAGCACGGTGGCCGCGCGCCGTAGCTCCGCCCGGACGGGCCGCCGACGCGCGTGCCCGGCGACGGGCCGCCGGCGGATGTACCCGGCGGCGTGGCACAGGGAGCGGCCGGCCACCGCCACCCAGGCGATGACGAGCAGTGCATAGAGCACCACGGCTATCCAGACGAACGGCTTTGAACCCGTCCGTGCCGTGAGGGCGCTGGTGGCCGTCACGCAGGCGCCGACCGGGAAGATGAAGGACCACCACGTGGGTGCGAAGGGCAGCCCGGCCCGGATCGTCCGTACGGTCAGCCCGGCGGCGAGCACCAGCCAGAGCATGGCGAAACCCCACACCACGATTCCGCCCAGCAGTGCGAAGACCGCGGTGCCCCGCGCGTAGGGTGCGGGCAGCGTGCTGGGCGCCACCGCGGCCAGGGCGCCGAGGGCCGTCACCGACTGGCCCAACGCCCCCACCCCGATCCACACCGTGGGCACCACGGTCCCGGTGGGTGCTTCGTGGTGCACCAGACGGCCGTAGATCATGGCCAGCACCAGCAGTGCCGCCACGAGGCCGAGCCCCAGCATCGCGTAGCAGCCCAGGAGCAGGGCGAGCCGCGGCTGCCCGGCGGGTGTATGGGGGACAAGCAGCGCACCCGTCGCGGCCGAGACCATCGGCGGTACCACCGGCATCAGCCAGCCCCCGAACGCCGCGTCCGGAGCGAAGCGGTGCCGGGTGACCATCAGATAAGGCACCGTGCACGCTGTGACAAGACCGAGCACGGTGCCAAGCGACCACAGCACCCAGTCGACGTCCAGCGCCGCCTCGAGCCCGATCAGTCGGCGGCCGAGCAACAGCGTCCCGGCGCCCACCGTGAGCAGCGCCATCGGTGGCGCGCCGAAGAACTGGGCCATCACCGGGTCACCGGCGTGCAACCGAAACGCCCGCTGCCGGAGGTAGCCGACAGCCAGCAGGATCAGCAGGAGCACCGCGCCCAGCCAGACCACCATGGCGGCGGTCCGGAGTCCGGAGAAACTCCAGGGCAGGGTGACCGCCGCATTGGCGACGATGCCGGTTCCCATCACGGCTGCGAACCAACTGGGGCCAAGGAGCGGACGCGTCGTCCTGTTTGCCGTAGGCGCCGAAGGGGCGGCGCACGGGGAGGAATTCATTCCCCAAACCCTATGGTCGGGTTGGAGCAACACTGTCGATGATGTCCTGATGCGAGCGGTTCATGGCACATATCGACGCCATGGCGTGGCTACCGCAAAGGGCCTCGAGGGAAGTGACAGCAAGGTAGGCCAGGCGCGGCAGTGCGGCCGATCATGATGTCGTCCGCCCTTGTCCGGGTGAAGACAGCAGGACAGCTGTCCGTTGCATCTGGATCGCCGATCAGGCATGTGACCGGAGCGGATGATGTGTCGGCGCCTGCGGTGGCCGGTTCGCGCGTCCGCCGGACAAACTGGGTGTACGGAAGCGGCAGGGCGGACTGAGGTGATCGCCGATGGCGGACGAGAGTGTGAACTACCCGGGTCTCATCGTCCCGGTCGGGCATGTCGAGCCGGTGCCGCGACGTATCCGTGCGCAGGTCGACGGCCAGTGGGTGTTCGACACCCGGCACGCGCTGTACGTGTGGGAATGGCCCGGCTATCCGCAGTACAGCATTCCGCTGCGGGATCTGGCCGACGGCGTCCTGAGCGACGACGGCCGCACCGGTCGGCTGGGCCCCGGCCCCGCGCGGCGGCACTCGCTGCGGGTGGGCTCCGAGGTCCGTGAGGGCGCGGCGTGGGTGTGGGACGAGGGAGCCCCGAAGGCACTCATCGGCACCGCCCGATTCCGGTGGGACGCGATCGACGCGTGGTACGAGGAGGATGAGCAGGTCTTCGTGCACCCCAGGAGCCCGTACACCCGGGTGGACGCGCTGCGCTCGTCCAGCAGCGTGCGCGTCGAGGTGGACGGCACTGTCCTGGCGGACGCGCCGACCTCGGTGAAGCTCTTCGAAACCGGCCTGCCGACCCGCTACTACGTGGAGCGCGCCTTTGTCGACTGGACGCAGCTGCGTTCCTCGGCCACGGTGACGGAGTGCCCGTACAAGGGGCGGACAAGCGGGTACTGGTCGTTCGTGAGCGGGGCCGTCGCCCATGACGATCTCGCTTGGGCGTACGACTTCCCGACGGTGTCGTGCACCGCCATCGCGGGGCTGGTCGCCTTCTACAACGAGCACGTCGACCTGTACGTGGACGGCGTCCTGCTCCCGCGGCCCACCGCGCTCTCACGGGCAGAGTGGAACAAGCGGCAGCGGACGCATTCATGAGCCGCCTGCCGGCGCCCACGGATTAGGGTTGACGGTATGTCCCTGGTGGAAGTCGTGCAGCTGCTGGTGTCGCCGGTGCACCGGTACATGGGACGGCCGTCCCAGGGGCCCTCGGATGCGCCCGGGCAGGAGCTGGTGGGGAGCGTCGAGGTGCGGCGGAACCTGGGCATCGTGGGCGACCGCTACTACGCGCGCCCGGCACATCGC
Source organism: Streptomyces sp. NPDC046900 (assembly GCF_040644975.1). NCBI lineage: Bacteria > Bacillati > Actinomycetota > Actinomycetes > Kitasatosporales > Streptomycetaceae > Streptomyces > Streptomyces sp. NPDC046900. Next base: position 84,413 of record NZ_JBEYXD010000020.1, on the reverse strand, counting down.
GACGCCGCTGTCACGGTCATGTCGGCTGAGAACCTGCCGCTGGACATCAATCCGCAGGCCGATCTCGGACTCACACGCCGGAACATCCTGCTGCGCGGCGTCGATATCGACGCGTACGTGGGCTCGACGGTGTCGCTGGACACAGGCGCGGGCCGTGTCCTGCTGGCCGTACGCCGCCCGGCGCGCCCCTGCGCATGGATGGACGCCGTCATTGGTCCAGGCGCGCAACGCGCCCTGCGAGGCAAGGGCGGCGTGCGGTGCACGCCGCTGACGGACGGCGTACTCACCGTGGGGGAGGCGGAGTTCGCGGTCGTCGAGGGGGAGCGGGGCCCGTCCTAAGAGCCCAGCCGGCGACCGGGCCTCCTCTGCCCGATGGTGGCACTCCGACCGGATCCGCCACTGCGACGCCCGTCGTGGCAGCCAAGAGGATCACGACGGCTGGCGCAGCGCGCACCACCCTCGCTGACTGCCATGCCGCAGCCCGCCCCACGGTGTCCCGTAGACCCATCACGACCTCATACCACCCTGATGACTTCAGGTTGGACGATGGATGCGGCCCGTGATCAGCATGTCGTGGAGTTCTACCTCCACCTGGCCACCCCGCTCGTCACGCTCGGCATGCTGATCCGAAACGCCACCACCCACTACCGGCGGGACAGGCGCCAGCACACGCCGCCTCAAGTGATCCATTTGCGTCGGTCCAGTTCGGTTGATGCGGCTGCAGACAGGAGGGGTGTGCTGGAGTGCCTGTCGGGAGCGCAGCACATCGCAGCCGTCCCGGCCGGCAGATCACCGGCTCGACCGGGCACGGTCCTCCGCGCCCCGAACGCTCCAGGACTGTTCCTGGGCCGCGAAGTCAGGCCAGATCCTGCTTGGAGAAGGCACTACTTGACTTTGCATAGTACTGGGTGGCGCATAACTGTGTGACGTCAACCCATGACCCACAGCAACTGAAGGGCGTCCTGTGGCTGCTCCTGCTGCGGCTGCTCGCTGAGCAGGAGTCCTACGGCTACGAGGTGGTCCAGCGCCTGCAGGCGTCCGGCTTCACGGACGTCCTGGAAGGGACCGTGTATCCCGCGCTGGCGCGCCTGGAGCGGGAGGGTCGGCTGGTCACCCGGCTGGTGGCCTCGCCCAGCGGGCCGGCCCGCAAGTACTACCGGCTGACACCCGCCGGGCGCGAAGCGCTGTCGGCGGGCACCGAAGCCTGGACCCGGCACGTGCTCGCCGTCAACGCCGTCCTTGGCTCAGACGCGCCCGGAACACCGTGACCGGAACTCACTGACATCGAAGGGGGAACCATGCAGCACAGCCTCAGCCGGCTCGACCGCCTGCGCGTGGAGCGCCTGGTCTGGTCCCTGGACCAGCAGCTCTACGACCTTCCCCGGCACAGCCGCATCACCACCCGGCGCGAGGTCCGTGCCAACCTCCTGGCCGCGGCCCAGGACGTCGGCACGGGCCAGGCACTGCGCCGAGTGGGCAGCAGCCGCCAACTCGCCCAGGACTACCTGACCGCCGAACTGGGGCCCGGCCCGCGCCACTCCTGGATCGCCGCCACCTACTTCGCGGTGACCGTGCCGCTCGTCCTCAACTTCTTTCTGGGCGAGTCCGCCTCCGCCTACCAACAGGCCGTCACCTCCACCGACCCGCAGGCCACCGGCACCCACGTCTGGCAGGGCGTCACCTGGCTGCAGAACGCCGTCACCTTCACCTTCGACCACGGCCACGCCACCCGGACCGGCGGGTCGTGGACCGTCCTCGTCTACGTGCTCTGGCTGGCCGGCACCATCGCGTGCGGGCGACTGTGGCGACTCATCCACGTGCGCCAGGGCCAAGCGCCCACGGCTCCCAGCCCCGGAGGGCCGTGAGGCGGAGGCGAGCGGTCGTGGACTCGCAGTCGGTGAAGGCGGACGCCACCGTTTCCTTCGCTTCACGTCAGGTCCGGCGACATCGGCCCGCACGAACTCCTGGACGCGGTCGCCACCCGCATCGAGCAACGGAACCCCCTCGTCAACGCCATCGTGGCGACCCGCATCGAGCAGGCTCGCGCCGAGGTGGACGCGGGCCTGCCGGACGGTCCACTGCGCGGCGTCCCGTTCGCGGTCAAGGACCTCGGCTGCGACATCGCCGGCATGGTGACCACGTCCGGTTCGCGGCTGTTCGCGGAGGCGGTAGCCGCACGCGACGGGCACCTGGCGCGCCGGTACCGGCGCGCGGGCCTGGTGCTCATCGGCAAGACCAACACCCCCGAGTTCGGCAAGAACGCCGGCACCGAGCGCTGCTGCACGGCCCGACCCGCAACCCGTGGCGGCCCACACACTCGGCGGGCGGCTCGTCCGGTGGGTCGGCGGCCGCCGTCGCCGGCGGGCTGCTGCCCGTCGCGCACGCCAACGACGGCGGCGGATCCATCCGCATCCCCGCCGCGTGCTGCGGGCTCTTCGGGCTCAAGCCGTCCCGGGGCCGCCTGCCCGACGACGAGGGCCTGGGCGCCCCGGCCTATCCGCTGGCCGCGCACCACGCGGTGACCCGGACCGTCCGCGACAGCGCCGCGCTCCTCGACGTCGTCGCGGGCCCGCTGCCCGGCGGCGCCTACGGGCCGCTCGGCGGGCCTGAGCCGGGATCATTCCTCGCCGCGCTGGACTGTCCGCCCGCGCCGCTGCGCATAGGCGTCGCCACCGCCACCCCCGCAGGCGTCACCGCACACGACACCGCCGTCCGCGCCGTGCGGCGCACCGCCGACCTGCTCGCCGACCTCGGCCACGACGTCCGGGAGTCAGCCCCCGACCCTGGCCGTCCCTGTCCCGCCGCTCAGCCTGCTGGACACCACCGACACGGACGCGATGGTCGAACACGCCGCCAAACTGCCCTGGTTGACCTCGGTGTTCAACATCAGCGGTCTGCCCGCCGCGAGCTGGCAACTCCCTGACGTGGGCCGGAGGGTGATCGGCGCCGCTGTTCCCGGTGAGTTCCCGGTGCGTTCCGACGGATCGGGCACGCAACGGGCATCTCAAGCCCCTCTGCGGATGCCGTTGGCGGCGGGGTTCAGCCACGTTCCTGGTAGTTCATGAACCAGTGGGTGTCGAAATAGCGGGCCATCGTGAACCGGTGGTGCGGGTCGATGAGGATGCGGCAGACGAACTCCGCGGCCTGGCACGCGAAGGGGACTTTCTCGCCGTCGAAGGACCGGACGACGACGGGCCAACGGTCGGGGTCGTCGCCGTCGGTCTTCCAGCAGTACAGGTCCTCGTGCTCCGTGCCCGCCCAGATGAGCAGCCCGTCCTCTCTGAGAGCCGTCCACGGCTCCTGGTTCAGGTCCAGATATCCGTCGAAGGCACCCTCGCCGAACGTCTCGACCATGCGCTTGTAGTCGCTCGGCAGTGTGGTGCCCAGGCGCGACTCCACCTCCGCCCAGTCCACGTCCGGCCGCTGGGCGGGCTGAGTCCAGCCGGTGATCTGCCTGAGCCGCTGCATCCAGTCGACGTTCTGGTCCGGAGCGACCGCCAAGGGTTCTGGCACCGCCCTGCGAGCGACCACCAGTACCGGCCGCTCGATCTCCTCGGCGTCCCGCGCCGTGCCCGTGCCGATCCACTGATCCCCGTATGCCCACGCCCGTATCGTGACGACCCGGTCCTCGAAGGGGACGAGGAGAGCCGCGCCCCTGGACTCGTCGACCGTCGGATCGGTGAAGCCGTCGAGGACGAGGGTGCGCGGGGCGCCGTACCTGCCGTCGAGCAGGTCGGTCAGGTCCCGCGGGTCGAGGTCGCTGGGCAGGTACATGTAGCCGTCCCCCGGGCCGATTTGGGCCAGCAGGTCGTTGACGGACGTTTGCGTGAGCTCCATGGCGGACAGTGAAGCGCACCGCACTGTCAATGGACGTGCTCACAGATGTGTCTGACGTCAATTCGGAAGGGTTCGGACCCTGGTGCCTCATCAGGCATGGTTGGCCCCGATGATGGGCAGCCGTATGCCGCCGCGTGGACGAGGGCCCCTGCCCGCGGCGGATGCCGCGAACAGGGGCCCTTTCGTCAGCCGCCCGCCGTCGCTACTTCAGGCCGAAGGCGCGGATCAGGGTCTGGCTCACGCTGTTCCCCTCCGTGTCCTGCGCCGTGGTGCGCAGGCTCGCGAAGCGGGCCCGCGCCGACGCGTCGAGCTGCGCCTTCCAATTGCCGCCCGACTGCCGCAGCGTCGCCTTGTGCCACGTGGCGCCGTCGTCGTACGACACTTCGAGCGTCACCGTACGGATCGCCCCCGCGCCCGCCGCGCCCGTCAGGTGCGACGGGGTGACCGTCAGCCCGGTCCGCCGGTGCGCCTTGCCGGACAGGTCGGTGGGCACCGCGTAGTCGAGCTGCACCAGGGGCAGAGGTGTGAGGACCGTGTAGTCCGTGGTGGCGGAGGTGAACGCCCACTCGGTGCGCGTCCGTGTCGAGTAAGGCCGGTCCGGCACGTTCCGCTTGCCCTCCACCACGATCCGGTAGGGCAGCGGGTCCGGTGACACCCCCTCGGCAGAGATGATGCCCTCGTTGAAGCCCTCGCCGAGCAACTGGTCGCCCTGGTAGAGCGAGATCTTCGTCGTGTCGGCGTCGACCCAGGCGACGCCCCCGTGACCGTCGGAGTCGCCCCACGCAGGCAGCCGCGACGTGTTGATGATGTCGCCCGTCCGGTACGGGGCCCGCCAGCTGATGTTGTCGTTCAGCAGCCGCGGGTGCTGGATGGGTGAGAACCAGGTCTCACTGGTGGTGCTGCCCGGCTGGTACGAGTGCGCCACGCCTCCCTGGTAGAGGTCACGCATGCTGGCCGAGGAGACCCAGCGGGCGTCCGTGCCCGCCGAAACCCACGACGTCAGCGTGCCCTGGGCCGCAACCGCCGTCGGCTGAATGAGCATGGGGCTGTCGAAGACGGCGGACACATCCTCGCGGTACTGGACGGCCTCGCCCTGCTTGGTGTTGCGGAACTCATCGTCGATCCGGGCGAGTTCGCCGGGGCCGGGCCGATAGGACGGATCCCGGGGGACAGCCCCGTCGTAGTGGCGGACCAGGTCGTACACGTAGCGCGGATACGGGTGCGAGACCACCTTCAGCGTGGCCGTGCCGGTCTTGCTGATCCGGCTCAGCAGCCGTGCGCTGTCGTCGGTGCCGAGCGAGGCCACCGGCAGCGGGGCGGCGTCCGGCAGGTCCGCCCACGGGTCCAGCTTTCCGTAGCCGTCGTTCAGGATCAGCAGCTGCCTGGCGCCGGCCTTCGACGCGGCCGCGGCCTGGTCCGGGGCGGGCACGGTGTCGCTGCGGCGGACGACCGCCACCTGGCCGCGCACCTTCACCTTGCGGAAGTCCGCGGCCGAGCCGTCGCCCGCCCAGACGGCCCGGTAGCTGCCCGTGCCCGCCGGCAGCTTGGGGGACAGGCTCTGGATGACGACGTCATCGTAGGTCTGTGAGCCGGCGGAGTACGTCAGCGGCGGCTGGACCTGCCGCCAGCGGGTCGCGAAGACGTACGAGCCCTTCGTCACCTTCGGTGTCGGGGTCACCCAGAGGCTGTCGTACCGCCAGTACTCGGGCATGTAGCTGTCCAAGAACGGGAACAGGCCGCTGTTGGTGCGGTACTGGTCCACCCGCATGAACTGATTGGCGGTCCGCTGCGGGGTGTAGGCGGCCGCCTTGCGCAGGTCCGCGGCGTCGAAGCTGACGGTGCGGTCGGTGTCGAGGTCGATCTGCGGCGCGGAGAACATCGCGAAGCCCAGCGTGTGTGTGCCGTCGATGCCGGGCACGGCGGTGTTCATCCACGCCGAGTACGTGCCCGGTGACAGGCGCAGGCTCATGTGGCCCGAAGCGTCGATCTCGTACATCTTGGGCGTGGTGTTGCGCTCGACGTCCTTCAGGACGAGGGTGCCGGGCAGGGCGGCCCCGTGGCGGTCCTTGGCCGTGACCGACAGGGTGACGCGGCGGCCCTCCTTGTTCACGCCGACCGGCGTGCGGGAGAGAACCGTGCCGTCGGCGCCGGTGGCGGTGAGCAGGCCGGAGTAGGCGGCGTTGTCCTGTGCAGCGTCGAGGTGGGTGATCACGCCGACGGTGGCGGCGCCGTGCGCGGGCACGGTCAACCGGCTGTCGGTGAGGGTGAACAGGCCCTCGGGCAGCTGGTCCCGGCTCAGGGACAGGTCCACGGTGACCGGCTCGGTCCCGGTGTTGGTGTAGGTGACGTCCTTGCGGACGCTCTGACCCGGCGTGTACGGGTAGTGGGCCTGTGCGAACGCGTTCCCGGAGGCGACCAACGTGGCCTTCACCGCGGCGGCGACGTTCAGCCGCCCGCTGCCGGCCTGATAGGGGCTGAACCGCTGGGTGCTCGAGGTGGTGCTGACCAGCGCGTCCTTGAGCTGCTGCCCCGTCCAGTCCGGGTGTTCGGCGGCCAGCAGGGCCGCGGCGCCCGCGACGTGGGGCGTCGCCATGGAGGTGCCGCTCATCGTCTGGTAGGCGCCCTCGCCCTCCGGCGCGTACTGCGAGCGTGCCGCCAGCACGTCCACACCCGGGGCGGTCAGATCGGGCTTGATGGCGTTGTCGCCCACGCGGGGGCCGCGGCTGGAGAAGCTCGCCAGCTGGTCCACGCCCTTGCCCGGGCCGTGCACCGCGCCGACGGTCAGCGCGGCGTCCGCCGCCCCGGGGGTGCTCACGCTGTACGGCGCCGGGCCGGAGTTGCCGGCCGCGATGACGAACAGCGCGCCGGTCTCCTCGCTGAGCCGGTTCACCGCCTGGCTGAGGGGGTCGGTGCCGTCGGTGGGTTCGCCGCCGAGGCTCATGCTGACGATTTTGGCGTGCTGGTCGCGGGCGGCCCACTCCATGCCGGCCAGGATCCAGGAGTCCTGGCCGTTGCCGAGGTTGTCCAGGACCTTGCCGATGTGCAGCGAGGCACCGGGCGCGACACCCTTCTCCGTACCGCCGGACGCGGCGCCGGTGCCGGCGACAGTGGAGGCGACGTGGGTGCCGTGGCCGTGCCGGTCGGTGACGTCCTCATCGGGCACGAAGCTCTGCGTCGCCGCGATACGGCCGGCGAAGTCGGGGTGCGCGGCGTCGATGCCGGTGTCCAGGACGGCGACGTCCACGCCCTGCCCGGTGTCCCCGCCCGCCCAGACCTCCGGGGCGCCGATCTGCGCGGTGGTGTCGGACAGCGTGGCCTTGGCCTTGCCGTCCAGCCACACCTTGGCGATCCCGTCGGTCAGCCGTCCGGACGGCGACGCCGCCCCGGCCGTACGCGCCCCGGCTGAGCCCGTCGGAGTGCCGGTGAGGGAGGACCAGAAGTTCGCCGCCTGTGCGTGGTCGGCGGATATCGCGGCACCCTGGATGCTGCTGAGTATCCGGGTCCTGCTCGCCCCCTCCGGGGTCTTTGCGCTGCGGGAGCGGGCGGCGGCGTCGGTGTAGGTGACGATCAGTGGCAGGTGGTCGCTGCGCGCGTCGTCGTAGCCGTCCGCGAGCAGCTCGGTGACGTTGAACAGGTGCTCGTCCAGCGCCCCGGACGCGATGTAGGGCAGAGCCGCCTCGGGATACACATAGATGTCGCCGCCGACCGTCATGACGTGCGCGCCACCGGTCCTGCCCTGGGGATCGGTCACCGACGTGACCGAGCGCCTGCTGCCATGAGCGGTCACCGTGGCCTTGTCGCCGGTGATCAGCGTGACGGTACGCGTGACGGCCTGACCCGGGGTGACGGTTGCTCTGGGGGACGGGGACGTCGGAGCGGCGTCGGCCGAGGTGGCAGGACCGGCGGTCGTCAGCACCACAAGTGCTGCGACGGCGGCTGTCAACCCGCGTCTGCGGGACGGAGGCATGGGCAAGGGAACCTCACGGACTAGATGTGCAGGAGACCTCCGCAGTCAGCCATCCGTTCGCATCACTGTAAAGACAGCTCTTTGGCACTTCTGTGCCATGTCACCAAGTGGCATTCTTTCAATTCGGCACAATGGACCTCTGAGTGGGACATCCTGCACGGTGTGAGAAGGTGACAGGTCCCCAAGAAAGCCCACGTGTGAGCAGGGCCGTTACCTTGCGCAGTGTGGCCCGGATATGTCGCATCGGCATGTTCCGCCCGCGGCAGCACCCGCGGGCGATGACAACGTGTGATTCGATTGCGCGTGGTGACGAATGGTCACACGGGCAGGTCCGGTGCCGCCCCGGCAGTCGTGCCGGCTCAACGCGGCCAGAAGCGGAGAGCAGCGATGGAAAACGATGCCCCCTTGGCCTTGGTCGGCCTCGATGCGGAGGCGGAGGCTGTCTATCGCCACCTACTGACACGCGGTGGCGGGACTGTCGACAACGTTGTGGCGGCATGCGGACTGGCGTGGGAGCAGGCGTTGGCGTTGCTCGAACGTCTGCACCACTCCGGATTGGTCAGCCGTCGATCCTCAGGGGAGTTCCTCACCGTGGATCCCCGTCACGCGCTGGAAGCACTGGTGGAGTCCCGCGAGCGTCAACTGGCTGCCGTACGGGACGCGGCGGGATCGCTCGGCGCGATCTTCGACGACGCCAGACGGGCCAGTACGACCGAACCTGCCACCAGGACGATCAGCGGCCCGGAGGTGGTCGGTGACTACTACTACCGACTCAAGCAGGCTGCCCGATCCGAGCTCTGCGCTCTGGACCGCCCTCCCTTCCTGCTGGCTCCGAACGGACCGCTCGACGAGGCGGCTGTCCGGCGCGGGGTGCGGGTGCGTGTCGTCTACGCAGCCGCCAGTTTCGATCCTGAAGGTGGCTGGCAGGGGTTGGGCAGTCTCGTGTCGCGTGGGGAAGAAGCCAGGGTCGTACCGACGCTGCCGATCAAATTGGCGATGGCGGACCGATCGGCGGCGATGGTCTCGTTGAGCCTGGACGCTGACAGCACCGAGTGCCTCTACACCGAAGCGCCTCCCTTGCTGGAGGCATTGACCGAGCTGTTCGAGCGTTACTGGGACACTGCGCCCTCACTGAGTGGTGGCCCCGACTCCGAATCGTTGCCGTCACCAGGGCCGTCCGGCCAAGGCGACGAGGAGCGGGAGCCCACTGACGAGGAGCGGAGCCTGCTCGCGCTCTTCGCGGCTGGGGTCAAAGACGAGGCCATCGCCCGCCAGTTCGGGGTTTCGACGCGGACGCTGCGGCGGCGGATCCAAGACCTCTACACAGAGTTGGGGACCATCAACCGGTTCGGCGCTGGTGTCGCGGCAGCTCGACGCAACTGGGTTTGAGCGTCCTCCTCCCGCCTTGCCCTGCCCGGCTCAGACCATTCGCACGGTGTGGCTGTCTCGTTCGGTCCCCTGTTCGGGCCGGCTCCCTCATGCTGTCCGCCCACGGTTTGTCAGACGTCCTGTTGCATGACAAACCCCACTGCCGCAGAGCGGTCGGCGGTTGCTCTGCGGCAGCGGGGTGTGGAGCGGGGTGGGTCAGTCGCCGGTGCCCGCCTGGAAGGACGTCAGCTTTGCGGCGGACGATACGGGCACTGGGCCGCCTGTCCAGTCCACCTTCAGGGAGTCCTTCTCGTCCGGCGGGGTGATCAGGATCCCCGTGGGCGTGCCCGTGCTGGCGCCACTGACCTCGGGGTTGCCGAAGCTCAGCCCCGCCCAGGCGCTCTTGCCCGGCGCCAGCGTGATCTTCGTGAGACTTCCGGAGCCGCGCTTGGGGTCCGGTCCCAGCTGCTTACCGGAGGCGTCCACGAAGGCGGCGCCCGGGTAGCCGTCGATGGTGCAGGTGCGTGCGGAGAAGTTGGTCACGATGAGGGGGAAGTTCTCCTGCCCTGCGCCCGGGTTGTTCTCGCCGACGTGCCCGCGCAGTTCGGACGTGTTGCAGCGAGTGCTCGCGGCGCCGCCTCCAGAGGCGGGTGTGCTGCCGGAGCCCTGCGGCGAACCGGTGTCGGCGGAGGTGCCGCCCGTGTTCGTTGTACTGTCGGCGGCGCTAGAGTTGTCGCCGGAGGCCGGCTGGGCCGTCCCGGACGCCGTCTGCGGAGCGCCGGCGGTGCCTTGGCCGTCGTTGCAGGCTGTGAGCAGGCTCAGGGCAGCTACCGCACCGAACGCTGACACCACGCGTCGTGCCGTCAGGAAGGTGGCTGTGCTGTCGGGGTCCGGGCTCGCCGTGCCGCGCCGGAAGGTCGCCATGTCTGTTTGCTCCTTGGAACTTGCCGCTCGAGACGAGCGTGTGTGAACGGCGCCGTGCGCCCGGTCCTCCCTGTCCGATGCACGCCGACGCGGAAAAGTTTGCGCGTATCTCAGCGTGCTGTGAGGGCATTCTCACAGTGCCGTGGCAGCTGGTGACCCGCACTCAACCCAGGTCGCTGTCGGTCGAGTTGCTGCCGCCGTCCTGGCGCAGCTCTAGGTATGCCCGGGGCTGGTCCTGGCATCGGCCGGACTGGGGGAGGCCTCCGCGGCGGGTCCGTTGTCGCCCGCGCGGTCGTTACAGATGCGTATCCGCCCCCGCCAGTCCGTGCCCCGGTGGTCGTGGCCGATGGCCTTTCCCTGAGTGGTGTGAGCGATCAAGTCAGTGAGTGCGTCGGCTCCGGGCCCGCATGAAGCCGTCCCGGCGCGTCGTCGGCGCAGCCGGTCTCCAGGCAACGTTCACAGGGCCTCTGGGTCCACCGGCTGTACCCCGGACCCCGGGTCCATCGCACTCTTGCTCTGCTGGATGATCTCCTGGACGTGACGCTCGATCTCATCCGGATTCAGGCCGAGTGCCTTGCCCGTGTGCACCGCCCAGACTTCGGCTCGAAGATTGGTCTCGAAATCCAGATCGGCCCGCACCTTCTCTCTTGCGGCTTGCCGATTCTGGCTCACCATCACGAACGTGGACAGGAAGATGGCCTCCAGGCTCACGATCGTGGTGAGCAGCCCGAACGGATAGGGGTCGAAGACCGCTGACGAGCCGAACAGCCCGAGGTTGAGAGCGATCCACACCGCAAACCAGACGGCATGGACGTAGACGAACCCCATCGTGCCCGCGAGGGCGGTGATCGCGTCGGCGAACCGGTCCTGCGACGTGCGCATCCTGGCGAGCACCAGCTGCTCGTGACGCAAGCTGGGGTCGAGGCGATGAGCAGCGCCGGGAGCGGAGCTCGATCGGAAGGCGCGGTCTCCGGAGTGTGCGGTCATTGCGTCAGCCGTTGTCAGCCTTCCCGTATCGAAATGGCGGGGCAGCCTGCGGGGCGCGCGGGTGGGCCCGCTCCACCAGTTCGTGGTAGCCGAAACACGGCCCCGAGCGGCGGTGCGGAGGGATTCCGGGGTGACCGGGAAGACGTTCGACGAGGACCGTCATCCGCGCAGCACCCCCGGGGATGAAGGGCGGGTTGGTGTTCTGCACCATCCTGGGTCCGAACGTCGCCGGACTCTCCTGCTCGGCAGTCCTGTCCACTGAGTCGCTCTCCGACACTGTGCTGCACCTCCGTAGGGCTGCCCCGGAACGAACGATCTCGCATCGCCCACCGCCTTTGGGCCGGCGTACCGACCTCTCGTTCGGCGGTGACCGCGTTCGTCGATTCCGGGTTCACACGACTTGCGTCGTAGTGAAGACAGGGCAGGGCCCGTATCTGTGACGCGCCCTGCGCCGTCTGCCTCGCGCGGCACGGAAGAAGAGACAGGGCTGGACAACCTGGAGCCGCTCTGCCAGTGGCACGACAACGGCGAGAAGACATTCCCTGTCGCCCTGCGGCTTTCACGGGGCCCGGTCAGTCGGTGCTCGCCCGCACCGAAGGGCAGGCGTGGCTGCGCGTGCCCGAAGCAAGATCGTTCTGGAAGGATACCGACGTGGGGAACACACGTGCGTGGCCCGTGTTGCGGACTGCGGACTTGGCTGAGGCGTTGAGCCTCGCGCAGCGGTTGCTGTCGGTCGCGTCCTGGTACGAGCCGAGCGGCTGCTACCTGGATGCCTGGGCGCGCAACGATGATGACCTGCGGCGTTTGACTGACGCCTTCCCGGGAGTGAACGTCACGTCGTACGGAACGGACGGTGCCGACTTGCCGGCGAGCGTGTACCTGGGCGCCGGGACCTTCGCGCAAGTGCGCGAGGCTCTGGGGACCTGGGCGGACATCACCCGGTGTTATGTCCTCTGGCACAACCTGAGGTGGCCTTCGGTGCCTGACCTCGGGCTGGCAGAGGAGTACAAATACGCCGAGTTGCAGGTCGCGTGCAACAGCCACGACATCCACTGTGAAGAGTGGGCAGCCGAGCACACTGTCTTCGTCCATACACGCCCAGGGGACGATGAGCGGGTCGCTTGGTTGGCGGCACAGGTCGACGCCCGAGTTCGGGTGGTAGCCCGACGAACGGACCGACTCTCCGCCTGGTGAGGCCAAGCCCTTCGGCCGGGCCGCATGGCACGGCGGGTGCCAAGGCCTCAAGGGCCCTGGCACCCGCCGTGGCTAAGCCGTGTCAGTCCGCGTCAGCGATCCCGGCGGCTCATGCGGTCCCGTGGTGCAGGTAGGCGCGGTTCACGGTCTGCTGGACGCTGTTGCCGGCGGCGTCCGTGGCGGTGACCCGCAGCGTCACGTAGGCGTCGCCGTGCACGCTCGACGGGCGCGTCACAGTGGCGGTGAACTGCCCGTCACCCCCGTGCCGCGCGGTGCGCGCGGTGGTCCAGCTCTTCCCGTCGTCGTACGACGCCTCGACCTTGAGCGTCACCCCGCGGGGCGTTGTCATGCCGTCCTGCATGCGGACGGTCAGGCCGAGGGCGTGCGTGCGCGCCGGGCCGACCGCGTTCTGTGCGTCGACCGGTACGTTGTAGTCGACCTGGAGCAGCGGCAGCAGGGTCGCTTCGGCCTCGGTGTCCGAGCGGAACGTCCAGGACGTGTCGGTGTGGGTGCCGAAGTGCCAGTCGTCCGAGACGCGGGCGGTGGTCAGGTCGAGCCGGTATTCGGCGTCGCCCGCGGGGACCTCGAAGTTGCCCCACGCACCGTTGTCGGACGTGGCGATCTGCTTCCCGTTCCGGTACAGCACTGCCTTGGCCGTGTCGTCCACGAAGGCTGTGCGGACGCCGCCGCCGATTCCGCCGAAGGGGTCGCTCTCCGCGAACGACCAGTGGCCGGCGCCGGAGTCGTTGAATTCCGGAACGTACACCGACAGGGTGTCACCGTTGCGCACCGATGGCAGGCCCTTACCGCTCGGGATCGACGGGCGGACCACTGCTCCGAACCACCGCTCCGTGGCGCTCTGGCCGGGCTGGTAGGTGTGCGGGGCGTCGTGCATGCCGGCCCCCAGCGGGAGGTCGGGGTCGAAGACGACGTTGTGGTGCACGATGTGCTGCCACAGCGTGTCTCCGGCGCTCACGTACTCGACGCGTTCCTGTCCCACCGGAACGTAGCGGCTGTTCTGGTCCCATGCGGTGTCCTGGTACGGCCGCCACGCGAAACGCTGCTCGCTCGCCCAGTCCGTGGCACCGGTGCGGGTGTACGTACTGCGGACCTCCGCGCTGTTGCGATCCGAGACGGTGTAGATCACCTGCTTGGGAATGGAGCCCTTCGAAACCTGCATCACGTCGTACAGGTACGGACTGCGGACCGTGCCGGAGAACTCCACCTTCGTGGCGCCCTTCGCCATGCGCTCCACCAGAGCCGTCCCGTTCTTCCAGGACGTCTGCATGGTGGGCAGGGCCATCCGGTCACCGTTCGGCTGCCACCGGGTCCAGTCGGAGAAACCCTCGGGATTCGCGATCAGCAGCGCCTTGGCGCCCGCTGCCGCCGCGGCCTTCGCAAGCCCGTCGTAGTCCCAGGGCGTGGAGTTGTCGTTCCGTACGACGGCCAGCTTGCCGCGCGCCCCGCTGAAGTCGGGAGCCGCCGCCATGCCGGCGTCGAAGGCGGTCAGCCGCGCACCCTCGTCCCCGAAGACCGGGGAGCGACTCTCGTAGTACGGGGTGAACTCCTGTGAACCGCCGGAGACGTTCGCCCGCAGTTGCGGGGCCGTCATCTGCCACCGTGAGGAGAACTCGAAGGAACCGTCGGTGACCGGAGCCGTGGGGCTGACATAGAGCCGCTTGACGGTGTCGAAGAACATGGCGCCCTGGAGCAGGCCATGACCGTCGATCTGGCGGTAGAAGTTGGTGTTGAGAACGCCGTGCTGCTCGGCGGGGCGCGGCGTGCGGATCTTCACCTCGGTGGCCTTTGAGGCGTCCAGGGTCACCGTCATGTCCTTGGTGACCTTCACCTCGGGGTCGACGATCTGGCCGACCTCTTCGCCGTCATCGGTCCGGTCGTAGAAACCGGCGTTGACGTTGTACGTGCCCTCTTCCACGACGGCGACTCCCGCGTCGCGGTCCGTGTAGTCCACGAACCCGTCGGGGCCCCAGATGGTCGGCAGCGAGCCAGGCACGACCTTGCCGTTGCGGTCGCGGTAGACCACGGTCAGCCGGTGCTGGGGGGCGTGCACCACGAGGGAGACGGTGGTGTGGGCGAGCACGGTGCCGTCGGCGGACTTCGCGGTGATGTATCCGTAGAACTTGCCGCGGACCGCGTGGGTCGCGTCGGTGTGCAGCGGCACGTCGGCGGTGGCACCGGGGGCCAGTTGCACGGTGCTGGAGTCGAGGCCGACCACACCGTCGGGGATCGACTTCCCGGTGTCGGTGGCCATGTTGACGGCCAGGGAGAGGGTGAGCGGGTGATCGCCGGTGTTGGTGTAGTGAAGGGTGGTCGCCTGCGGCTGCCCCTGCGTGCCACCGGTGGTCAGCGGGGCGAGGGTGACCGAGCCGGTGGCCGTGATCGGGCCCATGGCCGCGGCCACGTCGATGCGACCGCCGCCCTGCTCGGTCACCTTGGTGCCCGGCACCGTGTGCGCGGTGCTGATCAGGGTGTCCTTGAGCTGCTGGGCGCTCCAGTCCGGGTGCTGCTGGGCCAGCAGCGCGGCGGCGCCGGCGACGTGCGGGGTGGCCATGGAGGTCCCGGACAGCGCCACGTAGTTGGCGTCGATCGGGTCGCCCAGGGTGGTGCCGGCCGCGCGGGCGGCGACGATGCCCACGCCGGGGGCGGTCACGTCGGGCTTGACCGCGCCGTCGCCGAAGCGCGGGCCACGGCTGGAGAAGGAGGCCAGGGAGTCGTCGCGGTCGACGGCGCCCACGGTCAGCGCGGCATCGGCTGCGCCTGGTGTGCCGACGGTGTACTGGCCCGGGCCCGAGTTGCCCGCCGCGACGACGAAGAGCGTGCCGGTGGAGGCGGTCAGGTTGTCGACGGCCTGGCTGAGCGGGTCGGTGCCGTCGGTCTGCTCGTCCGCCCCGAGGCTCATGTTGACGACTTTGGCGTGCTCGGCGGTCGCCCACTCCATGCCGGCGATGATGCCCGACTCGTCGCCGTAGCCGTTGTCGTCCAGCACCTTGCCGATCAGCAGGTCGGCCTTGGGCGCGACACCGCGTCGGGTGCCGTTGGACGCGGCACCGGTTCCGCCGACGATCGAGGCGACATGCGTGCCGTGGCCGAAGTGGTCGTCGGTGTTCCCACTGCCGGAGAAGTCCTTGGCCTCCGCGATGCGGCCGGCGAGGTCGGGGTGATGGGCATCGACACCGGTGTCCAGCACGGCCACCTTGACGCCCTGGCCTTCGTAGCCGGCCTTCCAGGCGGTGGGGGCGTTGATCTGTGCGGTGCTCCGGTCCAGCAGGGCCTTGACCTTGCCGTCCAGCGAGATGCGCGGGGTGACCGTGGTGCGGGCGGTGTCCGACGCTCCACTGGGGTTGAGCGTCTTCCAGAACTTCCCCAGGTCGTGGCCGGAGACCCGCACCGACCGCGCGTGGATGCTGTCCAGTCGGCGGGAGGGCGTCGCCGCCGTGTTGAGCGCCACCAGCCGGTCGGCAGTGGCCGAGGCTGTCTTCGCTGCCTGTGCGGTGACCCTGGCCCCCTCCCGTGACGGTTCCGGCTGAGAGGAGACGATCAACGGCAGGGCGGCGGTGTGCGCCTCGTCGTAGCCCTCGGCGATCAGCGCCGTCACATTGAACAGCCGCCGGTCCAGGGTGCCGGCCGACACCAGCGCCTGGGCGTCGAACGGCATCACGATCAGCTGCTTGTCGTTCCCCTCCAGCGTCTGGAAGGGGATGTGCTCGCGCCCGGGTCCGGGCTGCACCGACGCGGTGTGCCGTCCCCCGGGCAGTGTGGTCACGGTCACCCGGTCACCGGTCACCAGTCGCACGGTCGCGGAGGTGGCCCCCGGCACGGCAGCGGGATGAGCGGGGGTCCCGGCGGCTGCCGACTGCCCCGCGAATACGGCTGGCACAGCTCCGGCGACCAGCAACAATCCCGTCGATATAGCCGCCGTTGGGCGGATTCTAGACATCAGTGAGACACCTCTCGTACAGCTGGAGGGGCAAAAGCTGTGCGAAAGCATCCGTTGATGATGCTCAACCTGTCACTGACCTCGGGTGTCGCAACTGCGACATGTTCCAACTGCGACACCGGTCGCCTGCGTGCTGCCGCATGCAGTCAGCACGACCGGGTTGTCATGAATCAGGTGCTTTTCTTCCCAGAGAGAGCCACGTGATGAGGATGAGTGCGACGGTGGATGACCCCACCAAGTGTGGTGACGGTCTGTCACTTGCCGAGAGTGCTTGAGGGGCGGGGGTGCGGCCCGGGTCGGCCAGGAACGCCTTCCCCAGCTCAGGTGCGGCCTCGGACCTGCACATCGCCCGGGTGACGGTCATCGCGAGCGGCAGGCCCTCGTCGTCGGCCGAGCGTGGCGGCTGTGCCGCCGCGGCGCCCGCCCATGGCGTATGAGGTGCTCATTCTCACAGGCCACCCCCTTCGCCGTCACAGAGGGCGAGGTCGTCCGGTCCTGGTAGATGCAGGTCGATTCCGAGCCGCCATGCCGGGTGATCGTCGACATCCCGCGCCCAGAGGGGGTCGGTCACCCCACTGCCAGGAGGAGAACCTTCATGAGTCCCCCCTTCATCGCGATCGCCTGTCACTCCGGCTATGACCATGCCGAGAGCGGCGACAACCTCCATACGCTTCAGTACTTCGCCGCTCCGGCGGCCGGGCGCAATCGCGGTGGGCTCGTGCAGCTCCACCGGCTCCGAGAGCGATCTCGACCGCTCCGGCATCTACCTGAGTGTGGGCAGACCGGCGGTCCCTCTCCATTGGCGACGCCGACGCCGGGCTCCGCCTCCGGCAGCGCGCCGGTGACCCGCCGGCGCAAGGGGTACGGCCGCCGGACAGCATCCCGTTGCGGTGCGGCCGCGGGCGCCGTACGCCGGAGAACCGTTGCCGCACGCGGCGGTTCGAGGCCGTCCGGTCCCAGGGCTGGGACATCGCCGTACCCATCGAGACCGTCCAGGGAGCAGTGGCTGCATCACTGCGCGATCCCGTTTTTAAGTTAATTAGCAATTAATATTGACAGGCTTCAGGGGCCTGGGCACAGTTTCGGCCGTGGCACCGGCGCCCGGTAGGACCGGAGTGCGGTGCCCCGTACCCCCAACTATCGGGAGACTTCAGTGGCTTCGCATCGTGCAGAGATGGCGCGTGTGCGGCGGACCGCGGCGGTGCTCGGCGCCGCGGTGCTGGTCGGGTCGGCGGTTCCGGCGGCACATGCCGCGGACGACCAAGGCGCGCCGCAGTACTACGACAGCGGCCTCGCACCCACGCCGTACATGGGATGGAACACCTACTACGGGCTCGGCGCCCCGACCGAGGACCAGGTCAAGAAGGTCGCCGACTACCTCGTCAGCAGCGGGCTGCGCGACAGCGGCTACAACATCGTCTGGCTGGACGGCGGTTGGCAGGCGGACCAGCCGCGTGACCCGGAGACGGGCCGGCTCGTGGCCAACCCCACGCGCTTCCCCTCCGGCATCCCCGCCCTGGTGACGTACCTTCACAACCGCGGCCTCAAGGCGGGCATCTACACCGACGCGGGTGAGTACGACGGCGGCAAGTGGTGCGGCCTCGGCAGCCGCGGCCACTACGAGCAGGACGCCCGCCAGTTCGCCGGCTGGAAGGTCGACGCCATCAAGGTCGACTTCCTCTGCGGCATCGGTGCGGGGATCGACCCGGGGCCGGCCTTCAAGGAGTTCAGCGCCGCCGTCGCCAAGTCCGGCCGGAAGATGCTGCTCAACCTGTGCAACCCGCTGACCGACGACTGGGGCATGCCGCACACCCCCGAGCAGGACGCGCACAACACCTTCGTCTACGGCCCGACGATCGCCGACTCCTGGCGCACCGGCACCGACCTCGCCTGGGGCAACCCGACCGCGGGGGAGTGGCCGAACATCCTGCGCAGCATGGACGCCAACGCCTGGCACCCCGAGGCGCAGGGCCCCGGGCACTGGAACGACCCGGACTACCTCATCCCGATGCGCAAGCTCGCCGAAGGCGGCTACGAGCTCAACGAGGAGGAGTCCACCACGCAGTTCGTGATGTGGGCCGAGATGGCCTCGCCGCTGGTCATCGGCAGTGATCCGCGCACACTGCCGCAGTCGATGCTCGACACGCTGCGCAACCCCGAGATCCTCGCCGTCGACCAGGACCCGCTGGGCATCCAGGGCGCCCGCGTGGCCACCGACTCCGTCGGCGACGTCTACAGCAAGGTGCTCCAGGGCGCGGGCAAGCGGGCGGTCGTCCTGCTCAACCGCTCCGACCAGGCGCAGGACCGCACGGTGAACTTCGCCGACGCCGGTCTTGCGGGCAAGGTCGCCGTCCGTGACCTGCGGGCCCGTACGTCGCGCGGTACCTTCACCGGCTCGTACACGGTGCGCGTCCCCGCGCACGGCACCGCGTTCCTCAAGCTGACCGGCACCGACGACGCCCCGGGTACGCAGCTGCCCGGTCGTTCCTCGGCGAGCCCGGCGCTGGTGCGCGACGGCGACGACCTGACCGTCTTCACCCGTGGCACGGACGGGTCCCTGCGCGCACAGACCGCGCGCGGCGGTGACTGGTCCAAGGCCCAGACCACCGACCTGGGCGGCCCGACGCACGGCCGTACCCTCGGGCAGCCCGCCGCGTACGCCTCGGCCGGCGGACGGATCGACGTCTTTGTGCGCGGCACCGACGACACCGCCTACCGGCGGGTGTACGCGAACGGGCACTGGGGTCGCTGGGAGAACCTGGGCGGCACGCTGACGGACGCGCCGACCGTCGCCTTCGCGGGCCCGGACGACTGGACGGTCTTCGCCCGCGGCGCGGACGGCAAGCTGTGGTCGCGCGGCCCGGCCTCCGGCTGGACCTCGCAGGGCGCCCCGCAGGACAAGGCGTTCTACGGCCGTCCGTCGAGCGTCGTGGACGACGCGGGCAGGCTGCACGTGGCCGTTCGCACCCCGGACGACTCGGTCTGGACGCGGACCCGCGACGCCTCCGGCGCCTGGTCCGACTGGACGGCTCTCGGCGGCACGATCAGTGGCAGCCCGACGCTGGTGGCCTCCGGCGACACGGTGCACCTGTATGCCCGTGCCGGTGACTACACGCTGTGGATGCGCAGCTGGACCGCGTCCGGCGACTGGGCCGGCTGGAGCAAGGACAACGACTTCGTCAGCGGTGCCTTCGACGGCGCGCTCGGGGCCGTGGCCGGGCCGGACGGCGGCGTGCTGGCCGCCTTCCGCGGAGTGGACGGCCGCGTCCACCAGACCGAACTCTGAACTTCGCGCGCCGACCCCCGCTCCACCTGGTTCGACCTGCGTCGATCCGCACCACCGCACCACCGCGTCACCCGGCATCACCCAGCAGCAACAGGTGAGCCTCAGGGTCTTCCCGGCCCTGAGGCTCACCTCCGGAAAATAAATTACTAATTAATCTTGACGGCGCCCTGACCCCTGCGACAGGCTGTGCCTGCCGCGCCCGGAGCCGGGCCGTCAGGGGGCCTCAAGCTCCGTCCCGTGGGCACCTAGGGAGTAGACAGATGACCGACTTCACCGCCACCCGCCGCAGATTCCTCATAGGAACGGGCGCAGTCGGCGCCGGCGCGCTGCTCAGCAGCTGCGTCACCAACAGCTCGTCCTCCTCCGGAGGAAAGTCCGGCGGACCCGTGACCCTGCAGTCCAACCTCTCCTCCCCGCAGGCCAAGACCGCCATGCAGCAGATCGTCGCCGCCTTCGACAAGCGCGGCGACACCAAGGCGCAGCTCAACACCGTCGCGTCGGAGACCTTCCGCACACAGCTGCCGACCTACCTCACGTCGGCCAACCCGCCGGACGTCTACACCTGGTACCCCGGTTCCGTCGCCGAGTCGTACGCCAAGAAGGACCTGCTCCTCAACCTCGACGACATCTGGACGAAGCCCGAGCTCTCCGGCTACTCCGACGCGTTGAAGAAGCTGTGCACCTCGGCCTCCAGCGGCAAGAAGGTCTTCGTGCCCACCAGCTACTACTGGTGGGGCATGTTCTACCGGAAGTCCAACTTCGCCAAGTGGGGCGTCCAGGAGCCCAAGACCTGGGACGAGTTCCTCGGCCTGTGCGACAAGCTCAAGAGCAAGGGCGTCGCCCCGATCGGCCTCGGCGCCGGCGGCGACACCCCGTGGGTCGCCTCGGCATGGTTCGATTACCTCAACATCCGCGTCAACGGTGCCACGTTCCACCGCGAACTCCTCGCGGGGAAGCACCGTTTCGACGGCCCCGAGGTCCGCAAGGTTTTCGACAAGTGGGACGAGGCCCGCCCGTACTTCGACCCCAACGGCACGGCGATCCCCTTCCAGGACGCCACCACCGCCCTCCTCCAAGGCCGCACCGGCATGATGCTCATCGGCACCTTCTTCGCCGACGCCGCGCCCAAGGACGCCCTGGGCGACCTGGACTTCTTCCAGTTCCCCATCATCGACCCGAAGGTGCCGGTCGCCGAAGAGGCGCCCACCGACGGCTACTTCGCCAGCGCTCGCAGCAAGCGCGCCGACGGCGTCAAGGAGTTGCTGCGCTACCTGGCCACCGCTGAGTCGCAGGAGCTGTACATCAAGAGCTCCTCGGGCACCGTGCTGCCCACCCACCCCGACGCCAAGGACGCCGGCACCCCGCTGGTCGCCAAGGGCCGCAAGCTCGTCGAGAGCGCCGCGGAGATCACCCAGTTCTTCAACCGCGACTCCAGCGACGCCCTCCAGCCGACCGCCGACACGGCGCTGGTGCACTACCTGGCGAAGCCCAAGGAGATCGGCTCCATCCTCACCACGTGGCAGCGCAGCGCACAGAAGATCTGGAGCCAGTGACAATGGCGCTGATCGGCTCCACACGACGGTCCAGGGCCACTCGGGTGCCCCCGGTGGTCCTGGCCTTCGTCCTCATCCCGCTGCTCGCCGAGGCGTTCTGGGTCTTCTGGCCGGCCCTCCAGGGCTTCTACCTCTCCCTGACGTCCTGGGACGGCCTGGGGTCCGCGAAGTTCGTCGGCCTCGGCAACTACAGCGAGATGGTGCACGACTCGGTCTTCCGCACCGCCGCGATCAACACGGTGCTGTGGCTGCTGCTCTTCGGCGGGCTCTCCGCCGCCCTCGGGCTCGGTGCCGCGATGCTGCTCCAGAAGGAGCGGCGCGGCATCGGGTTCTACCGGGCGGCGCTCTTCCTGCCAGTGGTCTTCTCGCTGGTGGCGACCGCGCTGGTGTGGCAGGCCATGTACCAGCCGGACGGCATGATCAACAACATGCTGGAGGCCATCGGTCTCGGCGGCTGGAAGCACGCCTGGCTCGCCGACCAGGACACCGCCTTCTACGCGGTGATCGTGCCCGCACTGTGGCGCCAGGTCGGCTATGTGATGGTGCTGTACCTGGCCGGCCTCAAGGGCATCGACCCCGTCCTCTACGAGGCGGCCAAGGTCGACGGCGCCACCCGCTGGCAGCAGTTCCGGTACGTCACACTGCCGCAGCTTCGCAGCGTCAACGCGGTGGTCCTGTCGGTCATCATCATCGACTCGCTGCGCTCGTTCGATGTGGTGTGGGCGCTCACCCGCGGCGGCCCCTACCACTCCTCCGAACTGCTGAGCACCTATATGTACTCCACCGCGTTCCAGTCCCTGCGCCTGGGATACGGCTCCGCGCTCGCCGTAGTCATCTTCGTGCTGGCCTTCGGCGTCATCGTGAGCTACCTCGTGCGCGCCTTCCGAGAGGCCGACTGATGACCGCCACCCACGCCACCAGGCACACCGAGGACATCGAGGGGCACGCCGGCCCCGCCGAACTCGCGTCGCCCCGCCGCCCCGTCCTGGACGGCCGCAAGCTGCGCACCGCCGGCTTCCACCTCACCGCGAGCCTGCTGTCCGCGCTGTGGCTGCTGCCGATCGCCCTCGTACTGGTCACCAGCACCCGGACCTTCGACGACATCGCCGCGCATGGCGTCGGGAGCTGGCCGCACTCGTTCACCTTCGACAGCTTCCGCCAGGCGTGGGTGGACGGAGGCCAGCAGCGCGCCCTCATCAACAGCCTGGTGGTCACCATCCCCACCGTGCTGCTCTCGCTCGGCCTCGCCTCCATGGCCGCCTTCGCGCTCAGCCGCTACGAGCTGCCCTTCCGGCGCGGCCTGCTGCTGCTCATGCTCGGCGGCAACCTGCTGCCCCCGCAGATCCTGCTGATCCCGGTCGCCAAGGTCAGCGAAGCGCTCGGCATCTACGACCATTTGTACGCCCTGATCGGCGTGCAGGTCGGCTTCGGCGTCGGCTTCTACGTCTTCGTCCTGCACGGCTTCATGCGGGCGATCCCCAACGAGATCCAGCAGGCCGCCGTCATCGACGGGGCGGGCCCGTGGCAGATCTACTGCCGGATCATCCTGCCGCTGGCCCGCCCGGCACTGGCCGCGCTGACCGCGCTGTCGTTCACCTGGATCTTCAACGACCTGCTGTGGGCCATCACGGTGCTGCGCACCGACAGCCAGATGCCCATCACCGCCTCGCTGATCGGACTGCAGGGCCAGTACGTTTCCATGTGGAACGTGATCGCGGCCGGCTCGGTGATCGCCGCCGCCCCGACGGTGGCCGTCTTCCTCCGCTTCCAGCGCCACTTCGTGGCCGGACTGAACCTCGGAGCCGTGAAGTGACCGCGCACGACCGGTGGCTGCTGCGTACCGACACCACCACCTATGCCGTCACCCTCGGCGGCGACGGACGCTGGGCCGAGCTCGCCGCCTGGGGGCCGCACGGCGCCGAGGACGGGCCGTCGCCCTTGGACTGGTCGCACCGCACCCACTTCATCACCCCCGCAGACGCCGCCCCCGCGGAGTACATCCCGTACGGGCTGCGGCCGTTCACCGGCGCCGACCTTGTCGCCTCCCGCCCTGGCGGCGACCGCGGCAGCTGGTCGCGGTTCACCGGCGCCACCCAGGACGGCGAGCACGCGCTGCGCCTGGAGTTTGCCGACGACCTCCTCGGGCTGAGCACCGCGCTCTGCTACGAGACGGTGCCCGGCACCGACGTCGTCCTGCGCTGGACGGAGCTGACCTGCACGGGCGAGGACGAGGTGCGCCTGGAGCGCTTCGACTCCGCGGGCGTCAACGTGCCCGTCCAGGGCGGCGCGCGGCTCACGTACCTGGCCGGCCAGTGGTCGCAGGAGTTCCAGCTCAAGGACGTGGAACTGGAGCGCGGGCGCTTCGAGATGGAGAGCACCCAGGGCTCGGTGGGCCACGCCTACCACCCCTGGCTCGCCGTCCAGGACGCCGCCGCCCCTGCCGAGGGAGCCACCCCCACCTACGGCATCGCCCTGGAGTGGTCCGGCAACTGGCGGATCACCGCCGACGCCGAGCCCGGAGGCGCCGTACGGGTCCGCGCCGGGCGGGTGCCCCACGAGGGCGCCGTCCGCCTCGCGCCCGGTACCACCCTCGTCACGCCTCGCCTGGCCTGCGCCTTCAGCCCGGACGGTCTCGACGGCCTGGCCCGCGTCTGGCACCGCTATGAGCGGCACCTGACCGGCGAGCGTATCGACCGGCCCCGCAAGGTCCTCTACAACTCCTGGGAGGCCACCGGCTTCGACGTCGACGCCGCAGGCCAGCTGGAGCTCGCCAAGGTCGCCGCCGAACTGGGCACGGAACTCTTCGTCGTCGACGACGGCTGGTTCACCGGGCGTCCCGACGACACCGGCGGCCTCGGCGACTGGGACCCGGACCCGGCCGAATTCCCCGGCGGATTCGACCGGTTCATCGAGGACGTGCACGCCCTCGGCATGGACTTCGGCCTGTGGGTCGAGCCCGAAGGCATCAGCCCGCGCTCGAAGCTCTACGCCGAACACCCCGAGTGGATCTACCGGATCGACGGCCGCCCCGCCACGCTCGTGCGCAACCAGCTTCTGCTCGACCTCGGCCGCGAGGACGTCCAGGAGTTCGTCATCGGCACCCTCGACCGGCTGCTCGGCTCCCACGCCATCGGCTACCTCAAGTGGGACATGAACCGCCCGCCCACCGAGCGCGGCCGCCCCGGCCACCCGGCGGGCAGCGACCCGGAGCGGCAGGACCTCGATGCCGCACACGTCGCCGGCTACCTCCGCGTCCTGGACCATCTGCGCACCGCCCACCCCCATGTCACGGTCGAGGGCTGCGCGGGCGGCGGCGCCCGCGTCGAGCACGCCACGATCGCCCGCACCGACGTGGTGTGGCCCAGCGACAACACCGCGCCCATGGACCGGCTGCGCATCCAGTACGGCTACCTCCACGCGCACGCTCCGCACACCATGAGCTCCTGGGTCACCGACGCCCCCGGCGTCTTCGACCCCCGGCCGCGCTCGCTCGCCTTCCGCTTCGTCAACGCCATGGCGGGCGTGCTCGGCATCGGCGCCGACATCCGTCACTGGACGCCGGAACAGCGGGCCGAGGCCGCGCAGTGGATCGCCCGGTACAAGGAGATCCGAGACGTCGTCCACCACGGCGAGGTCCATCTGCTGAGCAGCCCCGCCGAGCCGACGTGCGGTGTCCAGTACGAGGAACCGGGCGGTGGCCGCGTGGTGGTGACGGCCTGGAACACCGGGCCGCTGGACGGCGCGCCCCTGGTGCCCGGACGGCCCGCCCGGCTGCGGCTGCGCGACCTCGCCCCGGACGCCGTCTACACCGACAACGCCACCGGCACCCGGTACAGCGGCGCGCATCTGCTCCACTCGGGGCTGCCGTTCGCCTGGACCGCCGAACACGACGCGGAGTTGACCGTTCTGGCCCGTCAGTGACGACAGCGGAAGAATCTGCACCCCACCGGCCTTTCGAACAGGAGAAGATCCACCCCATGAACCCAGCCGCCCGCTTCACCAACCGCGTCGCGGTCGTCACGGGCGCCGCGTCGGGCATCGGCGCGGCCACCGCGGCACGCCTCGCAGGAGAGGGCGCGGCCGTCGTCCTCGTCGACATCGCCGCCGAACGCGGCGAGGAGGCGGCCGAGCGGCTGCGCAAGGACGGAGCCCGGGCCCTCTTCGTCGCCGCCGACGTCGCGAGCGAGGCCGACTGGCAGCGGGTGATCACCGCCGCCCATGGCTTCGGGCCCGTGGGCGTCCTGGTCAGCAACGCGTACACGGTGGCGGTCGCGCCGACCCACGAGACCACCCTCGCCTCCTGGGAGCGGCAGCTCTCGGTCAACCTCACCGGTGCCTTCCTCGGCGTCAAGGCCGCCCTGCCGGACCTGCGTGAGCACGGCGGGGCCGTGGTGCTCGTCTCCTCCGTCCACGCGTACCGGGGCATCCCGGGCCACCCGGCGTACGCGGCGAGCAAAGGCGCACTGCTGTCGCTGTGCGGACAGCTCGCCGTCGAGTACGGCCCGGACGTCCGCGTCAACGCGGTGCTGCCGGGGCCGATCCTGACCGCCGCCTGGGACCGGGTGGCGCAGGCCGACCGTGAGCTCAGCGTCGCGGAGACCGCGGCCCGCCGCTTCGGCACCCCCGAGGAAGTCGCCGCCGCCGTCGCCTTCCTCGCTGCCGACGAAGCCTCCTACATCACCGGATCGAGCCTGCTCGTGGACGGCGGCTGGAGCGTCGCCAAGGCCTCCGCCTGACGGAACCGACCGCTACGGCCACCGACCGAACAGCAAGAAAGGCATAGACATGACGCCATACGCGCGCCGCGGAGTGCACGGCCAGACCGTGGAGACCCTCGCCCGCCGGGTACTCAGCGGCGAGATCCCCGAGGGTGCGACGCTCGACATGGCGGCCCTGCAGAGCGAGCTGGACGTCAGTCTGACCGCCCTGCGCGAGTCCTTGAAGGTGCTCGCGGCCAAGGGCATGGTCGACGCCCGGCAGAAGCGCGGGACCTTCGTCCGGCCCCGCTCGGACTGGAATCTGCTCGACGCCGATGTGCTGCGCTGGCAGTTCGCCGAGAGCAGCGGCACCGGCGCCGATCCCACACTGCTGCGCAACCTCGGCGAGGTCCGCGGCATCATCGAGCCCGCCGCCGTACGCCTGGCCGCGGACCGGCGCACCGACTCCGACCTCGAGGCGCTGGAGGCGGCACTGACCGCCATGAGCCAGGAGGGCGGCGCGAGCGACGCCGTCGAGGCCGACCTCGCCTTCCACCGGGCGCTTCTCGCAGCCACCCACAACGAACTGCTGGAACGCATGGAGATGGTCATCGAGTCGGGCCTGGCCCAGCGAGACCAACTCGTGCACAGCGCCCCGCACAGCGAGGACCCGGTGCCCAGCCACCGTGCCGTCCTCGACGCCGTGCGCGACCGGGACCCGGACGCCGCGGAACACGCCATGCGCGCCCTGCTCGACCAGGCGACGCGCGATCTGGACAAGGTCAGCGGTCCCGCCGCGCCCGAGGGCGCGGACGGTTCCTCCGAGGAGAAGGACGGTCAGGGACATTGAACCCTCCCTCCGCTGAAGCAGGGGGATTCCTGGCTCAGGCTGCCTGCGGGCCCAGCGGACCTACGGGTCTTACACCCTCAACACCAGCCGGGTCGGAACCTGCCCGGTTCGGTACTACAAGCAAAGGAGTTGCTGTGCCAGCCTGGCTCTCGCTCAGCACGGTGTGCGCGCTTGGTCCTCGCAACGCACACCGAGCAGCCTACCCGCTTGCGTGGACGGTCTTTCGCCCTGGAGGCGAAACCCCGTTGCCTGCCCTGCTCGGCAGGAGTCCGATTCCTCCCCAGCCTGAAGGCCAGGGCATCCTCGGAGGAACCAGGTGAAGATCGCGCGCGTCGAGACCTTTCTCATCCCGCCCCGCTGGCTGTTCTGCCGGATCGAGACCGACGACGGGGTCGTCGGCTGGGGCGAGCCGGTGGTCGAGGGCAGGGCCGAGGTGGTCCGGTCGGCCGTCGAGGTGTTCTCGGAGTACCTGGTGGGCCAGGACCCGCTGCGTATCCAGGACCACTGGCAGGTGCTGACCAAGGGCGGCTTCTACCGGGGCGGCCCGGTCCTCTCCAGCGCCGTCGCCGGCATCGACCAGGCCCTGTGGGACATCGCGGGTCGCGCCCTCGGAGTGCCGGTGCACACCCTGCTCGGCGGTCCGGTCCGCGACATGGTGCGGGTGTACGCCTGGGTCGGGGGTGACGAACCCGAACGACTCAAGGAGGAGGTCACCGCCCAGGTGGAAGCCGGCTTCACCGCCGTCAAGATGAACGCCGCCGGGCGCACCTCGCGGATCGGCAGCCCCGCCGAGACGGCTGCCGTCGTCGAGCGCGTCGCGGTCGCCCGCGAGGCCCTGGGCCCGCACCGCGATGTCGCCGTCGACTTCCACGGCCGCTTCAGCGCCGCCAACGCGCGGCGCGTGCTCCACGAGATAGCCCCGCTGCACCCGCTGTTCGTGGAGGAGCCGGTCCTGCCCGAGCAGGCGCACCTGCTCCCGGGACTGGTCGCCGCCTCGTCGGTGCCGCTCGCCACCGGTGAACGGCTTTACGGGCGGGCCGACTTCCTCCCCGCCCTGACCGCGGGCGTCGCCGTGGCGCAGCCGGACCTGTCGCACGCCGGCGGGATATCGGAGGTCACCCGGATCGCCTCCCTCGCCGAGACCTTCGGGGCCCACCTGGCTCCGCACTGCCCGCTCGGCCCCATCGCGCTGGCCGCCAGCCTCCAAGTCGCCTTCGCCACGCCCAACTTCCTGATCCAGGAGCAGAGCCGGGGCATCCACTACAACAAGGACGCCGACCTGCTGTCCTACCTGATCGACACTGAGCCCTTCCGCTTCGTCGACGGTCAGGCGCACCGCACAGGACTGCCTGGACTCGGCATCACCGTCGATGAGGACGCGGTGCGGGCCGCCGACCGGTCTGGCCACGCCTGGCGCAGTCCGGTCTGGCGGCACGCCGACGGCTCCTTCGCGGAATGGTGAGCGTCGTGCGGTTGCCCGTCCGCGTCGCCACCGACGCCGACCACGGCGGGCGCTGGACGTCGCTGACCGCGGGGGACCGCGAGTGGCTGTGGCACCGCGACGAACCCCGCCGCCGCGTGGTCCGGCCCGGTGACGCCTTCGCCGACGCCGGGGGGCTGGAGGAGTGCGTGCCCACCGTGCGCGGGCTGCCCGACCACGGGGACGCCTGGTCGCGGCCCTGGCGGAGGGCCGGGGAGGAGGACGTCGTGGAGTGCCCCGACTTCCGTCTGACCCGGCGCATCCGCGAGCGGGAGGACGCGGTCGTCGCCGACTACACGCTCGCCGCCGAACCCGGCTACCGCTTCGTGTGGGCCGCACACGCCCTGCTGGACCTCTCCGAGGCCGCCCGGATCGACATCGGCGGACCAGCGGCGACCCGGCTCTACCCGGACGAGGGCGACCGCTGGGCCGGCGGCGTCTGGCCCACCGTCGACGGCATACCGCTGGACCGGCTCGGCCCGGACGACGGCAGCGCTGTGGGAGCGGTCGTCCTCGCCTCCCAGGTGTCCGTACACGACGGCACCGACACCCTGCACCTGTCCGTCGAAGCCGACGGCCAGCCGGTCGCGGTCGCCCTCTGGCGCAACCTCGGCGGCTTCCCCCAAGAGGCGCCGTACCGTTCGATCGGCGTCGAGCCGATGCTCGGCCGCGTCTTCGACCGCGCCGCGGCGGACGACGGGGACACCGCCGTCGTACCGCCGACCGGCGAGGTCGCCTGGCGGCTCACCGTCACCGCGACCCGCCACCCCTCAACCCCCGTCACCAGAAGGGATGCCGGATGAACCTGCTCGCCGCGCTGCGCGACCACCGGCTGCTCGCCATCGTCCGCGGCATTGATCCGGACGCCGCGCTGACCACCGTGCTCACCCTCGCAGAAGAGGGCGTCACCCTGATCGAGGTCTCTCTGTCCGGGCGCGACGCGCTCGATGTGATCGCGCGGGCCCGCGCCGAGCTCGGCCCCGGCGCGACGCTCGGCGCCGGAACCGTGCTCAGTTCCGACGACGCCCGTGCCGCCCAGAAAGCCGGCGCCGCGTTCCTTGTCACGCCGGCGGTCAGCGACGGCATCGCCACCGGGCGGGAGCTCGGACTCCCCGTACTCGCGGGCGTGATGACCCCCACCGACATCCTCCAGGCACGGCGGCTCGGCGCCGACGCCCTCAAGCTCTTCCCGGCAGGCAGCGCCGGGGGCCCCGGCTATCTGAAGGACCTGCGCGCCCCCTTCCCGGACCTGCCCTTCGTACCGGTCGGGGGAGTGGACGCAGCCGCGGCCGCGGACTACCTGCGCGAGGGAGCCACGGCCGTCGGCGTCGGATCGCCCCTGGTCGGCGACGCAGCCGCGGGTGGCGACCTCACCGCCCTGCGCGAGCGCGCCCGCGCCTTCCTGGACGTCGTCCGCACGCAGGGCCGCCCGTGACCACTCCCGCGGTCCTCGGGACCGACCGCCTGGAACTGGGCGAGGGCATCCGCTGGACGGACGGCCGCGCCGTGCTGACCGACATCCTCACCGGGCGGCTGCTCGCCCTGCCCGAGGGGCCCGACGCGCCGCTCACCCCGATCATTCAACTGCCCTGCCCCTTGGGCGCCGTGGCACCGGTGGAGGGGCATTCCGGCCACTGGATCGCCGCGGCGGGCACCGGCATCTGCCGCATCGACCCCGAGGGTCGCGTCGACTGGATCGCCCGCCCCGAGGACGACGCACCCGTGGCGATGCGCATGAACGACGGCGTCGCCGACCCGCAGGGCCGCTTCTGGGTCGGCAGCATGGCGTACGAGACCACCGAGGACGCGGGCTCCCTCTACCGCCTGGACCGCGACGGCCGCGTCACCCGTGTCCTACGGGACATCACGATCCCCAACGGCCCGGCCTTCAGCACCGACGGCACCGTCATGTACCTCGCCGACAGCGCCCGGGGCGTCATCCGCCGCTACCCGGTCGACCCGGTGAGCGGCGACCCGGGCACCCCCGAGCCCTTCGTCACCGTCGAGTCCGGCAGCCCCGACGGCATGACCACCGACGTCGAGGGCGGCCTGTGGACCGCCGTCTGGGGCACCGGGCAGGTCCACCGCTACCACCCCGACGGCAGCCTCGACCGGATCGTCGACCTGCCCGCCGGGCAGCCCGCGGGACTCTGCCTCGGCGGCCCCGACGGCCGTACGCTCCTCGTCACCAGCGCGCACATCGGCCTTTCCGCCCCGGAACCCCTCGACGGTGCCGTTTTCGCGGTCCGGGTGGACGTCCCCGGCGTCCCGGCCGCCCCGTACCGCCCGGCGGCCTTCTCCGGCCCTGCCCCGGCGGACCGCGCCGACACACCCTAGGAATCACACCATGAGCACCCATCGGCCACTGCGTCACGGCCCCGTGGTCTGCGTCGGCGAGACCATGGTCGCCCTCGCCCCCGACCCCCTGGGGCCGCTGGACGGCGCCGACCTGCTGCACGTCGACATCGCGGGCGCCGAGTCGAACGTCGCCCTCTACCTCGCCGACCACGGCATCCCCGCCCGCTGGGTCTCCGCGGTCGGCGACGACCCCTTCGGCCGTCGCGTACGCGCCCGGATCGCCGCGGGCGGCGTCGATGTGAGCGGTGTCCGCATGGACCCGGAACGCCCCACCGGACTGCTGCTCAAGGACCTGGGCGCGCACGGCACCCGTGTCCACTACCACCGCACCGGATCCGCCGCCTCGGCCCTCACCCCCGACGTGCTCGACGACCCGGCGCTGGCGGGCGCCGCGCTCGTCCACCTCAGCGGTATCACCCCTGCCCTGTCGCCCGGTTGCCGCTCCCTCGTCGAACGCGCGCTGCGTCCCGACCGTCCCTGGCCCGTCAGCTTCGACGTCAACCACCGCCCCGCCCTGTGGGCCGGCCGGTCCGCCGCCGACGTGCTGCGTCCGCTCGCGGACCTGGCCGACATCGTCCTCGTCGGACTCGACGAGGCCCAGTCTCTGTGGGGGGACGGCATCACCGACGCCGAAGGAGTGCGTGACCTGCTGTCCGGTCCGCCCATCCTCGTCGTGAAGGACGGGGACCGCGCCGCCACCGCCTTCGTCGGGGACGCTGTCCACAGTGTGCCCGCGCTGAAGGTGCGTGTCGCCGAACCCGTCGGCGCGGGCGACGCCTTCGCCGCAGGATTTCTCAGCGGTCTGCTGAGGCAACTCCCCGTGGACCGCGCCCTGCGCCTCGGCCACCTGACCGCGGCATCGGCCCTGAGGGTCGTCGCCGACCACGGACCGCTGCCGGACCCCGCGCTTGTGGCGGCGCTCCTGGACGCCGACGAGGGCACCTGGCGGGCCGCGGTGATCGACTGATCCCTCCGGAGGGACCGTTCCGCGGCGCGCGCACTCCCGAGGCCAGGAAACCGTGTCTGATCGTCGGCCACTACATCCGACAGCCGCGCTCACGGACTTTTCGTTCGCCAGGGATTTCCGTGTACCGGGGAGCCCTCGGCCTCCGTGTACCGGGAACCCTCTCGTAGCACGACGAGCCAGTCCTCGGCCGGGGTATGCCTTCACCCCCGTCCGGCACTCGTTCAGTTCGCCCGTGCCGGGCGTTGTATCGGCCGCATGCTCATGCTGCTGGGCGGTCGCATGGCCGGCGACCTGTCGTCGGAGTGTGCTCTGGACCTGCGGAGGGGGCGGTGAGACTCTTCACCGCCATGGCGTGTCACACCACCTTGCGCCGCTCTGTCTATGTGGTGTCGAACAACGAACAGAGGACAGCATGCGTGAGATTCTGATCGTCGGTGGTGGCTACGCGGGCTTCTACACTGCATGGCGCCTTGAGAAGAAGCTGCGTGCGGGTGAGGCGAGGGTCACGGTCGTCGATCCGCGTCCCTACATGACCTACCAGCCCTTCCTGCCTGAGGTGACGGCCGGTTCGGTCGAGGCACGTCATGCCGCCGTGTCGCTGCGCCGGCACCTGCGCAGAACCCGGCTGATCGCTGGGAGTGTGACCGAGATCCGCAACGCGGACCGGACGGTCACGGTCCGGCCCGTGAACGGCCCCGACCATCAACTGAGTTACGACACCATCGTGGTGACCGCCGGCGCCGTGACCCGCACTTTCCCCATCGCCGGAATTGTGGAGCAGGCGATAGGCCTGAAGCACGTGGAGGAGGCGGTGGCCATCCGGGACCGGTTGATGACCGCGTTCGACCAGGCCGCTTCACTGCCACCCGGTGCCGAACGACAGAGACTGCTCACCGTCACGTTCGTGGGCGGCGGGTTCTCCGGCGTAGAAGGCTTCGGTGAACTGCTGGCGCTGGCGACCGCGATGCTCAAGTCCTATCCGGAGCTGAGCATGGCCGACCTCTCCTTCCATCTGGTGGAGGCCCGGGGCCGCATCCTGCCCGAGGTGGGCGACAAGCCCGGGGCCTGGGTGGTGCGTCACTTGGAAGGCCGTGGCGGCCACGTCCACCTGAACACACAGCTGGTCTCCGCCGTGGACGGGCATGTGGTGCTCTCCGACGGAACGGAGTTCGACTCGGCGCTCATCGTCTGGGCCGCCGGCAACGCCTCGAACCCCGTCGTTCACAACCACACGGATCTGCCGGTCGACGAGCGTGGCCTGATCGTGGTCCGGGCAGATCTTCGGGTGGGCACCGACAGCGATCCTGTGCCGAACGTGTGGGCGGCGGGAGACGATGCGGCCGTTCCCGACCTGGCTTCCCCTGTGCCGGGGGCGCACACGGTGCCGAACGCGCAGCACGCCGTGCGGCAGGGCAAGCGCCTGGCCAAGAACATCGTGGCAGACCTGCGCGGGGGAAGGGTCCGTGACTACCGCCACAACAGCCTGGGAGTGGTGGCGACCTTGGGCCTGGGGCGAGGCATCTTCCAGTACAAGGGCCTTGTCATCAAGGGATTTCCCGCCTGGCTGATGCACCGGGGCTACCACGTCCTGGCCGTGCCTTCCTGGGAGCGCAAGGTGCGCGTTCTCGCCGTCTGGCTCACCGCCGCCGCGTTCGGCCGGGATCTCGTCTCCCTCGCCTCTGTACAGCACCCGCGCGACGCGTTCGTCGCCAGGGGCAATCCGCCCCGCTCCGGCCAGGACCGCGAGGGTGACCACACCACCGCCTGAGCACGCGAGGGGGCTGTCGCTTCGGCTGACGGGCGGTTCAGGCACGCGTGCCGTCACGCCATGAGCGTGAGCCGCCCGGCCCGATGGCGACCAGCAGCTCGGAGAACACCCTTGCCTCTGTCCGGCGGGGCCGGTGACGTCGCCGGCCCCGCCGGACAGACGCCACACGGCCCGGACCGCCGACGCCCGCCATCTGTTCTTCCACCTGACCGAATCCGGCATCGCCGGGACCGGAGTTTCCGTACCCCCTGGAGCACACCATGGACGCGAGTGAGGAGGCCGCACGCGGCCTGAGCGACATCGAGAACTTCCTGTACAGAGAGGCCCATCTGGAGGCAGCACATCGGCGTGTGGCAGCTTTCACCGCACGGATGCCCGAGCTGACCGAGGAGCAGACGTCGGACATCGAACGCTGGTACGTCGGAGAGCAGGTGTACATGGCCGAGATGGTGACCCAGCACATCGCCAACAGCGTCACTGCGACGGAGACGCGGTACCGCACTCGTCTGACGCGATGGCGTCGGGGAACACTGGCCGCGATGAGCCTGCTCAGCGCGGCCATGATGAGCCTGTGCATCGCTCTCGTCCTGGGCAGGAGCGTTTGACCCGCGAGGTCGCGGGCGGCGCGCCCTC
The DNA here is from genome assembly GCF_040644975.1 of Streptomyces sp. NPDC046900. Classification (NCBI taxonomy): domain Bacteria; kingdom Bacillati; phylum Actinomycetota; class Actinomycetes; order Kitasatosporales; family Streptomycetaceae; genus Streptomyces; species Streptomyces sp. NPDC046900. The sequence continues at coordinate 50,586 of NZ_JBEYXD010000020.1, read as the reverse complement.
CGAGCACAAGGGCGTGTTCTGACGATTACTGATGGTTACCCGATTGCCCTTCAGGTACGTGTCGGAGGAGCGCCGATGCCGCCGCCGGCAAAGGACTCCCGCACGGCGCTTGTGCGCTAGGAACGCTTGGCGCGGTAGAGGCCTCGGCCGGTCCGCTGGATACGGGATGTACCGACAAGGCGATCGAGGGTGCTGCGGACCGCGTTGATGGTTCCGCTGTCGGAATCACGACCCAGCGCTGCGGCGACATCACGAGCCCGCACGTCAGCGTCGCCGGCTGCGACGAAGTAGTCCATGATCTGCTCGGTGAGCTTGCCGTATTTCTTCTGACCGTCCGTGTCGGTGCCGACGGGAACAGTTCTCTCCTCGTCCTTGCCGCTCTTCGGCTGTACCTGGAGCGCGGACTTCCCGGTGGCGTCCGGCGACCCGAGGGAGGCCACCATTTTCTCCGGGGCGGCGGGCATCGCAGCCTGGCTCCCCTCGGTAAGCCCAGCACCGGTCGTGCCCGTCGAGGTCACTGCGGCAGCCGGGTTGCCCATCACGGCCTGAAGGGCGTGGAGGGCCCGTTGCACCGAGCTGAGATGCGCCACGACCGCGGCCAGTTCCCTCTCCAGCGCCTGCTTCTGGATCTGCAGGCGGGCCAGGTCCTCTTGAAGGCTCTCGGCGGTGATCTCGATGTCGTGTGCCGCGCGGGTTATGGAGACCATGTGTTCCTCTCGTCCTCTACCCGTCCTGCCGCGCCCCGGCTCGCCTGTTGCGCCAGCCGGCCTGGACGCGAGAGTAGCTCCACTCGACATCATATGCAGTGGGCCACGGAGGACGGAGACGCGTCAGAACGGCCCAACGGTCTCACAAGATGTTCACCCTGCCGCGCTGAGGATGGTTCGGTACGCCCTGAGAGATGTCGCACCCACGATTGCCACTGTTCGCGGTTGATGTATCGGGGATGAAAACACATGGTTGTCAGTCGACTGAGGGTTTTGCCTGTCCTGCCGCCGGATGGTCCGCAGGGTCCTCGCTGTCCGCTGCTCCGGCTGGGGTGGCGGAGATGGTGTGCAGCCGCCCCAGCGCGTCGCCGACTGCCTCGATACGCGCGTCGACGGTGTCGATCGCCTCTTGAATCATGCGCAGGCGGGCCTCGAGGAGAGCGGCCTCGGCTGCCAGAGACGCACTGGCCGCGGCAGGGTCGGGGTGCTTGTCAGGTTCTGGTGCCATCATGTGTCTTTCTGCGGCTTCAGCCGGTTTTCGTACAAACCAGTGGGTGTGCGGGGCAGCAGAGCATCGGCAGGCCCGCCCGTACGGTGTCGCAGGCGCCTGCGGCCGGTGCCGCGAACAGGCTCGCGCCACCGCATCAGCACCATCTGCATCGGGGGTGCCCGGACGGGCGCCGGACGGGACACGCAGGTTGTGGTGTACGGACAGTGCGCGGCGACCGCCGGCGCCTGAAAGGACGGATGCCCTGGTGCCGGCCCCGCCGGCCGGGGAAAGCGGGGCCCTCCGTCGCGTGGATGCATAGGTGGTCCCTGGCTTCCGAGGCCATACGTGCTCCCTTCCTCGCTGCGAGGGCTTGCGCGAGTGGCCGCACAAGTCACATCCGCATTGACCGGGTGACTGAGAGAGCTGTGACAGAGGCGCGCTACGGACGTTGCCCGCCTTGCGTGCCGGCCCGTCGCCCCTGAGATCGCCGGCAGCCAGAGCGCCGGGGATCTGCGCCAGGTGGCCGGCCGCTCGTCCCCGGCGGTGGCCCGCCCGGGCTGCTGCGGTCAGCCGCCGCTCGGCACGGGGCCGAGAGCGGCTGTGAAGCGGGAACGCGAATCGCGGAACGCAGCGATCTTGCTCGGGTTGAATACCCACATGACCTTGTGGACGCCCTCCTCCGAGGCGGCCATCGTCAGGATGGTGCTGGGCGCACCATGGTGGTGGAGCATCACGCCGGCGCGGCCGTTGACCTCGACGTATCTGAGATCCGGGGTATCTCAGAATCATGGAGCGGCGGTCGACAGTCCGGCACGGCCCAGAACCGGTTTGCATGCGGCTCCCCGGATTCCGTCGCCGTCGGACAAAGTGACGGCATCCGGGGCAAGAAGGGCTTCCAGTGCGGCCACATTCCCGGTTTGAGCCGCTGAGACGAAGGCATACAGCAGGCGGCGGTGCTCCGTCGTGTCCACGCTCTCCCGCTGCTCGCCCGTCAGATGCTTGCGAGCGCGGCTCACTATCTTGCGCACGTTGACGATGCTGAGATTCAGGATCTCGGCGATCTCGGGGTAGGTGTAATCGAATGCCTCGCGGAGTATGTAGGCGGCGCGCTCAGGGGGGTTCAGCCTCTCCAGCACCAGCAGTAGGGCCAGTTCCAGAGCCTCTGCGCGCTGCGCCTCCACCTCGGGGTCCGAGCTCGTATCGATGGGTTCGGGCAACCATGGCCCGATGTACGTCTCCCGACGCAGACGCGCGGATTGCGCGACGTTGATGGCCAATCGGGTCGTGGCGCTCGAGAGGAAGGCCACCGCGCTCACCACGGCGGAGCGGTCGGTCTTCTGCCATCGAAGCCATACTTCCTGAACGACGTCCTCGGCCTCGACCACGCTGCCGAGTACGCGGTAGGCGATTCCGAAGAGACGCGGCCGGTGCTGCACGAAGACGGAAGCGGCGTCTGCGAGGGTACTTGCCGTGGGGGACGGCTCGAGATGCATGATCCTGCGACCTTCGTCCCCGCGGTCGCGGCCGTCTGAAAGCCGGGTCATGCTGGTACAGCGTTCAAGGGGGTGGCATCGACGAGCGGTCCTCGGACCCGCTCCTCGAGTCCGACGCCCTGCAGGCCAGGAGGGCCTTCAGGGCCAGTTCCGGCATTGCAGGAACTGCGGTCACTACGAGTCACGCCTGCTCCAATTGCATGTGTTCCAGGGGCCGAGATCGGCCCCGTTCATGTGTCAGGACCGGAGCAGAGGGACGTCACTGGCTGCTGTATGGCGGAGGCAGCTTCAATAGCAGTCACACCGTGTTTTCACGGGCTCACGGCTTGACCGTCCGGTCAAGCAAACTTCTGAGCAAAGGTGCCGCATACAGGTAACGACGTCGACATAGCCCCCAGGTCAGGGCCATGTAACCGTTCCCAACAGTGTCATTAGAACACTGGCACACTGTTGACCATCAGGTGGGTCGGCCTACGGCGCCGATGAGACCTGAGGACGCCCCGTAGCGGCCCTGTCATGGCGGCGAGGTGCTGGCCGGCACCGCGTCGGCACGGCTATGCGGAGGTGGGGCCCGGGAGTGAGGGCTGGTTCCAGGAGTGCAGCTTGTCGGGGTTGAGGACGACCCAGACCTGCGTGACTCGATGGTCGGCGATGCCGAGGGTGATGACGGCGGCAACCTGGTGGTTGTAGCGGGCGACGAGGCCGGTTCGGCCGTTGACGGAATGCGTGGACAAGGTGGTGCGCAGGGGGAGCGCCAGCAGCGTCAACATGCTGTCGGCGACCTGCCGGCTGCCCCGTACCGCCCTGCTCACTGCCCTGACCTTGCCGCCGCCGTCGAACCAGGCCGTGACGTCCGGTGACAGCAACCGCACGAGTATTCCGGGGTCCCCGCTCACGCAGGCCTGGCGGAAGGCGCGGGTGAGGATGTCGTGCTCCTTCGGTGTCGTGGGTCGTGAACGCTGTATCCGAAGGTAGTGGCGTGCCCGATCGAGGAGTTCGGCGTACTCCGGTTCTGTGTGTCCCACGATGTCGGCAACCGTGTCGGGACTCATGCCGAAGACGTCATTGAGCACGAACGCCGCCCGTTCGGCCGGCGGCAGGACGTCCAGCGCGTCCAGAACGACCGGGCCGACCTCCTCCTCCTCCGTGGCAGGAGGAAGCTCGGTCCCCTGGGGATCAGGGACCGTTGCCGGCAAGCCATCAGCCCAATCAGGCAGGACAAGCCGGTCCAGACAGAGTTCGCCCGCGGTCTTCGCAAGCCAGGACCTGGGATCTGTGATCCGCTTGCGCACCCCGTTCGGCAACCGATACCAGCGGCGGTAGGTCTCATCGACGACACATTCCGCCTCGCTGGGGCTGCCCAGCATCCAGTAGGCGACATCGATCAGATACCGACGCTCCTCGAGCATCTCCGCGATCGGCGCCACGTCCGTGTGGTCCATACCGCACATTCCCCCTCGCACGACATCACTCGACGGAGCCCCGGGTATCGGCCCGGTCGACGTCCAGGAAGGCTTCAGCGACACCGGCAACCCGGCGGTGTGCCACCCACGAACGCCCGGGTGCCCAGGACGGGGGCCGCAGTAGCCGGCGGCTGAATCCTTGAGCACGACACACCTCATCCATTTTGTCGGCTCAATTCTTTAGACCGAGTACGCACGGAACCTGTGACATGGGGCTCCGCACGCGATCACAAGGACGCGGGCAGCATCCTTACGCCCGGCCCACCGCGCTGCGCAGGTGCGAAGGACTCCGACACTCGACGATGCCCGCAGGGGCCCGCACACGCCCCCTGAGTGTCACACATGTGCCGGTTGTCCGGTCTCACGTGACGGCCCTGTCACCTCTTCGCAGTGATGAGAAAGCCCGTGATCAAGTTCGGCGTCTCCTGCCGACTTTCGAACCCAGAAAGGTCCCCTCGCATGGCGATTGCAGAAGGTGACTACGCGACGTATTGGCGCGAACGGGCGGCTTGCCTGCGCATGGATCCTGACCTTTTCTTCCCCGTGGGAAACAGCGGTCTGATGCTCCAGCAAATCGAGGAAGCAAAAGCCGTCTGCGGCCGCTGCGCTGTCGTAGAGCAGTGCCTCGCCTGCGCCATGGAGTTGGGACAGGTGGACGGCATCTGGGGCGGCACCACGGCGAGCGAACGCCGGGCGATGTATCGGCGAGCTGGCCGCCGAGAAAAGAACACGGTCACCTCAGCGGCGTAACAGACCCCCTTCACCGTCCGGCCGTCCTGAGCACGACACCGCTGCACCGGGCCTGCGCCCGCACACTCAAGGAGGAACCGTGACCGAGAGCGTCCTGGAACACACCCCCGGCAGCGCGAACTCCGCAGCCAGACTCGATGAATCGGGCTGCGCCGCAGTCGTGGACGCAAGGGGACGGATCCACGATCACCGCGCGCACATCCTGCCCATGGCCAGCCCTGACTGTGTATTCGCCAACTCTTCGGGCGCGGTCGTCATACCTGCCCGGAGCCTGCACCGAGTGCTGGAGGTCGCTCTTGAACTCGAAAGTCAAGACTCCCTTTTCATGAAGGAGATCCGGACCGAGGAAGTGCCCCTCTGAGGATCTGCGGAGTCGAACGCATTCCTTGAGGTTGATCTACGAATGGTGGTTGCGGCATGAGCGGCGGGAATCGGGAAAAGGAAGCGCGCCGAGGCGGAAAGGGGGAAATGATCGCCGAATGGGTCGACGGGCGCCTGGGTGGGTACAGTTCAGTCAGAGAAAAGGCACGAAAAGCCTTCCCTGACCACTGGTCGTTCATGCTGGGGGAGATCTGCCTCTACAGCTTCATCGTCATCGTCGTCACGGGCGTGTATCTGTCACTGTACTTCCATCCGTCGATGAATGGAGTGGAGTACAACGGCCGTTATGTGCCACTGCAGGGCCAGGTGGTTTCGGATGCATTCAATTCGACCATGCACATCTCCTTCGATGTGCGTGGCGGGCTGCTGATCCGTCAGGCCCACCACTGGGCAGCGCTGGTCTTCGTCGCAGCGTTGTTCGCCCACATGATGCGTATATTCTTCACCGGAGCCTTCCGTAAGCCCCGTGAGCTCAACTGGGTGTTCGGATTCCTGCTGCTCGTCCTCGGACTGTTCGCAGGACTGACGGGATACGACCTTCCGGATGACCTTCTTTCCGGGACCGGACTGGCGGTCGTGAACGGGACAATCCTCTCCATCCCGATTGTCGGAACCTACTTCTCGATGTTCCTCTTCGGTGGCGAGTTCCCGGGGGGTGATCTGGTGGCACGTTTCAACACGATCCATGTTCTGCTCATCCCTGCCCTCATGGTGGGACTGCTCGCCGCCCATCTGTTCCTGGTCTTCTATCACAAACACACGCAGTATCCAGGCCCGGGACGGACCAACGAGAATATTGTGGGTCTGCCGCTCAAGGTGCACGCCGTGAAATCCGCAGGATTTTTCTTCCTGGTCGCCGGCGGCATCTTCGTCATCGCAGCGATTGCACAGATCAACCCCGTCTGGCTGTACGGCCCCTATCGTGCCGACCAGGTCTCGGCCGGATCGCAGCCCGACTGGTACATGGGCGTAGCGGACGGGCTGCTGCGGGTCATGCCCGGCTGGGAAGTCGACTTCTGGGGCCACACCCTGGCTCTGGACAACCTGATCCCGCTGGTGGTCGGCGTCGGCCTCTTCTTTGTCATGGGCGCATACCCGTTCATCGAGTCCTGGGTGACCGATGACGACCGTGATCAGCACATCCTCGATCGACCACGCAACCGCCCAGTGCGAACGGGGCTTGGTGTCGCTTGGCTCAGTTTCTTTCTCGTGGCCCTGATCGGTGCCGCGAACGACATCATTGCCACTCGCTTCGGTGTCGCGGTCGAATCAGTGTCGTGGGCGGTTCGCATCGGGCTCTTCGTCGTTCCTCCCACTGCTTTTGCCGTGGCCAAGCGCTTTGCTCTCGGTCTCCAGCGCCGAGACCGCGACAAGGTGCTGCACGGCCGCGAAACGGGCATCATCAAGCGGTTGCCGAACGGCGAGTTCATCGAGGTGCACGAACCGCTGAGCCGAGAAAAGCTCCACGTCCTTACCCAGTACGAGCAATACAAACCGATCACATCCGGACCTTCAGATGACGCGAGCGGCCCGGATACGGGATCTGGTCTTGCTCGGCGCCTGCGCGCCAGGCTGAGCCGAGGCTTCTACGGAGAAAACACTCAGATCGCCAAACCGACTGCGGTGGAGTACAAGGAGATCACCAGCAAGCATTGACGCACACCCGTGGTCGCCGCGGTGGCTCCGTGCAGTCTCGGCACGAGCACCGTTGTCCATGCGTACGCACCTTGCGCTCTTCCCGACGGTCCTTCCTGACCTCGCCGAAGCTCGCCTGCGGCGCGCTCCGCGAGCGGGAAATGGTGGCGTCTGCTTTTTCTTGGCATGTGTCACATCTTCAGTCAATACCCTGTCATACAGGTCAAAGCAGGAATCACCTGCCGATCCAAGGAGTGCAGTGATGACCAAGCCCGTGCTCGAACCTGCAGCGCAGGCGTTCGCGGACGCGACGGCCAACCCGCCTTTTCTGTACGAGGTCGGTCCGGAGGGTGCCCGGAAGGTCCTGGACGACCTGCAGGCGGCACCGGTGGAGAAGGCGGAAGTGGAGGAGAAGTGGGTCACGGTGCCTGCCGAGGTGGGAGACGTGCGGATACGCATCGTCAAACCTGTCGGCATCGACGGCCCGCTGCCGGTCGTCCTGTATATGCACGGTGGCGGCTGGGTGATCGGTAACGCCGGCACCCATGACCGTCTCGTGCGGGAGCTGGCCGTCGGAGCGAATGCCGCCGTCGTGTTCGTCGAGTACGACCGTTCTCCGGAGGCCACATACCCGGTAGCCATCGAGCAGGGGTACGCGACTGCTCGGTGGATCACCACGAACGGCGCTGAGGAAGGTCTGGACACCTCCCGCCTGGCTGTTGCCGGCGACTCCGTCGGTGGCAACATGGCCGCTGCGCTGACACTCATGGCCAAGCGGCGCGGTGACGTCACCTTCGTCCACCAGTCGCTGTACTACCCCGTCACGGACGCGGCCCAGGACACCGAGAGCTACCGGGAATTCGCGGACGGGCCCTTCCTCACGGCCAAGGCCATGGCCTGGTTCTGGGACTGCTACACCACCGACCCCGCCCAGCGGGCGGAGATCACCGCCTCGCCGCTGCGGGCGAGCCTGGAGGAGTTGGAGGGGCTGCCGCCCGCGCTCGTCATCGTCGACGGTTACGACGTGCTGCGGGACGAGGGCGAGGCGTACGCCCGTAAGCTGACCCAAGCCGGTGTTCCCACCACGAGCATCCGTATCAACGGCACCCTGCACGACTTCATGATGCTCAACCCCCTCAGGTCCACGCAGGCCTCGACCGTAGCGGTCGAGCAGGCGGTTCACACCCTGCTCACCGTTCTCCGCGACAACTGAGAGTTCGACGCAGCCACCTGAGAAATCAGCCACCGAGGCTGCTCGCGGTCGCCGGCGACGGGGCCCGTGAAACTCATCGGCTCCCGGCAAGCCCTGAGCATCTTCCCGCTTGCCGACTCCGGCCCATCGCCTGGTACATGCGACAGCGTCCGCCGTGTCCGTGCGTCCGGACACGGCGGAGACGGCTGCCTCGAAAGGGCCCTTCATGAACCGTCGATTGCTCTACCGACGTGCCCGCGCTCCGCTCTCCTTGATGGTCACCGTCACGGTCGCCGCCGGTCTTTTCGCCGCCTCGATGCGTCCGGCCGGCGCCGGCAAGCACGCTGTCGCGCAGCAGCGCGAGCCGACCGTTGTACGCGTCCACGGCGCGTTCGCCGACTCCACCGGCTGCAACGGCGTCGTCAAGAAGCTGAAGCGTGACGGCTATCCGGTGCTGGCCGAGGCCGGTCCGCTGCGCGGGCTCAGGATCGACGCTGCTTACCTCAAGGATCTCCTCGCGAGCATCGACGGCCCGATCGTGCTCGCCGTGCATTTCTACGGCGGAGCGGTCATCAGCAACGCCGCCTACGGCGCCGGCAATGTCAAGACGGCCGTCTCCATCGACGCGCTCATCCCGGACAAGGAGGAGAGCGCGCCGATCCTCGCGGACAGGTTCCCGGGAAGCACCCTCGGCGATGCTCTGCGCCCTGTTCCGATCTCCCTGCCGGACGGTTCCAAGGGGACGAGCTTCTAGAGCGACCAGGACACGTTCCACCACCAGTTCGCCGAGGATGTCCCCTACGAGGTCGAGGGACGTCCGCTAGAGAACGGGTCAGGGTGCGACGGCCGATGACATCGCGAACAACCCCCTGAACCTCGATGCGGCCTGGGCCCGGCTCCACCTCGAGCCACTGGGATCCATGGATGCGCCTCGGCCTGCCGCTTCGGAGTCCGACCGAGGGCTGGGTTGCGCAACTGCCGACCGCTCAACCGCCGGTGGACCGGTGCAGCGCGGAGGAGACCATTCTCATCCGTTCGTTGAGGTTCTCGAGCTCTTGGCGAAGCTCATCGGCCCGGGCCTGAAGCGTGGTGGCTTCGGCGGTCAGCGACTCGACTGTGGCCGCGATGTCGAAGTGCCTGTCAGCGGTTTGGGTCATGGTGTGTCCTTCAACGGCAACGATCGTGAGGAACGGGGCTGTGCCCGGTGAGAAGCACTCCCGGTGCACGCGAGAGGTTCATGGCGTCCGCCGGTTCAGGCGGCTTCCGCCTGCCGCACCTGCACCGCGGAGATGTCGAGGGTCAGCTTCACCTTGTCGCTGATCAGGGATCCGCTTGGCGCCAGGGCCGGGTTCCCGTCAAGTCCCCAGTGGGAGCGTTGCAGAGTGGCCCTGGCCTTGAAGCCGACCCGATGGCGACCGCGGGCGTCCTGGTGAGCTCCGCCGAACTCGAGGTCGATGTGAACAGGCAGCTCGAGGCCCTTGATCCGGAGGTGTCCCACCACGCGGACGTGGTCGTCCCCTGCATCGAGGAGTCCGGTGGAGCGGAAGGTCATGAGGGGGAACGTCGCCGCATCGAGGAAGTCCGGTCCGGTGACATGCGCTTCCCCCTCGGGAGACCCTGTGTGGAAGCTGCCGGTCTGGACACTGAGGTGGACCGCGGATCGGGTGGGACGTGATCCGTCGAGCCTGAGGATCCCCTCGAAGGTGGTGAACTTTCCGCGAAGACAGGTGTGTTGGGCGGAGAGACCGACCGTGCTGTGGACCGGGTCGACGAGGTAGACACCGGCCAGGTCGTCATAGGGGCGTGTGCGGAAAAGAGTGGATTTCCCGGGGTTGAACATGATGAGCGGTTCCTCCGTCCGTGGATTTGAGCCAGGCGCGCATTCCGGCACACAGCGGCCGTCAGCCGGATTCAGGAATGCCGGTCGAGCGAAGTGGTGCCGGCCGCACATTCCGAAGCCCGGCCCCGAAGCAGGCGCGCCTGGGTGGCCCCGTCCGTCGGTAGGGGTCACCCAGGCGCACCGCCACTGCGCGGCCCAGTGGGCGAACCGTCTCTCGGCGCTGCGGGGGACGAGCTACTCACTGGTTGTGAACACGTCGGCTGCACCAGAAATGACAGGGCGGCGGCAGTGCTTGTGACAGAGGTTCGCAGGAGTCGGAAAAGCGCGCGAGGTTATTCGGCGAGTTTTCCGTCCGTGGAGACCTCTTCCATGAGAGTGGAAATCTCCTCCGGGATGGGGGCAATACTTTCGTGGGTGATGCCGGTCGCCGGGGACCACACGAGGTTGACGTGCAGTGCGGGGTCCAGGGCGGGGTAGTCGCTGCGGTTGTGGCAGCCGCGGGTCTCGCGGCGCTCCAGTGCTGCTTCGAGGGTGGCGCGCGCTGCCAGGGCGGCGGATTTGAGATCGAAGGCGTGGGCGAGGTCCTGGTAGCCGGCGATGTCGGGGTGGACGCCGACGTCCTGCATCCTCTTCTCGATCGCGGTGAGCTCGGCCAGTCCGGTGCGCAGGCCCTCTTCGTCGCGTACGACTCCGGCGTGCTCGGTCATGGTGTTGCGGATGGCGCGCTGCAGGGCGCGGACGTTTTCCGGTCCGTCGGCGGCGAGAAGGTCGTTGATCTCGGCACGGGCCTGTGCCACCGCCGTGGCCGAGCGCGGCTGGGCGGTCAGCGACTGTGAGTAGGCGGCGGCTGCCTGGCCGGTGATGCGGCCGAAGACGAGCAGTTCGATGAGGCTGTTGCCGCCGAGGCGGTTGGCGCCGTGCAGGCCGCTGGAGGCCTCGCCGATGGCGTACAGGCCGCGCACGTCGGTGCTGTGGTCCTCAGGTCGTACCCACACCCCGCCCATGGAGTAGTGCGCGGTGGGTGCGACCTCGATCGGCTCGCGGGTGATGTCCAGCATCTGCAGGTCCAGCAGGGTCTGGTAGACCCGGGGAAGCCGGTTCATGATCGTCTGCCGGGGAAGGTGGGAGACATCGAGCCACACGCCCCCCTTGGGGGTGCCGCGGCCTTCCTTGATCTCGGTGTAGGAGGCCAGGGCCACGCGGTCGCGGGTGGACAGTTCCATCCGCTCGGGGTCGTAGCGGGTCATGAAGCGTTCCCCGAGCTCGTTGCGCAGGATGCCTCCCTCGCCGCGTGCTGCCTCGCTGACCAGGGTGCCGGCCGCGTTCTCCGGCTCGATGATCCCGGAGGGGTGGAACTGGACCAGCTCGGGGTCGCGCAGGCGCGCTCCGGCCTCCACGGCCAGGCGGAAGGAGTCTCCGGTGTTCTCGTCGCGCCGCGAGGAGGTACGCCGCCAGATCCGGGTGTGGCCGCCGGCGGCGAGAATGACCGCGTCCGCGTGGATCAGGTAGGGGGTGCCGTGGGCGAGGTCGAAGCCGTACGCGCCGAACACGGCGCCGTCGTGCACCAGGAGCCGGGTGATGTAGACACCGTCGAGGACCGGGATGTCCAGCTGCTGCGCGCGCCGGATGAGGGTGCGCTGGATCTCCAGACCGGTGTAGTCACCGGCGAAGGCGGTGCGCCGGTACTTGTGCGCGCCGAAGAAACGCTGGGAGATCCGCCCGTCGGCTTCCCTGGCGAAGTTCATGCCGTAGCGTTCCAGGTCGTCTATGCCCCGGGCAGCGCCCTGGGTGACGATCTGCACGGTGCGGGGATCAGCCAGGAGATAGCTCTCCTTGAGGGTGTCGGCCGCGTGCTGCTGCCAGCTGTCCTCGGGATCCATGGTGGCCAGGGCCGCGTTGATGCCTCCCGCGGCCAGTGCCGTGTGGGCGTCGTCCTTGGGGCGCTTGCCGACTGCGAGGACGTCGACACCGGACTCGGCCAACTCGATCGCGGCACGCAAACCGGCACCCCCGGTGCCGATCACCAGCACCATGGTGGAAAGACGTCGTTCAGTGATTGCCACGGTCCACTCCGATCGTTGTGATTGTCACTGATTAGGACAAAGCTGTCCCGGTATCTGTGACACCTTTCGCCGTCGGCAGGGCCTGTGACGTGGAGCATCAGCCCTCGACGCGGGCGAGAGACGGTATGCATCCACAACGCTCCCGCCCGGGCCGCGGCGTCACGGCAGGAGGCTCTCCAAGGGGACGTCCGGGTCGGACAGGCGTGCGTCGTCGACGTCCTTCCCAGAGGTGATGAGGGAGCGGATCGGTTCGACGACGTCCCACACGTTGACGTTCATGCCTGCCAGGACGCGGTTCCCCGCCATCCAGAAGGCGATGAAGCGCCGTTCGGAGGGGTCACCGCGGAAGACGACACGGTCGTAGCCACCGGGTTCCGCGTAGCCGACGTACTCCATTCCGAGGTCGTACTGATCCGTGTAGAAGTACGGCAGCCTGTTGTACACGGCTTCCTTGCCGAGCATGCCGAGTGCCGCCACCTCCGGCTGGTTCAGGGCGTTGGCCCAGTGCTCGACCCTGAGGTGACGGCCGAGCAGCGGGTGGTAGGCGTTGGCGACGTCGCCCGCGGCGTAGATGTCGGCCACCGAGGTCTGCAGGCGCTCGTCGGTGACGATGCCGTTGAGCACGTCCAGGCCGGCTTCCTCGGCGAGTTGGACGTTAGGGGTGATGCCGATGCCCACGACCACGGCGTCCGCCGTCAGGTGCCTGCCGTCGGCGAGCCGTACCCCGTCCACGCGGCCGTCCGTTCCGGTGAGGGACTCCGTCTGCACCCCGGTGAGCAGGTCCACGCCGTGGTCGGCGTGCAGCGCCGCGAACACCTCGGCCGCCTCACGCCCGAGCACCTTCAGCAGGGGAAGTTCCCCATGCTCGAGCACGGTCACCTCGGCGCCGGCCGTCCGGGCGGCTGCGGCGGTCTCGAGGCCGATCCATCCGCCACCGATCACGACGATCTTCGCCCCCGCCTTGAAGGCGGACTTCAGGCGTTCACTGTCTCCCACACGCCGCAGATACAGCACGTTGTCAAGGTCGGCCCCCGGGAGGGACAGCCGGCGCGGGGACGAACCGGTGGCGAGAAGCAGCTTGTCGTACGGCACCTGACGGCCGTCGTCCAGTTCCACCGTCCGCACTCCCGGGTCGACCGCGCGCGCCCGCGTGCCCAGCAGCAGGTCGACATCGTGCTCCCGGTACCAGTCGTCGGTATGCACGTAGATCGAGTCGCGTTCCTCGTTGCCCAGCAGATAGCCCTTGGAGAGCGGCGGCCGCTCGTACGGCTTCTCATTCTCGTCGCCGATGATGACGAGTGGGCCGCTGTGGCCGTGCTTGCGCAGTGCCTCCGCCGCCTTGCCCCCGGCCAGACCGCCACCGACGATCACGAAAGTATTCATGTGGTTCCTCATCTCGGACGACGCACGTCGCGAGTCATGTTGGGTCGGTCACCCATCAGACCGCTCAGCTCATGATCGTGTGACACCCCCCGGCGAGGGCCGAGGCGGAGGGCTTCGTCCACCGCGGCGCGCACATCGAGTGACGGCCGACGCTCGGACTTGCCGCTGACAGAAGACCCTTCGGACTGGCGGGACGAGGTCCGCCTGCCACCTCGCGTGCGGGCGAGGCAACAGATCCGAGCTGCGGCCGGCCGGAACCACGGTTGCCCCAGCGGTACGGACGGCAGGGAGGAGCCACGGCCGTCACAACATCATGTGCTTCCCGGTCATACCTCAAGCCGATGGCCGCCCGATGAGGCCGGCCGGTCACCTGGATCATCGAACGGAGAGGGACATGACGTACGTCATCGCACAGCCTTGTGTCGACGTCCAGGACAGGGCCTGTCTCATCGAATGCCCGGTGGACTGCATCTACGAAGGCAATCGGACGCTCTACATCAACCCCTCCGAGTGCGTGGACTGCCGGGCGTGCGAGCCCGTCTGCCCGGTCGAGGCCATCTATTCCGAAGAGGACCTCCCGCGGTACTGGGCGCAGTACACCACCATCAACGCCGAGTACTTCCGTACGACTTCGGCACAGCAGGGCGAGCCGTTCGTCGTCGACGGCGATCATCGCCTGATCGCCGAGTTGCCGCAGCAGACTTCGCACAAGAAGGAGATCGCCGCTTTCAGCATCCGCAAGGAGGAGGCCGCAGACGCCGATCTGTGGTTCCCGTTCTGACATACACGCGTCCCAGCGGGCGGCGCAGGCAAGGTCATTGCGGTAGCGGCCGGCCGCCCGCGGCCTGGGTCTTCGCCGCAATCGTGGGCACGGTGACGACCGGGACCTCCCGGGTCAGCAGACGTTGCACAGGACAGCGAGCGGCCACAGCCAGCAACTGCTTGATCTGCAGGGCGTCCAGATCGCCGGTCAAGCGGATGTTCTTGATGATCTGCTCGTGCGGATCGAACCGCAGCGCCACATCGACCTGGTCGAGCGGCCAACCGTGCCGCTCCGCAGCTGCGCGGACGGCCATGGAGGTGCATGCCCCCAGCGCGGCCAGGAGCAGTTCTTCGGGCCTGGGATCGGTGTCCGTGCCGGCCGGCTCGTGCGCGTCCGCGGCCAGGGTATGAGAACCGACCTGAATCGAGCGGGCGAGACGCCGGCCTTCACTCACCGACACGAGGCGTGCGTTCATCGATCTTCCTCTCAGGCGAGCCACACCGCCGTGTGACCTGTGACCACAAGGGGTGGCGAGCGGTGACGGGATGACGTTGCCCGTCCCTTTACCGCTACGACCGCAAGGATCTTCCGTATGTGACATGGAAGCTGTCACACAGCGATGGGCTGCCCGGTCCTATTGACGGATCGCCCCCTCACGCCACCGCTGAAAATGCCAGACCGAATGCGCAGGACGTGCCGTGCGCACGGCTGCGGAACAGAGAGCCATGAGCGACGAATCCCGGATCATCGGCATCGGACCCGAGGAACCTCGAACGCGCCGCGGCCACGCATCGCAGGTGCTCCGTGCACACGCTGTGAAGCCGATACCACAGGGCGATGCCCTTCGAGGAGAAGATCTCCGCCATCCGGCGCCACGCCGCAGTGTCAGATCCACCGCGTGTCCGAGCATTGAGTCACCACGGTGTGGGTCGAGGCGAACCGCACCGCGACCGCCGTGTCGCTGCCGCATCAGAGAGAACGGCATCGGATGCGCAAAGTGCCGGACCCCGGCTCGACCCCGCACACAGCCGTGGAGTGCCGCCGTCCCGCACATTCCGCATCAAGCATCCGTCCCCGGTCAGGGGGCAAGTGTGATGGTGGCCGGTGCGTCCTTCCCGGGCATCTTCGCGTACGGGGACAGAGAACCGGCCTTCTCCAGCAGCGGCGTGGCGACGGCGGGATCGATGCCCGGCCATGTGACCACGAGGCCGACGGACGAGGCGTAGCCGCCGTCTCCCGGGTCCCGGCCGAACGCCACAGTCGCCTCCACAGAGATCGCGGAGTTGTCCAGCCCGGCCTGTCGGGCCAGCAGGCTCAGCGCGCCGTGGAAGCAGGCCGCACAGCCGGCGGCGTACAGCTGTTCGGGATTCGTCCCCCGGCCGTCTCCTCCCAGTTCGGCGGGCATGCGCAGGTCGAGGTCCAGGACCCCGTCCGTCGAGCGCGCTCTTCCCGAGGCCCGACCGTGATGCGCTGTGCCCCCGCTCACCGTCACCGTCGTGGTGTAGATGGGGGTGAAGGATTCTCCGTCGAAGTCTTTGTCAGTGGACAGATGGGGCAACCGGATCTCCTCGGTCACCGCACGCCTGCCTGAACGCGGGAGTACAGGGCTGTGCGCGGAGCCGGCATCGACGCGGGAGGACTGGCATCCGTCGGCATCTGCGGGCCATGCCGCGATACGGTGCGCGACGCCGGGCCATGGGCACAGAACACCGGACCGTCCATGCTGAATGCCATATTTATGCACCTTCGCGTCCTTGAGGGGGGATCATGTTTTCAGATAGCTGGTTGACCAAGAAGTCACCCCGGTTGTGACAGACGTCGGTACATAGGTGCACGGACCAGCCGCCCGATCTGAACTACTACCGGGCGAAGGTGCCCCGGGAAGACATCCCCGCGGCCGGACTGATGCCGTACAGGAAGAGAGCCAGGACGCCTTCAGGTGGTCCAGGTGCGTCATGGGCAAGGCGCTGGGGCCCTGCGACACGGACCCGCTCCCCGCCGAGCACGTCCACATCGGCGGAGGCCGAGGTAGTCCCACTCCGTAGCATCGATCGCTCGCTCAGCCCACCCGCCGGCACATGTGGAGCGCATTCGACGACGTCCCAGTGGACTACACCCGTGGGGCCGGGGAACCGCCTGGCGAGGCGGTCGCGTTCGTCGCCGGTGTCGGCGATGACTTCACGCTCAGCGCCACACGCGACCGGTGCTCCAGCACGTCACACCGTCTCAAGGGCACACCTGGTCGGTCAGGCGAATCGAATCACTCGATTATGCGATGTGGTCCGGTCCCTCCGGTCCCACTCTGGCCAAGTAGCCAAGAAGAACATCCGGTTCAAGGAAATCACACGCGCTCTTTGCAGCGGGTTTTGGACCGACGGTCGGGCCATGAGCCACGAGGTGTCCGCCTGGATCCGGGTGTTCCGACAGTAGCCAGCGATATCCCTCCCAGGGGGAGGATGATGCATTCCGAGCCGACCCTTATGACAAGTGACCTTGAAGAGGCTGTTTCCGTCTTTGTGCAGCAGCGGCCGCGCCTCTTCGGAATTGCCCGCCGTGTGCTCGGCAGCGCGGTCGAGGCTGAGGACGTGGTGCAGGAGGTGTGGCTGCGTTGGCAGAAGACCGACCGTTCTGCGGTGGTCAGCCCGGCGGCCTTCCTTTCGTGCACGGCGACCCGCTTGGCCATCAACGTCAGGCAGTCGGCGCGCGTGCGTCGGGAGACCTGCATCGGCCCGTGGCTGCCCGAGCCCGTTGACACGAGCTCGGATCCTGAGGCGGAT
Organism: Streptomyces sp. NPDC046900; assembly: GCF_040644975.1. Taxonomy (NCBI): domain Bacteria; kingdom Bacillati; phylum Actinomycetota; class Actinomycetes; order Kitasatosporales; family Streptomycetaceae; genus Streptomyces; species Streptomyces sp. NPDC046900. The sequence continues at coordinate 33,649 of NZ_JBEYXD010000020.1, read as the reverse complement.
GCGCAGCGCGCGGAGGCTCTGCAGCTGGCTTTGCAGCTGGTGCTGGAGAAACTGAACCCCACTGAGCGCGCCGTGTACGTCCTGCGCGAGGCATTCGACTACGCCTACTCCGAGATTGCAGAGATTCTGCAGCTCAGTCTCGTCAATGTGCGGAAGATCGTGAGCCGTGCTCGTAAGCGTCTGTCGGAGGACAACCGAGAGAGCGTGGACACGACTGAGCATCGTCGTCTTCTGAAGGCTTTTGTCTCAGCGGCTCGAACGGGGGACGTGGCCGTGCTGGAAGCCTTTCTGGCACCGGATGTCGCCAGTCTGTCCGAAGGCAACGCCATTCGGGGAACCACTTGTATACCGACGCTGGGCCGTGCGCGCGTGGCCGATCCGGCGACCGACTGCCCACGACCGCCTGCCCACGGTTCTGGCGGGAGGCGGCCCCTGGACTGGTCGCTGCCGTCGGCCGTACGGGCGTCGTGATCCACCGGGATGCATGCCCAGCGCACTGTTGATGACAGCGGCCTCGGAGGCAGGCGTCCACAAAGTCCATGCACAAGCCCGACTGTCCGGGACGGTAGGGCGATGACGTGGCCGTGGAGACCTGCATCACACAGCCTTCGGTGTCACACCTTGCCCGGCTGTCCGGTCAGTTGTGTGTATCCGCATCCGGGCTAGGAGGTCCCATGGAATCGCGTCTCAACTACTTCGGTAATCCCCTCGCGGGCAAGGTGCTGAAGCACATCGCCTCGGCCAGCAAGGTGCTGGCGGACTCGTCGCTGCCGACCACCATTGCGCATCTGGTGGAGATCCGCGCCAGCCAGATCAACGGCTGCGGCTTCTGCACCGACATGCACACCAAGGAGGCTGCCCACGCCGGGGAGACCTCGGTGCGACTCAACCTGATCGCGGCCTGGCGGGAGGCGACGGTGTTCACCGACGCCGAGCGCGCCGTGCTGGAGCTGACCGAACAGGGCACCCGGGTCGCGGATGCAGCCGTTGGGGTCACGGACGAGGTCTGGACGAACGCCGCCAAGCACTTCGACGAGGACCAGCTTGTCGCGCTGATCTCCCTCATCGCCATCATCAACAGCTACAACCGCATCAACCTCATCAACCAGCAGCCGGCCGGCAGCTACCAGGTCGGCCAGTTCGGCTGAGCCAGGGGGTTCGGCATGGCCGGAGGGTCCGTCTCCGCGTCGCCCCGACCTTCGGCGGGGAGACGGACTTCCGGCGTCAGCCGACTTCACTGATCGATGCGGCCCGCTGCGTTTGATTCTCAGCGGCGCCGTACTGCGCCTCCTCCGTCGAGTCGCAGTCCTGAAAGTCAGAGACGGGGCGCGGGTCGCCCGGGTACCTCTCCGGATGAGTGACCCGGACGAGTCCGAAACAGGGCGCCCGGCGACGGCCTCAGCACGGGCGCTGTTGCCGGCAGACCCTGGCATTGTCCCGGAATCGGCCCCGGCCCCGGTCGTGGGAGTCGCCGTGGAGGCGCGTTCAGCGCAGCGATTGCCGCGGTGCGATGCGTTCTCGATACCGCGGGATCCGGAATGTGCATGCCGCCGACCGGGAGCAGAGTGGTCTTGGGTCCCTCTGCGTGAGGCATAAGACGCACGGCGTGTCACAGATACGGGCCGTGTTTTGTCGTCACTTTTAAGCAAGTTGGGAGAGTCCGGAGTCGACGAACCCGGGCGCCGCCGAACGGGAGGCCGGTACACCGGCCCCGAAGGCGGTGGCCGACGCGGGATCGTTCGTTCCGGGCAGGCTGATGGAGGTGTAGCGCAGTGCACGAGATGGATTCAGTGGACGGTACGGGACCCAAGATGCTGGCGGACGTCAAACCGCCGTTCATTCCCGAGGGCGCTTCGGGGATGACCGTCTTCGTCGAGTGGCCTCCCGGTCATCCCGGGACTCCACCGCACCGCCACTCGGGGCCGTGCTTCGGCTACGTCACCGAAGGGGAGGTCAGGTGGGAGCTCGAGGGTGAGCCGGAGCGCGTACTCAAGGCCGGTGACACCTTCTGGGAGCCGGGCGGTGACGTGATCCACTACCAGAACGGCAACGCCCGGTCGGATGCGCCGGCCAAGTACATCGTGTTCATGCTGTGCGCGCCGGGCCAGCCGATGCTCACGCTGGTCGAGGAGGAGGAGCTGGAGAAGCGGGCCCACCTGCGCGCCGCGCGTCCCGCCGCAGACTGACCCGCCGCCTGCTCGTACAGGCCGGTTCCGAACGGAGCTTGTCCGCTCCGTGAAAGGGCGCGATGAGGCATGAGTGCCACTGATGCTGTGCGTGGCATGCTGACAGCGCTGTTCGCGGCGGCGGCCGTCCGCGCGCTGCGGCACGGCGTCCTGTCACGAGGTTCCGGGTGGCGCAGCCGAGTCGACCAATTCCTGCACACCGCCATGGCGTTGGCCATGGCGGTGATGCCGTGGCGCTGGGGCGGCATGCTGTCGGAGGTTTCCCTGACGGCCTTCTTCGCAGCCGCCGCCTTGTGGTTTCCGCTGACTGCTGTCAGCTCCCGCCGGCAACCGAGACTGACCGCAACTGCGCGGAGGTTGCCGTACGCGGCGGGCATGGCCGCGATGGCATGGATGACGCACTCCATGGCGGCCCTGTCCCACGAGACCCTGGCCGGCGGTCTCTCGGCGGCGAACCACGCCGCGCATCTCGGTCACATCGCAGGGGAATCGAAGGCCGGCAACGCGGTCACGGGGGTGCTGGCGCTCTACCTCCTTGTGTGCGCTCTTCGGTCGCTCATGCGCGGCATGCCCACGCTGCGCTGGGCGTCGGACACCGTGGCCGCCTCAACCAGCATCAGGGAGTCCTGCGGGCACTTCTGGGACGGATCGATGCCTCTGGGAACGGTCATCATGCTGCTCATGCACCACTGAGCGCCGTATCAGGCTGGTTGGAAGCCTGCAGGGCGCCTGCTCGCCGAGGGTCGATCGCGGGACGCAGGCCCCACTGCCGTGCGATCCGTCGTGCATTCGACTCCACGCCGCCCGCGTCGACGATGGAGGCATAGCCGACGGCGATGGCACAGGCCGCCTGAACAACGGCCTCCAGACCGGTAGCGCACGGCTGGTTGACCGTCGTACCCGGTGCGGAGGTGGGCAGGTCGACCAGCAGTGCCACATGCCGCCGACATTGCTCCTCGCCCGCGCCGTTGCCGAAGTACACATCAGCAATGCGCGCGGGGTCCAACCCGGCTCTGCGGGTGAGGAGTTCGCGGATGGTGTGTGGGGCCATCGTCGGGGCGTACCGAGGCCAGGGCTCCGTTGTGACGCCTGATCGGCGTGCGCACGGCATAGATGATGCACTTCCACGCCCCCGGGCAGATGCTTGGGAATCAGCGTCGGCAACCCGATGCCGAGATTGACGTACTGACCGTCCCTCGGTTCGCGCCCCCGTGCGGCCATCTCCTACCCGAAGCCGCCCACCGCCGGCGACGCACCGTCCTGCGCGTCCGCCACCGCTTCCCAGGGTCGAGGCGACCAATTTATCCATCTTTTCGCCCCGCCTCTCGGAAATGCCGACCCCGCCGGACGCTCTTTCCGGAAGGCAATGTCACCTACCGGGCCCGGTCTCCATGCATTTGTGCAGGGCCGGTGGAAATCGTGGAGGTCGTTTCCGCCGCGGCATGTCCGTAGGATTCGCATCCCGCCCGACTCGGGCATGCTTCCACGGTCCACACCTTGACGTCCCTCCGCATCCCGCAGATGAGCGATGTCGGCCGGGCCTCCGGGGCCACGGTGGTGGTGCCCGTCGCTTGAACAGGGTATTTCCACGCCGGTTCACCTCATCGCCTGCAGATTCCGTTGACGTGCGCCATTCGACTGCCGAAGCTTTTTTCATAAACAGACGAGCGGCGGACTGAGGAAATTCTCATGAAGACATTCGTGCATCGGGGGCAGATCACCAAGGTGGTCTTCGGCAGCGGGACGCGCAGCCGTCTCCCCGAAGAGGCCGATGCTCTCGGATGCCGCCGGGTGCTCATCCTGTGCACACCTGGTCAAGTGGACCAGGCAGCGAAGGTGCGCGACCTGCTGGGTGCCGCAGCCGTGGGGACTTTCGCCGAAGCGGCTCCGCATACCCCGGTCGAGGTCACGGAGAAGGCCCTCGCGTACGCCGGAACCGTGGGAGCGGACTCCGTGCTCGCCATCGGCGGCGGATCGACCGTCGGCCTGGGCAAGGCCATCGCCGCGCGGACCGGACTTCCACAGCTGGCGCTGCCCACCACCTATGCCGGCTCGGAGATGACGCCGATCCTCGGCGAGACCGAAGGCCGCAGGAAGACGACCCGGCGGCTGCCGGAAGTGCTGCTCAAGACAGTGGTGTACGACGTCGACCTGACGCTCACGCTTCCCGCGGCGATATCGGTGGTCAGCGGCATCAACGCGATGGCCCACGCCGTGGAGGCCCTCTACGCCCAGGACCGGGACCCGGTCGCCTTCCTGATGGCCGGTGAAGCACTCGACTCCCTCACCCGATCCCTTCCGGTCATCGTTCAGCGTCCGGACGACGGCGAGGCGCGCGCCGATGCGTTGTACGGGGCGTGGCTGGCGGGCACGTGCCTCGGCACGGTGGGCATGGCACTGCATCACAAGGTCTGCCACGTCCTGGGCGGCACATTCGGGCTTCCGCACGCCAAAACCCATGCAGTGGTCCTGCCACACGTGGTCGCCTACAACGGTCCGGCGGCCCCCGAGGCCATGACACGCATCGCGCAGGCGCTTCCGGGGGACGACGCCGCGAGCGCTCTCTTCGACTTCGCCGGGCGACTCGGCGCCCCCAGGGCGCTGCGTGATCTCGGTATGCCGGAATCGGGGATCGAGCAGGCGGCCGAACTCATCGTGCGGGACGCCTACTGGAATCCGCGACCAGTGGACCGGACGGCCGTTCGCGGCTTCCTGACCCGCGCTTGGGCCGGGGAGACGCCGTGGACGTCACCCGGCGACGAACCTCCCCAGTCCGACTCCGTCAACGAACACTCAACCACCACGGGAGCGCGACATGCGTGATCTGACCAGCGACACCATCACCGAGGCTGTGATCGCGACCATGCGGGACACCAAGGACTCCCGCGTCGCGGAGATCCTGGAATCACTGGTGCGGCATCTCCACTCCTTCGTCCGCGAGGTCGGACTGACGGAGGAGGAGTGGGCCCAGGGAGTGGACTTCCTGACCCGTACCGGGCAGAAATGCACCCCGACGCGCCAGGAGTTCATCCTGCTGTCCGACGTCCTGGGCGTCACCATGCTGGTCGACGCCCTGAGCAATCGACGCCCCGCCGAGGCCACGCAGAACAGCGTCCTGGGCCCCTTCTTCAGGGAGGACAGGCCGCGGTCCGCCGACGCCGCCGACATCTCCGGAGGTCTGCCCGGCACCCCGTTGTTCTTCGAGGGACGGGTCGTGGACCGTGGGGGAGCGCCGGTGGCCGGCGCCGCGGTGGATGTATGGCACAGCGACGCGGAGGGCCATTACGACGTGGATGTGCCCGGCCAGGTCGACCCGGCGATGCGCGCGCTTTTCCGGACCGACGAGACGGGACACTTCAGTTTCCGTTCCATTCGCCCGTCCAGCTACCCGATACCAGGTGACGGCCCGGTCGGCGAACTCATGAGCGCGACCAGCCGGTCTCTCATGCGTCCCGCCCATGTGCACCTGCTGATGGAGGCCGCGGGATTCCAGCGCCTGACCACCATGCTGTTTCCTTCGGACGACCCGTACCTGGACATGGATCCGGTCTTCGGTGTCAAGGAGTCGCTGGTCGAGTCCTTTGACACGTACGGGGCCGGGGCCGGGCCCTACGGCGAGCAGACCGACGTGTCGTACACCCTGCTGCGCCGCACCTTTGTCCTCGAACCCCTCCCCGCGGACTGAGCATCACTGCCGCCGCGCACGCAGCCGAGAGGCGGTCATCGATGAGAAGCAGCGATCCCGGTGAAACGGTAGGTGTCCTGCCTCGGCTGCCCAGTCATGTCATACCCCGGCCGAGACTGGTCCGCAGAATCCATGAGGTGCTGGACCAGCACTCGGTACTCGTCATGGCGGCTTCGGCGGGGTCGGGGAAGACGACCGCCGCGGTCCAGGCGGCGCAAGAGCTGTCCAGCCCTGTCGCCTGGGTGTCGCTCACCGGGATGCCCGGCAACGTCGGTACCGGTGCGGGTGATTCCGGCGCCGACGGGCTGACGCTGACGCGCCTTCTCGAAGCAGCCGTCGTGCCCCATGTGCCGGCCGCGGCGACCGCGCTGACCGGCGCACTGGCGCGAGGGCTGGCGGCGGCGGAGGTGGGTGCCCTGCTCGCCAGGATGCTGGCGGGCACCGATCTGGTGCTGGTGCTGGACCGGGTGGAGACGATCGGTGGGGGCGCCGGTGCGGCAGGGCTGCTCGCCGCACTGGCCGGGAGTCTGCCGGAAGGGCCGCGGCTGGTACTGATCTCCCGAGTGAATCTGCCCCAAGGACTCGGAGGTCTAGGCGATGTCCATCGCGTCGCCTTCGTCGAGGACGGGGACCTGGCCTTCGACGTGCCTGAGGCCGCCGAAGCCCTGCACGCCATCGGCCGAAGCGACGACGCCTGCCAACTGGTCGATGCGATGGGCGGCTGGGTCACCGGCGTCCTGTACGACTGGTGGGGTGTCGATCCCGCAGCCTCCGCCGTGCAGCACGATCGCCTCGCGGCCGAACTGCTCACCCAGCTCATGCCCGCGGAGGTGTCGCTGCTCGTCCGGACGAGCCTGCTCGACGACGGCGTGACGGCCGAGCAGGCGAACGCCCTCGGACTGGCATCGCCGGACCGGACGCTGGCCGCCCTCCGCAGCCGACGGCTGCCGCTCACCTGGTCCTCCGACGGCAACCGTATGGTCGCTCTGCCGCGGTTCCGCCACTGTCTCCAACGCGAGATCGGACGACTGGACGACACCAGCTTGCGTGCGCTGCGACGGGGGTACGCCACGCTGCTCCAGGGCAGGGGGCGCCACGAGGATGCCGTGGACGAGTTGCTCATGAGCGGCGACACCGACTCCGCCCGACGAGCCGCAGAACGCGCGCTGCCGGATGTGCTCGGCCGACTCGACCTGGCGACCGCCGAGAGCTGGCTCGACCGCATGCGCCCGGCGCCCACGCCGAGCTTGGCCTCAGCCGTGCTCCGTGTCGCGTTCGGGCTCGAACAGTGCTGGCGGGGCGTGCAGTTGGCGGACCACCACGGTCGTGCGTGGTGGAGCGGACTCGCTCAAGAGCCGGGTGGGGCCGAGGACTTGGTCCTGCTGGTGTGGTGCTTCTGGCACGTGGGGCGGATCCACGAGGCGCGCGAGATCCTGCACGTCATGCCTCCGGGGCCCCCTCGCGACATCGCGGCGGCCGTGCTGGCTCTGGCGGACAACAGCACAGCCCAGCTTGCCCCGGACCTTGTCGACCGTGTCGCGGGGCCCCTTGAGGCCATGGTGATGCGCGTCGCCTACATGGCCGGGCAACTGCGTGAACTGCAGGACGGCTCGTCCGGCGCTTGGCGGAGAGTAGGCGGGACGCCATGGGCGGTCGCCGCCCTTCGCGCCGAGGGACGTATCTCCCAGGCCAAAGCGGCATACATGGCGGTCGGGGACGGACCGCGCCCCGTCTGGCTGGGCGCGATCGAGGCCGCGGAGCTGATGGCGGATCTCGGGTGCCGGGACGAGGCCTGGACCGCACTGCTGGTCGGGCGGGAACAGATCGCCTCGACCGGGTCCCGCGTGTACGAGATCCTCAGCCTGCTCCTTGAGGCAAAACTGGCCCTGCGCCTGGATCACGACCTGCCGCGAGCGGCGCGAGCGCTCGCCGAGGCGGAGCGCAGGGGGTGCGCGCGCTACGCGCTCACCGCGGAACTGGCGGGTATCTGGCAAGGTTTGGAGCTGCTGCTGGCCGGCCGCAACGACGACGCTGTACCCCACCTCACCACCGCGGTCTCCGCAATGCGCACGAGTGGCAGGCGCCTGGAACTTCCGACGGCTGCCGTCTACTTGAGCGAGGCGCTGTGGCGTACCGGCGATGAGGACGGTTCGGATGCCGCTGCCGACCTGGCTCTGGAGGTCGCGACGGCCCAGGGCCCCCGCAATCTGCTGTTGCAGGCTCTGGAGGACGTGCCCTCCGTCGCCGCGCGTCGGGCCGACGCGGAACCCACGCACTCCTCACGCTGGCATGAGCTCGTGTCCGCGCTCTCCACCGCCAGACCGGTGACCGGATACGCCGCACCGCGACTGGCACTTGAGGATTACGGCCCGGTGCGGTTGGTCGCCGACGGGCGGGAGGTCCACCCGCGTCTCGCCAAGAGCGGCGAGTTGCTCGCCTACCTGCTGTCCCGGCCTGCGGCGAGCGCCCGACGTCAGGCTCTCTTGGAGGCGCTGTTCCCTGGGCGGAGCGACGCCACGGGGCGCAGCTACCTTCGTCAGGCCGTCTACCGGCTGCGCGAGGTGCTGCCCGACGGCCTTTCGCTCCTTCAGGACGGCGACGTGTACGAGCTGACACCGGCGTCCGCGGTAGTGAGCGCCTCAGGGAACTTCCAGCGACTGCTGGCGGAAGCCGCACGGCAGGACGGCGCGCACCGGTGGGACACGCTTCAGTGCGCCCTGGCCATCGCCGAGCGCGGCTCCTACTTCGACTCCCTTTCGACGCACTGGCTCGACACGAGGCGCGCCGAACTCGACGCAGCGCTCCTGCAGGCCCGCGTGGACGCGGGGACCGTGGCGCTGCACCTCGGCCGAGTGCGGGACGCCCGTCGGCTCGCGCATGCCGTGCTGGACAGCGACCCCTACCGGGAGCAGGCCTGGCGGCTCGCCCTGTACGCCGCGGAGGCGGCCGGCTCCGACGATGAACTGCTCGACCTGTACCGAGGCTACCTGCGCGTCATGAAGGACATCGGAGTGCCGCCCTCCGCTGACCTGAGACGGCTGGTCGACCGACTGCGCAGATGAGCCGACGGGCCGTGTGAATGCTCGGTGTCGTCCGAGTAGGACGCGATTTCCCCGGCATTAACAGCCGCCGTTGCACGCTTCATCACACGCAGCAGGGCCCAGCCCTACTATCACGGAGGTCCTCCGATGATTGAAACCCGCGACATGACAGTCGATTTCCGAGCCACGATGAGCCGGCTCGCCACTGGTGTCAGCGTGATCACCACGTGCTCCGGCAGCACGCCGATCGGCATGACGGCCAGCGCCGTGTCCGCCTTGTCCCTCGAGCCGCTCCAGTTGCTCGTGTGCATCGCCAACCACCTGTACACGCGGACCGCGATAGCGGAGCACGGCCGCTTCGCCGTCAACATCCTCGGCGAGGACAGCGAGTCCCTGGCGCGGAACTTCGCCGCTTCCAAGCCGGACAAGTTCGCGGGCGTCGAGACTGTCGACGACCACGGTGTGCCGGTGTTGAAGGACGCCATCGCGGCTGTTGTGTGCGACGTGGCCGCGGCGCTCCCCGGCGGCGATCACACCATCTTCGTGGGTGACGTCCGCTATTGCGGACACAGGGGCGATGGCCGGCCTCTGCTCCACTTTGCGGGAGGTTTCGGCGCGATCAGGGCTCCGCACTAGTCCTGCCGGCAGCGGTCCGAAGGGCGCCGCTGCGGGGTCCGTGACCGGCCCACTACGGCCCCCGATGTCCGGCTCTTCCGAGGTGAGCCATGGACGTCGGGGGCTCCGCCCGTTCCGACGAGTCCACGGAAGGTGCCATGACCAGCTCCGTGCCGACCTTCAAGCTGCATCCTCCGGCCCAGCCCCCGCATCTCCTGACACGCCCGCGTCTGCTGCGCCGGCTTGACGCGGCGACCGAGCCCGTGGTCGTGGTCTCCGCGCCGGCTGGTGCCGGGAAAACGGTGCTCCTGACCGAGTGGTCGCGAGGCCTGGCGGCTCACGGAGAGTGCGCCTGGCTCACCCTCGACGCGTACGACAACGTCCCCGGCCGGCTCTGGGCCGGCATTCTGCGGGCCTTGCACGAGGCACGACCGACACTGCCCACCCGCCCCGACAGCGATGAATGGACGCTCGACGCATGGCTCGAGGAGCTCCTGCCGAGCCTTGTGGCCGGCCCGGGCGGAGCAGGCCCGCTCACGCTGATCCTCGACGGACTGGAATCCATCACGGACGCCGACGCGGTCCGCGGACTGGGAGACTTCCTGACGAGGCTGCCCCAGGGCTTCCGCATCGTTCTGTCGACCCGGCACCTTCCCGGAAGGCCCCTTCCGGCGCTGCGCGCCCGGGGCCTGACCGCCGAACTGGACCAGCACGACCTGGCCTTCACCCTCGAGGAAGCACAGGCAGTGCTCACCGATCTGCTCGGCTCCGCTCCGAGCCCGGACACGGCGAGCGCGCTGCACGAGGCCACCGAAGGGTGGGCGGCAGGGCTGAGCATCATGGGGCGCACACTGTCCCGCTCGGCGAACAAGGCCGACATGGAAGGGAACTTGGCCCGCGGCAGGCATGCGGTCACCGAGTATCTGGCGACCGAGGTGCTCTACCGGCTCACCACCGAACAGCGCCGGTTCCTGCTGCGTACCAGTGTGCTCGACGAGCTGAGCGCCGGGCCGTGCCAGGCGCTCGCTGGTGACCGGGCGGGCGTTCTGTTGCACGAGCTCGCACGGACCGTACAACTGCTCGTGCCCGTCGCCGCTGTTCCGTCGGCGTACCGGCATCACCGGGCATTGTCCGCGCTCCTGTCCGACGTCCTGACGTCCAAAGGGCCGGATACCGTCGGGTCCCTGCACCGGTCGGCGGGTCAGTGGTACTCCCGGCAGGGCGAGACGACCGCGGCCGTACGGCACTGGGTGCTGGGCGGCGACGAGTCCGCGGCCGTCGCGTCGATCCTCGACGCCTGGGAGAAGGCGATCTCGGCAGGCCGTCGTGCCGAGGTCTCGCATTGGCTGGACCTCTTGCCGCCCCGCACGGTGGCCGCCGACGCAAGATTGTGCGTTGTGGCGGCGATGGCGTCGCTCTCGGGGGGCGCCCCGGGAAAGGCGCGGCGCTGGCTCGAGGTGGCCCGGCTCAGGCAGACGGGGCCTGAGACGGTCGGCGACGGCAGCACGGTGTCCGATGCGGCGGCCGTCGCTCAGGCCGTCGCCTGCTGTCTGGAGGGGGAGATCCTGACCGCCGAGCATCTCGGCGAATCCGCCGTGGGCGGCACCATGCCGTTGACTTCCTGGCGGGCTCTGGCCAGTACGGCCCGCGGTGCTGCGATGCTGTGGACCTCCCGGTACGAGGAAGCGGAGGCGTTGCTCGGCGAGGCGACCCGTGATGCGCATGCGGCCGGGCACAGCTTGGCGCTCGTCCGCGCGCTGGGCTTGCGGGCGATGTCCGCGCTGCTGGCCGGCCGCCACGAGCCCGCGCGCGTGCTGAGCGACGAGGCCCTCGAGGCGGCCGCGACGGCCGGCCTGAGCAGGCACTTCGTCGCTGTGTCCGCCTACATCGGCCGGGCCGGCGTACTCATGGAGGAAGGACAGGTCGAGGAGGCAGAGCGCGTTCTGACCGATGCCGAAGCGGCGCTGGCGGGCTCGCCCCGCGCCGGAGGCGAACCCCACGTACGCGCCTTGTGCCACTTCACGCGGGCACGACTTGAGAGTGCGCGGCACAATGCCGACGCGGCGCGGGTCGCCCGCGAGGCGGCCGAGCGGGCAGCGGACCGGTGCGAGTCACCAGGGGTACTGACGGATCTGCTCGGGCGGCTCGGCAAGCAATCGATGGTGGCGCCCGCCGTGCCCGGCCCCCAGGACCTGTCGCTGGGGGAGCGCCGAGTGCTCCGCGCCCTGTGCGGTCCGTTGACGCTGCGTGAGATCGCCTCGGAACTCTATGTGTCCCACAACACCGTCAAGACACAGGTACGGGCGATCTTCCGCAAACTCGGCGCGCACGACAGGAGCGGAGCGGTCGCAAGGGCCCGGGAGTGCGGCGTGCTCTGATCCGGGCCCTTGCATCCCGCTACGAAGCGTCCTGGCGGCGGGCGTAGTCCGCCTGAGACGTGTACGCGGTCTCCTTCTGTTCGGCGCTCGCGCTCTCGATGCCGCAGACCTTGCGCGCGAGGTCAGCCATACTGCCGTTGGGGGACATCTCGGCACGCTTCATGGTGAGCGTGCGGATGGCCAGCAGGGGAGTGCCGTTGAAGTTCTCGAAGGTGCTGATGCGGTCGCCCCAGTCGGACAGGAACAGATCGCGGATCACGCGGCTGATCTTCAGCCGGTCGTGCGGCCTCCCGACCGGTCCGGTCTGCAACGCCTCCAGCCACGGCCGGAGTTCGGACTGCTGCCACTGCCCCTCGGTCGGGAAGATGAGCGAGGCACGTCCGGCCAGGTCGACGACCTCGTGGACCATGCCGGCGATGTTCTCGAGGTAATACGCCCGCCCGAAGTCGAACATCAGGACGTTCGGCTTGTAGAGGCCACCCGGCGTGGTGAACCCCTCGTCCTCCGAAGCGATCACATGTGCCTTGAGCGTCTGGTGGAAGCTGGCGAACCGGGCGATCCGGGTCTGGACCGGGGGCAGTTGATAGGTACCGATGTGCTCGGTGATCAGCAGGACCAGACCGAGCATCAGCTCGGCGCGCACCATCTGGCGCACCAGGGCCTGGTAGTGCAGCCAGTCGAAGACGCGCTGCGGGTACAGCGACGCGTGCTTGGGATTACCGATGTGGAACACCCGATTCCAGGGGATGAGCACATCCTCGAACACGATGACCGCGTCCAACTCGTCGCCCTGCGAGGCGAGCGGGTGCTCGACCTCCTCGCCGTCCCTGACGTTGCTCTCCCGGCAGATGATGGTGACCCCCGGGGTGTTGGGCTTGACCGCCCCGAAGATGATCTGTTCCGGCAGAATGCCGGGGCGGTAGAAGACGCCGATGTGGATCCAGTCACCGAAGGCAGCTCCGGTGCTGATCGCCTTCACGCCCCGCACGGTGATGCCCTCGTCCGAGGTGCCGACCACCTGCAGGGCAGGGGACTCGGCCTGCGCGGAATCGCGCGAGCGGTCCGTCTGCGGGTCGACGAACGCCGGCGTCGTGTTGAGGTCGCTCTCTCGCACCTCGTTCCAGAAGTCGATGATCCCCTTGGCCAGATCCCGCCCATCGGTGCCGACGGACTGGCTGCTCCAGGGCTCCGGGTCGTCGACGTAGGTGATCAGTACGTAGTTGTTGACGTCCGGAGTGCGCGGGGTCGCCCCGCCGCCGAGCTCCCGCAGCACCGTCTCCATGTAGCGCCGCTTGCGCTTCAGGTCCTCCTTGGTGCGGTGCTGGAACCACGTCATGGACCGCCTGACGCCGTCCTCGTCCACGAACGTCATGACGTCCTGGAGGTCCGGACGGTGGTGCAGGTCGTAGAAGTCCGCGAGCCTGCGGGCATACGCCCGGGTCTTGGGGTGCGTGGCCACGTTCTCGACGAGCTCGTCGCCCACCCACACCTTGCGGCCGTCGTTCAGTGCCGCCAGGTATTCCTTGCCTGTACGCACGTCGTGCTCCTCTCCAGGGGCAAGAGATCTGGACGGCACGGAGCATGCGTCGCGGCGGGGTGAGAGGACGGCGCGGAACCGGGAATCACCCGGGTGAAATCGCCGAGCCCAGGGGAAGCGACGTTGAGGGCACATGTGCCGTGCGGCATGCTTGATCCATGCGCAGCACAGACCCCGCGGGCGACCGGGCCCGTGGGCCCGGCAACCGGGCCATGCCCGGGCTGCGCCTCAGGGGACGGGACCGCGAGATCGTGGCTGTCCGTGAGGCCTTGGAAGCGGTACGTGGTGGACAGGGTGCCTGCGTCGTCGTGGAAGGCGCACCTGGCGTCGGCAAGAGCCGGCTGCTCGTGGAGCTGGACGAGCTGGCGCGGCAGTTCGGGTTCGATGTGGTGTCAGTACAGGCCGACGAGCTCGACCAGTACGCGGCAGGAGCCGCCCTGCAGTCCGCCTTGCAGTCCTCCGCCGATCGTGACCGAGCCGCCGCGGCCACCGACGACCAGCGGCTGTGGCTGCTGGACGGCATCACGGACGCTCTGGAGGAGCGAGCTCAGCGCGCCCCGGTGGCCGTGCTTGTGGACGACGCCCAGTGGGCGGATCCGGCAACCCTCTTCGTGCTCCGCACCCTGCCCGGACGACTGGCCGCCTCGCGGATCCTGTGGGTTCTGGCGGTCCGGTCGGAGACCGAGCGGCCGACCGTGGCCAAGGTGCGAGAGGACCTCGAACGTCTCGGAGCCCGGTGGTTGACCCTCGGCCCCCTGCCGCAGCAGGAGCTGCAGCACATCGCGGCCGATGTCCTCGGGGCGAAGCCGTCACCCGGTCTGGCCAAGCTCCTGCGAGGCGTCGCGGGCAATCCGTTCCTGGCGATCGAACTGGTGCGCGCTCTTACCGACACGGATGCCGTCAAAATCGAGGGGGGCGTGGCGAACCTCCTGCACGACTCGATCCCCGGCGGTTTCCGGCGGAGTGCCGCCGCGCGTCTGGACCGGCTCCCGGAGGATGCCGTGCGCCTCCTCCAGATCGGGTCCGTCCTCGGCCGCGAATTCGACCTGGGCACGGCCGCCCGAATGCTCGGCAGGCAGGTCGGCAGCCTGCTGCCGGGTGTCGAGGCCGCCCTGAACGCCGGGCTGCTCTCGGCCGACGGCCCACGACTGGCCTTCCGCCACGACCTCATACGGCAGGCTGTCCACGAGAACCTGCCGGTGGCCGTACGGACCGCTCTGCATCGGGAGGCTGCCGACACTCTGCGTGGCGTCGGAGCACGATCGGCGGAGCTGGCCTGGCACGTCGTCATGTCGGGCGGCCCGGTCGACGACGCCGCCGTGACCACGCTGACCACTGCCGTACGGGAACTGTCATTGACGGCCCCCGACGCGGCTGCGGACTTCGCTCTCCGGATCGCCGGCCTGCTGCCCCCACACGATCGGCGTCGAATCACCCTGCTGACCGACGCCGCCGATTACCTCGGCCGTACCCGCCGGGTTCACGAGGCCCTCGACCTGATCGACGCCGCCCTGTCGGACGGTCTTGAGCCGTCGCAGGAGGCATGCCTGCGCCTGGTGGCTGCCGAGATCTATCAGGCGGCGGGCGAGGACGCCGCCGCGATGACCCACCTCGAGCGGGCCCTGGACCTTCCCGGGCTTTCGCCTGACGTGCGCATCCGCCTGCTGAAGACCAAGGCGACGGGCCACGTGTACCTCGGAGACGTCGCCGCTGCGGAACAGATCGACACCGGACTGGTCGAGGCCGCCTACCGCAGCCACGATCCGGCTCTCGTCGTCAGCGCGATGGTGTTCCAGTCACAGACGTGCTTCTACCGCGGGCGCCTTGCCCGGGCCCTCGAGCTTGCCGAGGAGGCCACACGGCGCGCCGGCACGGAGTCCGCCGCGCTCCACCTGCGGCCCCCGCGGATTCCGGCGCTGTGGCTGGCCACGGTACTGACCAGCAGCGACCGGCTCGCAGACGCCGAGGGGATTCTGCGGGAGGGGCAGCGCGAAGCGGAGGCCCTGGGTCTCGGCTGGTCGCTTCCCCTCTGGCATGCCGCTCGTGCCTGCGCACTCCTCGAACAGGGAGCACTGGACGACGCGGCAGTGGAGGCCGAAGCGAGTCTGACCGTGGCGGACGAACTCGAGATCATGCAACCGAATCCGCGGGCCCGCTCCGTGCTCGCATTGGTGGAGACCAGACGCGGTGACCTCGCCAAGGCCAGGGACCATCTCGGCGCCGCCGAAGCCGGTTCCGGCACAGCCACGCAGCGGTACGGCCTATGGGTGTCGCTCGCGCGCGCCTGCCTGGCGCACGCGGAGGGCCGGGATGCCGCGGCGGCAGCGAGATTCAAGGACAGCTTCGGACAGCTCGAGCCGACGCGGCTGCTTGCGATACCTCCGTCCCACTGGCCCGCGATGGTGCGCATCGCGCTCCGAGCCGAGGACCCGTCGCTCGCGCAGACCGTGTCCGACTCATTGCGCAGCCTGACCGCACAGGACGACAGCCGGCTGATCCTCGGCGCGGTCCGCTCCCATGTGGACGGCTTGCTCCACAGCGACCCCCGCGCCCTGGAGTCCGCCATCTCCGGTTACCGGAGCACCGGCAGGCCGCTGGCACTGGCTGCGGCCTGTGAGGACCTCGGCGAGCTCATGGCCGCATCGCCCGATCCAACGCCGGCGATCCCGTATTTCGAGGAAGCGGCTGAGCTGGCGTCGGCTTCGGGAGCCCTGCGCGATCAGGAACGGATCAGGCGGCGCCTTCGGCAACTCGGCGTGCGCACCGGCGCTCCACGGCACCACACGATCGGCTCCCCGGAGTGGGGGGACCTGACCGAATCCGAGCGGAAGCTGATTCCGCTGGTCGTGGACGGCCTCACCAACCGGGCCATCGCCGACCGGCTCTATGTGTCCGTGCACACCGTCAACACCCACATGAAGCACATCTTCACCAAGCTGGGTATCAACACGCGAGTCGAACTGACGCGTCTGGCGGTCGAACGGGGTGGTCTCGCCGACGGGGCGGACTGAGCGGTGGGGGACTGAGCGGCGGGGCGTGAGCCCTGGGGGACTGAGCGGCCCCGAGGGGCAGGGCGCGAGCGCCAGGATCCCTTGAATGGGCGATGCCTGCTGCGGCGGTACTGCTGATGCTGGTGGCGACGGCGTGCAATGCGCACGGCGCCGCCTTTCATCAGGAAGTGACCGCCTCATGAACACGATGCGCGAAGTAGGCGCACACCGGCGCGGAGGCCCCGACCGGCTGATCCACAAGACCGCACCGCGTGCCGAGCCAAGGCCCGGCGATGTGGTCCGGGCGGGCCGGGACCATGGCCCACACGGATTGTGCTTCGTCGTCGAGCCGGCCGCAGACGGGCTCGACTCCATCAGCAAGTGGATCAGGAGCAGACGGCTGAGCCCGGACACCGACCGGGCGGTTCCCGTCTCGCGGACCCGCGTCGCATACGAGGCGCTCGAGAAGGAGTACCGACCCGGCAAGGTTTTCACCCATGTCGCGCGCGGATAGCGAGCCGCACCGCAGGGCGGTCGGTCGCAGTGCCGAGGCAGGCCGGGAACGCGGATACCGCGGCCGACTCCGCGCTGTCGTGGCCGCGAGCGCGGCCCCGCACGGATACACCCTGGCGCTGTGGACCGCCACCGCGGTGACGTCGTCCGATCGGGGCGCCCCCGGGGCGGCCGAGGTCCTGGCGGGCCTCACTGGTGCGACGTTCGCCTTCGTCGCGTTGGGTGCTGTCGCGTACGGCGGTGCCCTCATGACGCCGGACAGGTCCGTCCCGGCCGGCACGTGGATATGGGCCGCCTTCCATTTGCCCATGGCCGCTTTCGCCGCGCTGGTCAGCCTGTTGCTCGCGCGGTGTTGTTCAGGGCCCCTCCTGTGGGGGCTCGTCGGGGCGACCACGACCGCCGTGTACCTGCTGGGTGTCAGCGCCCAGTACCTCTGCTCTGCAGTTCGCCGAATCACCTAGAAATCAAAGTCGCTCACCCGTAAGAGGTTCACCATGCCCCTCGCTCTCGACCCTGCTGCCCAGGACCTTCTGTTCCGGGAGGCACGGACCGCCAACACCTTCACCGACGAGCCGGTGACGGACGAACAGATCGAGGCCATCTACGACTTGGTCAAGTACGGGCCCACCTCCATGAACCAGCAGCCGCTGCGTATCGTGCTGGTCCGTTCCGCCGAGGCGCGCGAGCGTCTCGCCAAGCACATGTCCGAGGGCAACCGCAAAAAGACCGCGGCTGCCCCGCTCGTCGCCATCCTTGCCGCGGACAATGAGTTCCACGAGGAACTGCCCAGTCAGTTCCCGCACTTCCCGCAAGCCAAGGATCTCTTCGCCGAGCGTGAAGTGCGTGAGCGATCAGCGAAGCTCAACGCGCTCCTCCAGATCGGCTATTTCATCGTCGGCATTCGTGCCGCCGGTCTGGCTGCAGGACCGATGACCGGCTTCGACGCCGAGGGCATCGACAAGGAGTTCTTCGGCGATGGCGAGCACTCGGTTCTCGTCGTCGTCAACATCGGCAAGCCGGGCGAGAACGCGTGGTTCACACGCTCCCCGCGTCTGACGTACGGCCAAGTGGTCTCCACCGTCTGATCGAGGGGCAACGGTCACCTGGCAGCGTGCTTGCGCGAGCGCCGAAGCGTGATCCCGCCAGCGCTGCCCGGTGATCCACCTCGTCACCAGGTGCCCAGACCGAAGGCCGTCGACGCTGACAGCGCCGGGGGCATCCGTGGCTCGGCTGCTGCCGATCGCCATGATTGACACCGCGTGGCCTTTCCAAGGGAGGCGTGGCGGGCTGCGGCTTGCCGACCGCACAGCGGCAGGCAGCGATGTTGGCGCGGCGCGCCGTTGTGCCGGTGGGACGCCGGGCACTCGTCAGGGGTTCGTGAGATGCCGCTGCACGACCGGTGCCACCTGTGCCACCAGCTGTTCCAAGTCCGCGGAGGCCAGCGGCTCCACTTTGATCACGTATCGCAGTACCGCCACCCAGACCAGCTGGGCGGTTGCCGGCTCGGCGCGCAGTTCGGGCTCCTGGATGTCCAGCTGGCCCGCGGCGCGTCGCAGCAGCTGCATGGCGACCATGCGGCGGAAGACGGCGGCAGCGGACTCGTTGGTCAGGGCGGACCGGAGAATCGCCGGCAGTGGCGTACGGTCGTGGGGGTTCTCCCAGACGCTGAGGACGAACGGGGTCAGGCGCTCGCCGACGCCCTCGTGGGGTCCCTGGGTGATCGCGTCCGGCAGTCTCATGACGGGGGTGCTGCGACGGACGGGACCCGCTTCGGTCGCCCTGGTCATGGGCACAGCACTCACTCACCTGCGGGACACCTTCACGGCCGACGCGAGGTGCAGGTACGTGAACGCGAGGGCTGCGGCGAGGACGGTCCGGTCGGGGGCGTACGCGAGTAGTCACTGCTGACGCCCTCTTCCGTATTCGCCGGGAAGTAGGGCCTGACCACGTCGACGGCGGAGCCACCGGGCACATGGAGGAGGCGGTGCCGGAGACTGGGCGCGGTGGTGCGCTCGCGCGTGTACCGCCTGGCGTTGTCCGGGCCCAGCGCTGCCCGGCCCCGTCGACTACTCGGCGAGCAGAAGGTCGTCCTCCTCGAACAACGCGGGGTTGTCCGAGCGGAGGAAGACGGCAAGGCCGAGCACGACGCCGCGTGCGCGCATCGGTGCGACCATGGGCGAGTGCATCCCGGGCTCGCGGATCTTCTTGGCCCGTGCCGGGTCCAGCTCTACCCATGCCGGGCTCGCACGAGAGGGTGGCCTGTCAGCGAGCGTCGGAGCTTTCGTTCGCGGAGTGCTGGGGACCGGGGTAGGGGTCGTATCCGAACGTCATGAGCTGTTCCCAGATCCAGGGGTAGAAGCGGTCGTACCGGCTGTACCCGACGCTGCCGTCTCCGTTTCCGCTGTCGTTCTCTCCGGTGGTCCCCGCGTCCGCAACCACACCTGCCCGGGCGGGGACGGGCGCGTCGGCCGGAAGTGGAGCCGCGGTTGCGGAAGTACTGACAGCGAGGAGCGCACCTCCGGCCACTGCGAGAGAAGCAGTCGCGGTGGCAATACGCCGCATGAACTTGTTCATGGTCATTCCTCCTTGCATTACTCAACTACTGATGCCCCCGGTGCAGCCACACAGCTCCACGACCGCCGTCGCGGTCCACCCGGGCACCGTCGGAGCATGGGGCTCATCGAGCAAATGCAGTCCGTCCGCAATTCCCGGGGAGCAATAACTACCGACGCGACCAGTGTCGATTGGAAAAGCCGACAGCGCATCGCTCGACCTAGTGATTGGGCCGCACGCAAATAGGTCCGTCCTTTCGGCGCCCGGCGATCACGGTTTACTCGCGGGGTCCTGCCCGGCCCACTCGGTGGCGGCCACCACCTCGCGCGCGATGTCCACGACAGCCCGCCCATCCGTCATCACGCGCACGGTCTCCGCAGGGGCCCGCTGGTCCAGCAGCCGCGCCTTGCGGGCACTGCCCTCCAGCTCCTGCTCCAGTTCCGAGCCGAGTTCCCGGCGCACCAGCCGCTCGCGGGCGGTGGCATCGGAGGCGGTGAGCAGGACCCGTACGATCCGCCCCCCGTCCCCATGGCACGCTCGAACATCCCAGTCGCCTCAGGTAGCACACTCAGAGTGTTCGTATAGATCAGCCGGCGGTAGCCGCGCCGGGCGAAGTTCGCCCACACAGCAGTCAGATTGCTCTCCGTGATGTCCGAACGATGAGGATCGCCCTCCGGGGCCGGATGTACCTGACCCATGAAGTCTCCATCGATGACCGCATGCGAGACCGCCGCAGCCCGCAGCAACGCCGAAACCTCCCACCCCACCGTCGTCTTGCCGACTCCGGCCCGCCCTCCGATGAGCAGTACTTCTGCGTGATCCATAGAGGCAGCGTGCCAGCTCGCATCCTTCTCACGCGATCCGATATCGATCGGCCCCCGGCTACAGGCGTCGTACCGCTTCCGGACGGAATGACGCCGAAAGCCTCACACCGACCTGGAGTTGGCGTCCGGCGACCTGTTCGAGTTCGGGGGCCCTTCCCGCTACGCCTACGGGCGGTCAAGTGCTGTCGGGGACGAGTGAGCCGGCCACCGGACTGACCGGCGGCCGGCTCACCCTCAGGGTGCGCGAGACCGGACCAGGGCGACTGGGCCGTTGCCGGACCGGAGGCGGCACGCCGGCCGCATCCGGTCCAGGGCGCCGGTCAGTCCTTGAGCAGCGTGAAGTTCTGTGTCGTGGTCGCTCCCTTCGAGATCCTCACCGTGGCGACGGCCGGCTGGAAGCCGTCCTTGGCAGCGACCACCTGGAGCGGGTTGCTGTGGACGTTCAGCCACAGCTGGTAGGTGCCGTCCTTGCCGGTCTTGAGCGTGTAGTGCGCCGCCGAGGTGTTGATCTGCACGGTCGCCGCGACGATCGGCGCCCCGCCGGGGGCGGTCACCGCGCCGGCGACCTTGCCCCACGTGGCAGGGGGCTTGACCGTCATGGAGACGCTGCTCGGGGCGAGATCTCACCGGCCCGACCGGCGTTCGGGGCGGGGTAGTCGGTGCCGCCGCGCTGGCTGACCTTGGAGAAGCAGCCGTTGGCGGTGGTGCACGCCGGTAGCCCGAACTGCTGCCGGTACACGGCCAGGTCGGCCTCGGCGTTCGGGTCGTCGTACGCGTCGACGATGGCGACGGTCTGGCCGGCGCCGCCGCCCGCGGGTATGGAGTACGCGCTCTGCAGGTCGCCGGGTCCGTAGCCGCTGGGGGTGGCGGCCAACGGCTGGACTCCGTGTCGGGCGGGGACATCGGTGCGCCGCAGCGCGAAGCAGGAGAACGTGCCCGGCTTGGGATCGGCGCACTGCCGTACCACGTCGGACTGCGCTGCCTGGGTCTTCGCCGCGGCGTGTGCCGCGACGGCCATGGGCAGTTGAAGGGCCATCACAGCGAGGGCGGCCGCGGTTGCGGCACGCCGTCTGAAGATGGGTATGCGCGAGGTGGGTCTCTCCTTGGGCGACGGTGCGCGGTTCGGTCGAACCGCTGGCGTATACCTGCGCACCGCATACACCATCGGAATCTCCGATGCTCTGGCGAGATTCTGCCGCATGTCGTCATTCCGCCACCTGCGGTGTCGGCGGGCTCGTTGACCACATCGAGAGGCTGCCCTGCCACTACCAACGCCGGCCGCACACGATCAAGGGGCAGTCCCTTGAAGATCGCCCCGGCCGAGACGCTCGCCCATTTGACGCGCACCTCATACCGTTTGAGCAGGGCCGACTCGCTGAGTGACGACCGAGACCAGCGTCCCCCTGGCAGGATGCGGGCCCGTCGACGAAGCGGGGGCCCAGCTGCCTGGCCCGCCGGGTCAGAGGGACGCCAGCCAGGCCGCCATGTCACTGGGGTGCACGAAGCGGAGGGTGTCGAGAGGGGCGAAGCGAGGATCGCGGACAAGGCGCTCGACTTCGCGGCGGCGGGCGCCGTGTTGGGACCAGGCCCACCAGGCCGGGTGTTCCCGGCTCAGCCACTCCGTCCAGGTCTCCCTGTTGCCGCCGAAGAGGACTTCGCGTGTGACGGTGCGTCGGATGGACCGGCGCAGTACGCGGGGCATGATGACCCGTTTGGGATAGTCCAGCCAAATCACGGTGTCGGCCCGGTCCCACAGCAGGTCACGGACTTCCGGATAGCCGAGAGAGTCAATGGCCCAGCGAGGCTCGGCGGTGAGCCGTGCTACGTCTTCGACCAACTTGTTGTTGGTGGCCCAGTTGGGGCCGTTGAAGTACAGCGCGTCCATCTCGTGGTAGGGCACGCCCAGACGACTGCTCAAAGTCTGGGCAAGCGTGGATTTGCCCGCACCGGTGACACCCACCACCAAGATCCGCTCCACGGGTGCACACTATCCCGGCGTCCTGCGAGGAACGCTCCTGCGCTCCTCGCCTGCCACGACCGACCCACCCAATGCAACGACGTTTTACGGGAGTTCGAGTGGGTCTATCCGTCCCGACGGCCTCATCCGGGCATCGGGATCGCCTGACCGCTGCGCTCCTCGCCTGGGAAGATCACCGAATTGGAGCAGATCGCCCGCCTCGACATATCTGGCCGTGAACGTTTGGCGACACCCACCACGAGTACGAATATGTGGCGTGACCCCGGCGGACGTGGTTTCCGGCAAGGGCACCCTCAGCCACAGCAGTCGACCGAGGAGAACGAATGAGAACCAGCGTCTGGCCATGGTTCTGCGGCTGGCTCGCCGTCGGCGCAGTGGGGTCGCTCAGCCTTCTGACCCTGCTCACCATCGGCCTCTACCTGTTGCTCGTCACCATCGTGGCGGCCGGCCTGCTGGCGTCCCGGCGGGGCTCCTCGGCAGGACTTCCGGGTGTGATCTCCGGGCTCGGAGCACCGCTCTTGTACGTGGCGTTCCTCAATCGGGGAGGCCCAGGAACCGTGTGTACCACCACAGCCACCGGTCAGTCGTGCGTGGACGAGTACAACCCTTGGTTCTGGCTGGCTGCGGGGGTGGCCCTCCTGATCGCGGGGATCGTGGTCGGCGCTGTCCGGCAGCACGGGGCGACGGCTCGCTGAGGACGTGCTCGGCCGGATGACCCGTGCACCGCGCGGGCAGCAGGACCGGTACACCGCTCACGCACAGCAGCCGCACACAGCGCGGCTCGCCGCCGAAACGACACCCCGGCTCAGCTGCTCGGCTGAGCCGGGGAGGGCAGACCAGCGCGCGAACGCCCCGCGCCGGTTGCTGTGTCCCATGAGCGCGGGACGCCGCGGCGACGCGCGCCCCGGGACATCAGGCCGCGGACTCGGCCGAACCGATCGGCTCGGGCAGCAGTCGAGCGCTGAGACGGCTGGGGCTCGGCCAGCGAACGTCGTGGACCCAGCCCAGCTTCTCGAATATCCAGATGAGGCGTGCCGAGGGGTCGAGCTGGCCCGGCAGCACGCCGTGGCGCGCGCCCGTGGGGTCGGCGTGATGTGAGTTGTGCCAGCTCTCCCCGAAGGACAGCAGTGCGAGCGGCCAGAAGTTGGTGGCCTTGTCCCGACTGGCGAACGGGCGCTTGCCCGCGACGTGGCAGACCGAGTTCACCGACCACGTGACGTGGTGCAGCAGCGCCATCCGGATCACGCCGGCCCAGAAGAACCCGGTCAGAGCTCCGGTCCAGGTGCCGGTGACGAGCCCGCCGACCAGCGCCGGGAGCAGGAGCGAGACGGCGGTCAGCGGCCCGAAGAGCCGGCCGATGAGCCGCATATCGGGATCGGCGGCGATGTCGGGCGCGAACCTGGCCCGGTTGCTCAGCTCACGCTTCAGCATCCATCCGATGTGCGCGTGCAGAAGGCCCTTGAGCAGCGCGCGGGTGTCGGTCCCGTAGCGCCAGGGCGAGTGCGGGTCGCCCTCTCGGTCGGCGAAGGCGTGGTGACGGCGGTGGTTTGCCACCCACTGGACCGGCGAGCCCTCGACCCCCAGCGAACCCGCGACGGCGAGGGCGATCCGCAGGCCCCGCCGTGCCTTGAACGAGCGGTGCGTGAAGAGGCGGTGATAACCGACAGTGAGGCCGAAGCCGGACACGAGGTAGGCGACCACCGCCATGCCGACGTCCAGCGCGGACAGGCCCCATCCCCACACGAACGGCACCACGGCGATCAGGCTGATCGGCGGGCCGACGACGAAGATCCACATAGCCACCCCCGCCGCGGCGGTCTGCGGGGCGTCGAGCAGCGGAATGGCCCCCGCCACAGGTTCGGCGTCGTGTTCGGCGACGGCCAGTTCAGAACGGTCAGCGTCGCTCGGGTTCATCGGTTCCTCGCCGTCGCTCAAGCTTGTGCGGACATGGTGCTGGACCGGCCGGGATCACGCGCGGTCTCGGGCGCGCCCGGCGGCCGCAGGGCACACGATCCCACCGGACGGCATCCGCGCAGGTCGTCGCCGATGTCCAGGGTGTGAACGGCGCGGGACCAAAGCTCTTTCGCCTCCCGGCGGGAGGTTCAGTCCTCGACGGGCCGTTCCTGGCCGAAGACCGTTGGTCATTCCAGCCGGGGTTGCACGCCTGACAACGGCAAGGTCATTACGAGCCCACCTGGGCGAACTGACGGCATACCAGGGCAAGTGGCGCCACGATCCGGCTCGCTCGTTCAACCCCGAAGCCCCGGAGGCAGCGTTCCACCGCTCCGCCGTCCCCACCACCGCCGGCCCGCGGGGGACACCCGTCCAGGCGGATACCCCGTATGGGTGAGAAACGCCTCGATCACCTTCTGTGCGGGCCGGTGCGGTGGCACCGCCATCAGCACCGCGTCGTCTCCGTTCGGCAGCGGCGGTGCCACCAGGGCGACTTCGTCCCCGGACCGCAGACGCAGCACCAGTGCCCGCAGTCGGTGCTGGTCCTCGGGCACGGTGCGCAGGCGCGCGTGCATCTGGTCCTGCGCTGGGGAGTAGAGCTGCACGTGGGCCAGCGGCGTCCCGTGCTTGAACTCCTGCCAGCGGCCGAGCCCAAGGCTGCGGAACGGCGGCTCCTGCCATGGCCGCAGCGCGTCCAGACGTTCCAGTAGAAGCCGCAGGAAGTTGCGGACTGAGGGTTCGTCATGCGGCTGCCACGACAGGTCCTTCTCCCAGGCGTCCACCGCGACTGCCGCCTCGATCCCTGCGTACTGCTCTTCCGTGGTGAGGTCGTAGAACGGCTGCTCCAGGATCATGCGACTGATGCGCTCGACTTCCTCATCGCCCAACTCGCGGCTGAACTGCAGGCAGTAAAGGATCGCTTCAAGCATCCCCGAATTCATGCACACAGTATGACCAGCCAGCACTCGGCCCAGGGCTGGTCCGAAGCGGCGGGCAGGGGTGGTGGCGGTCTCGGGGCATCGCGACCACCCGACCGCTGCATCCCTTGCCTGGGGCGAGTGCGGGGCACTCTCCGAGGATCGTCCACGCCATCGCCGACCCCGCGCCCTGGCACCGCGACGCGACAACGCGTCGGTCACGGCTCTGCCCTGTCCGCCGGTTGCGGCCCGGACCAGGAGGGGCTCATCTACCATCGAACAGCGCCCCCGTTTTGACCCGATGGCAATGGACCGTCAACGGTGACATCTACCCGTCAGAGGGGTCGCTTCCCTCGGCTTGGTCGAAGAATGGACGCCCCTGCGAAGCCCGCTTCGAGAGGTCGGTGAGTTCGACCTCAGGCAGCCGCCGATCGGGGGCCTGAGGCGTGGGGGAGGTCTTGTTCGGCCCAGACGACCTTGCCTCCCGTTATCGAGCGGGACCCCCACCTGCGGGACAGGTTGGTGACAAGGAAGAGGCCGCGCCCGTTCTCGTCCGTGGCGCGTGCGCGGCGCGGACGCGGAGGGCAGGGGCCGGCGTCGGACACTTCGCAGGTCAGGACCTGGTGCCGGATGAGCCGCAGCTCGATCTGTCCGGTGCCGTGGCCGATGGCGTTGGTGACGAGTTCGCTGACGATCAGTTTCGTGTCGTCCTCGAGACCTTCCAGGCCCCATTCCGTCAGCTGACGTGTGGCCAGGTTGCGGGCGCGGCAGACGGCGGACCGGTCACCGGGCAGCTCCCAGGTGACCACACGGCTCGGGCTGAGAGAACGGGTCCGGACAAGGAGGAGTGTGACGTCGTCGCACGGAGCCTGGTCGGGGACGGTCTTCGTTGCGATGTCGCAGAGGTCTTCCAGAGATCGGCCCGGTTGTGCGAGGGCGTTGCCCAGCCGGTGCATGCCCTTTTCGATGTCGTGGTCGCGGGTGTCGATCAGGCCGTCGGTGTACAGGGCGAGGACGCTTCCCTCGGCCAATTCCAGTTCCACGGATTCGAAGGGGTCCCCCAGGCCGACGCCCAGGGGGGCTCCGGTGGGGAGGTCCGGGTAGGAGACCCGCCCCTGCGGGTCGGTGATCGCGGGCGGGGGGTGGCCGGCCGATGCCATGGTGCACCGGCGGGTGGCGGGGTCGTAGACGGCGTACAGGCAGGTGGCGCCCGCCACCACATGGGCCTGGTCCGGGGTGTCGGCGTCTTCCTCGCCCAGCCGCTGGACCGTGTCGTCGAGTTGGGCCAGCAGTTCGTCGGGGGGCAGGTCCATGTCGGCGAGGGTGTGGACGGCTGTGCGGAGCCTGCCCATGGTCGCGGCGGCGTGGAGGCCGTGTCCGACCACGTCTCCGACGACGAGCGCCACCCGCGCGCCGGACAGCGGGATCACGTCGAACCAGTCGCCGCCGACACCGTGGTCCACGTCCGCGGGCAGGTACCGAGACGCAACCTCGACCGCCGTGCCGCCCCGCAACTGGCGGGGGAGCAGATGGCGTTGCAGTGTGAGGGCGGCGGTGTGTTTGCGCGCGTACTGACGGGCGTTGTCCAACGCGCGCGCGGCGCGGCCGACGAGTTCTTCGGCCAGGAGCAGATCGGCCTCATGGAAGGGCTCGGGATCCGTTGTGCGGACGAACAGTGCCACGCCCAGCAGGGCGCGCCGTGCACGGATGGGTACGACCATGATCGAGTGCATGCCGTATTCGCGGACCCTGTGCGCCAGTTCCGGTACCTCGTCGACCCATGTGCCCGGAGCGGTGTCGAGGACCGGCTGCAGGCGGGACTTCCCGTCGCGCAGCACGGAGGCGAAGGGTGAGGCGGGAGGCACGTTGACCGGCTCGCCGCGCATCCATGGGGATTCCGGCACGCCTTGGTGAATCGAGGCCAGACCCGCCCGCCGGAAAGTGGGGAGGCGATTGCCCGTCGTCGCACTGATGCCGACCGGGGGCCCCTCCCCGATCGAGATCGATTGCTCCAGGTCCACGGCGACGTAGTCGGCGAGCAGAGGCACGGCAAGGTCGGCCAGTTCCTGGCTGGCCTGCATCACATCCAGGGTGCTGCCAAGACGCGTACCGGCCTGGCTGAGGACGGCGAGGCGCTCACGCGCCTGCCAACTCGCGGTGATGTCGGCGCTGATGACGCACACCCCCAGCGATTCGCCGTCGGCACCCTGGAGGCACTGGAACGAGACCGCGAACTGATGCTCAGGGCCCTGGTTCGTCGGCAGCCACGTCCGGTACTCGAGGATCTTGGTCGCACCGTTTTGGGCGACCTGCCGCATGACCGCCTCAATGGTTTCGGCATTGGCACCGGGCAGTGCCTCGGTGAATCGACGTCCGAGGCGTCGGTCACGAGGAATGCCGTCGTGGCTCTCAGCAACGTCGTTTACGTAGGTGGACCGCAGCCGCCGGTCACGAATGCCCACACCGATCCCCGCGCGGGCGAGAAGCGGCCCCCGCACCGATCGGTCTATAGGGTCCCCGGACTGCGGGACGGTGTCGGTCACGGACGCGAGCCATCGCGCGGTCCCGTCCTGACCGCGCAGCATCGTGATGCGCACGCTGACGTCGAGCACACGGCCATCCCGATGGCGCACCGCTGTCGCCCCTGACCAGCCGTTTTCGGTATGACACTGCTCGACGAACGCTGACGTCGGCGTCGCTTCCTTGAAGGAGGGCAGCACGAGTGCGGCGGACCGGCCCACAGCGTCCCTGGCGGAGTATCCGACGAGCCGTTCGGCGGTGTGCGTCCATGCGACGACCGTCCCCTGCTCGTCGAGCAGCGCGATTGCCGTGTCGGAGATGTCAGACGCGTTCAACTGCTTACCGAGTGTCACTGCGTCGAGGCTGGTCGTGGTCATCAAGTGCTGTCCTAGGGAAGTCTGGGAAAGCCGGCGGTATGGGACTCGAATGATGTGCCCCTTTTTCATGGAATGACCGGATAGCAGGCGGTTCTGTGACAGTGCTGCGGCCGTGACTGGTAACGGCTCCCGTCAGGTCAGGTCAGGTGAGGCCGTGGTCGGGCTGCCAGCCGGGTGAAGCTCCACGTTGCAGACTGATCCGCCCGGCCTCTGGGTGACCTTCTCGCCCACCTCGAGCTGCGGCTCGTCGCAAGTAGGGGACGCTCTGCATCCCGCGCTTAACGCCTTGTGGTTCAGAACAGACCGGAAGTCGCCTCCGACCCCCTACCTGTCGAGTCGGCGGCTTTGCCGACGGGCTGAGGCACCTGTGGGTGTTGCAGCCGTCTGTGACCGCGCAGCCGGCCAGTCGGACAGGTGGGACAGCGGAGGTATGCAAAAGGGCCCGCACATTCAGATGCGGACGCTCTCATAGGTCCAAGTCGATTACTGCGGGGTGAATGCGTTGATCACTCTGGATGGGGATGAATCCGTGCAGGGGGCATGGCGAAACCCTCCCTTCCGGTCCGGTACGTCGACCGTAGGAGGGGAGGGCTTTCCAGTGTTATTCGGCTTGGCGCTTGCGGGACCGGATCAGCAGCTCGCTCCCTTGCCATCAGGTGGGGCGAGCGGTCACAGTGCCAGGCGTCAGAAGGTGCGGCCTTGGATGCCGAATCAGGAGTGGGCGAGCGCCCAGTCCAGGGCGTAGTCGGCGATCTCCTGCCAGCCGTCCTGGACGGCCATCAGGTGGGAGCGGCCGGGAAACACCTTGACCTCGGTGGTGGTGCCCTCCGCCTTGTAGTGCCTGGCGTTGGACATCTGGACCTTGGGCGGCATGACATGGTCGTCTTCGCCGGAGAGGAACAGCAGGGGCGCCCGGTCGGCGTTGTGGAAGTTCACGTACGTGTCGGTGTGGCCGGGGTGAAGGTTGGCCAGCGAGCCGCTCCACACCATGCTGCCTGGTGCGGGGATGTGGTAGCGCTCATACGTGGTGCGGACCTGGTCCTGGGGAAACGTGTTCGCAAAGGCGTAGCGCCATTGGTCGAAGTCCAGTCCGATGGCGCGGTGCCGGTTGGCCGGGTTCTTCAGGACGGGGAAGAGGGACCGGATCTGGGACAGGGGTACGACCGGCACGCCCTCAGCGGGCGCGGAGTTGATCACCACTCCGGCGGTGCCGAGGCCGCGGTCCAGGAGGATCTGCGTGAAAAGGCCGCCGGCGGAGTGACCCATCACTATGGGTGGCCGGTCCAGCCCCGTGATCAGCTTTTCCAAGCTGGAGATGATCGCTGGAACAGTCACAGTCTCGATCGGGGCCGGGTCGGCGTTGAGGGCCTCGACCTCCACCTCGAATCCAGGATACGGCGGCGCGATGACACGGAAGCCCTTGTTCTCGTAGTGGGCGATCCAGTTCTCCCAAGCCCGGGGCGTCACCCAAAAGCCGTGGACGAGGACGATGGTGTCGGGTTGCATCAGTGTGCTCCTTGGTCGGTGGACCGCTGGCCGGTCGAACTTAGGACCGATGGGGTCCCGGCAATGTGACACCAGGGCAGAAAAATTGCCCTTGTGGCACAGAGGATGCTGATGCCTACCGCCTCCGCTTGTTGTTTTGAAGTCATCTCAATTGGCGAGGCGGCGGTGACAGATGAGAGTGCGGGCGATGCTGGGTGAACGCATTGAGGTTGTTGGCGTTGCGTCAATAGCGGCGGTGCAGGCGTCGGCAGCCGGCGAGCCAGCCCTCGCCTCTGCCGCCGGCCTGGTCCCCGTCGCCAAAGACTCCGGACGCCGCACCGGCAACCTCCACCGGCCTCAGCGCTACAGCCGCCGCCTGCGCAGAGTGTTCTACCTCTCCGCACAGACCAGCATCATCCGCGACGGCCCCAACGGCACCTACTACCTCAAAAAGCGAGCCCAGGGCCACAAACACATCCCCGCCGTCATCGCCCTCGCCCGCCGCCGCGTCGACGTCCTCTGGGCCCTCCTACGCGACAACCGCCCCTTCACCGCCGCGCCGCCAACACGGACAGCGACGATCACCGCGGCCTGACCAGGCACGAAGCCCAAGGCCCTCCCGATCACCTGCGATGCATACCGGGTTGGCTACCTTGGCGATCACCTGACTGAGGAGATGATGCATGCGGCCACGCGCTCATCCACCTACACCGTGTCCCCGCTGCGGAGCAGCAACTGACCGCGTCCTCACCGTGATCATCCCCACCGCCACCGACGAGGACGACCTCTTCCGAATCATCCACAGCACCTCAGAGTCACTGCCCACACACCTCACCTGCGCCGACCGCCGTCACGAGTGGGGATGGGAAGAAGGGACTGGCACTCCGAAGGGTTGACCCGGTCATTAAGACTCCGCCGACCCAAGGCTCCAGCGACATCACTACTCGCTGACAGCGGTCTCTTCGGCGATCTGGGCAGGGCTTTCCGGTGCCTCATCAAGCCGAGTTCTCGTAAGGCCATACTTTGCACACATCTGATCGACAGCCTCTTCAATTGCAGTCCATTTATACACGATACCCAAGTTGATCAGATCGTTGTACAGAACCTGAGGGCGATTCGCCGCCGTGATGATTTCACCGGTCGCTTGTCGCTGATAAACAGCCGCAACAATCCCGAGAAAGTAAGGAGTGTTTGCGCCCAGCTGAACGGAATTCCCCGAAAAATACGAGGTGCGAAGCGTGGTGAATACAGGACTGCCGCTACTCCCGGGAAAGACTGACGCATCGATCAAAAATTGCAGTGTTCCGTTCCAATTCAACTGAATCGGCGTAGCGGTAGTACCTTGGCGCAGGATTGGCGTGTTATGGGCAGCGTCGTACAGGTTATTTGGATAACCGACAAAAGTAACTGGTTCCGCCACGTCCAAATTCTCCAACGCCTCCTTCGGAGGGCACGCTGATGGCGGGATGGTACGAAAAAATGGCCTCCTGTCGTCGCTGGCGAGCTCAGCCAAGGCGGGGCCTAGAGGCATGACTGCGACGTCGATATCTTTATCCGAATGACCAACCCAGGGGCCGGGATTACAGGGGATATCGTAACCAATGGCGGGCGTGTCGAGATCAGGCTCCTCTCCGTCTCCCTGAATAAAGAAGATCGTGCAACGCTCAAATCCCTCAAGCACATGCTTGTTCGTAACGAGCACAAACGTAAACGCATTACCCTCTTGAGAGGCAGTGTAAATGAAACCTGTGCCGCTTCCCCTGCCGCGAACCCCTCTCGTTTCGATCCGCACCGTACAAAAGAGAAGCTGCCTATTGAAGCTGTTTACGGCAAAGGAGGTTCCCATTTTTGCCCCACTCGAATGCGCGTTGGACCTTTACGGTAGCAGCAACTGCCGTAAAGGATCCCGCGCATTGCGGGTACAAGCCATGGCCAGACCGACCGACGAAAACAGCAGTACGGGCCTCGGACGCACGAGCGCCCTCCCTGGGCGAGCGCTCTCACGCCGTCTCTGGGCCGCCCGAGGGCACCCAACGACGACAGACGACGACGGCTTTCCCCCTGGCCAGAGATGGCGCATTGGGCTCCACAGCAGTCGGGGCCCCCGCGCCCGTCGCTGCCGGGCCGGCTCCAGCCGCCCCGGCCCCCCGCCCAGGAAGAACTGATCTCGCAGCGGTACACGTCCAGTCGTAAGGTCGGCGCGTGACACACGAGGGTGCAGACACACGTTCCCCTGACTGGGCCTACAACTGGGCGGACGGTACAGGCCTGCTCGGGATGGACCAGCCAGAGGAAATCGACGCGGCCTTCGAACGCGGCGAGCCGCACGTCGGAGTGGCCGTGATCGGCCTTGCCCTCAATCACTCCGACCCCGTGGCCATCCTTCCCCGGATCGCCCGTCGCCAGGGCACGGTCGCGCTGGCGCACGTTGCACGTCTTCACCACACGGTCGATACCGAGTGCCTGGCCCTCTTGCGAACCCGCCCTAAGAGATATCCCGTAATGCGGTTCGGTGCGTGCCTCACCACCTCTGGGGCTTCAGTTAGCTGATGTCGATCTTGAGGTTGTGGAGCGCCGCGACGCCGGCGACGGCGTGGTTGATGGCGTCGCCGCGGCGGCGGCATTGCCGCAGGATTTGATGGTCTTTGAGGCGTGCGATGGTGTGTTCGGCTACTGCTCGCCGTTTCCGGAACCGTTTGTAGGTCCGATCTTTGATGATGCGGCCGTCTGGTCCGCGACGTGGTGTTCTGATTTGAGCGCAGTCGCGGTAGCCGCCGTCGCCGGCGAGCCGCGGGTGAGCTGGAAGGGTCCGGCCGAGAGTTTCCCGGAAGACGACGATGTCGTTGCGGTTCCCTGGCCATGCGTCACCGAGTGCGACGATGCGTCTGTCCCGGGCCCGGCAGACGACCTGCACGTTGACGCTGTGCCGGTAGTTCTTGCTTTTCGCGGTGTGGGTGTGGGTGTGGGTGTGGTCGTGGACGGGGATGAGGGTGCCGTCGACGACCCACAGCTCCCGCCGGTCACCCGGGGGCGGCCCCAGGAGTTCCCCGAGGAGCGGTGCGAGACGGGAAATCACGCGGTGCACGGTGGAGTCGGTTGTCCCGAACAGTGACGCCAACTGCTGCATGGTGAGGTTGGTCCGGTAGGCGAGGACGAGCAGCAGGACCCGGTCGGGGAACGGAAGCGCCCAGTTCCGGCCGTGGTCGGCGTCTGGTCTCCGCTCCCACAGCTGCTCGACGAGGTGCTGCATCTGTGGCCCGGTGAGCCCGGTGAAGGCGTGGAGTTCAACGCTCGTGCAGCGGGCCAGGGTCAGGCGCATAAGGGCACCTTAGAACGCCAAGCACGTCCGTCGCCCAGCCGTTGTCAGTGGGCGTCTGTAGCTTTGGCCTTGCTTGCCGGAGCTGCCAAGTTCCGGACAGGTCGTCGCCGTTGCCGTAGACAAAGGAGGTGGGATGCCGTGAGAGCAGGGCTGCTCGACGCTGCACCTGCCTGTGACGTGTCTGCCCGCCGGTTCCGTGGGAAGAACAAAGGCAAGCGGTGGACGCGTGGCGAGGGCACCGAGCTCGCGGTAATCCGGCTGCCGCTCGAGGTGAGCCGGCTCGACAGCCAGTTGCGAGTAGAGCAACTGTACTCGGCGATGTGGTCGGTCAAACGCGCGCTACAGCGCGATGCCCGGGCCGCGGTCGACGCGTACTGGGCCGGGGACGTGCGCCGCGATGTCGACGCGAAAGGGTGGCGTGTCGAGCTGGGCCTGTCCCGCGAGGGCATGGAACGCCGCGGGTACCGACACATGGAACGCTCCCGGCATCTGGGCCAGCACGTCACCAAAGCTCTGGTGATGCATCAGGCCGACGAGGTGTGGGAAGGCGTCAGTCGGCACCTTTTCCCCGATGAGTCCGGTCGCCGGTTCGGGCGGCCGAGGACCGGCACCTGGTGGGACTACACCCGCATCCCCGGCCGTGCCCGCTCGCACACCACGGCCCGGAAGTGGGAGACGTTCCGTCTGCACGGCACCCTTGCCGGGCATCTGGACGCCTACCGGCACCGGGACCTCGACCAGGCCATCACCACCCCGGAGCAGGCAGCCGGGCTGCCGC
>NZ_JBEYXD010000019.1:74082-143040 GCF_040644975.1 Streptomyces sp. NPDC046900 | reverse complement strand
GCGGGAGATCGTAGGCGTCATCCGTGGTGGTAGCGGTCTCCTTCACACCCCAGTCCACCCCGAGCACCCGCCCCGTGAGGGCAAGCGGTTCGCTCTGCGCGGGGGCGACGAAGGAGGCGTACCAGTGCCCGAGCGTGTCCTGGTACACGCGCACGCTCGACGGGTCGGCCGGAAGAGCCCGCGACCACACCACGCTCAGCACGATCTGGCCCGCAAGGTGCAGACGACCGTCCTTCAGACGGAAACCCCGCTTCGTGTAGTTCAGGCTCGGGCGGCTGTCCCGCTTCCGCTTGAAGCGGGGCATCCCCGCCCGGCGGTGCACCGGAAGCCGGTCCTTGACGTCCTTCAGCGCCTTCGCCCGCGACTTGGCGAAGTCCCGAATCACCTGCTGCTGCGGCACCGAGGCACCCTCGGCCAGCCACGGCATCACCCGACGCGCCTCGGTCAGCATCCTGTCCAACTGCGCCGGACCACACGTCAGCTTCTCACCGGACTCCTTGCTCTGCTGGTGGACCTGCTTGGACTTGGCCACGCATTCATTCCAGAGCCACCGGCAGCGGTCCCACTCCGCTTCAAG
Source organism: Streptomyces sp. NPDC046900 (assembly GCF_040644975.1). Taxonomy (NCBI): domain Bacteria; kingdom Bacillati; phylum Actinomycetota; class Actinomycetes; order Kitasatosporales; family Streptomycetaceae; genus Streptomyces; species Streptomyces sp. NPDC046900. Next base: position 142,463 of record NZ_JBEYXD010000019.1, on the reverse strand, counting down.
TGCGCGCCGCGCGGTAGCCGACAGGCGCACACGGAAGGAGTACCGGGCATGCCCGGCCCCCTCCGTGGTCGCGTCTGTCGTCATGCATCCGAACCTACCCGGGGGGACTGACAGTTGAGACCTCTTGATCGCCACGGGCTCGCTCACCTCGTCGCGGGTGGACGGTCTTTCGCCCGGGAGGCGAAACCACCATTTCCTTTCCTGCTCCGCAGCAGGCCGATTCCTCCCCCGCCTGAAGGCCGGGACATCCTCGGAGGAACCCGGTGAACCGGGTGGCGGGCGGCCACGTATCACTCCGCGGGGACGGCGGGAGACCGCGCGCACGGAAGGAGAGCAGTGTGTCGACACCGCCCGAGCAGAGGCAGCCGCCGCGGCGCCCGGTGCTGGAACCCACCCACGTCGTGCGCCGTCGCCGCACGGAGGCCCTGGCCGAACTGGTACGCGAGTTCCGCGAGAACGAGAGCCGGCCCCCGGAGCCCGTCCACGAACCGATCGTCGTCCACGTCGAGCCGCCCACCGCCGACGAGGCGACGGAGGAGCTGCCGCCCGTACCCTCCCGCGGTCGGCGGGCACGGCCCGCCGACGACGGACTCACGCTGCGGCGCGCGGCCCTCGTGGTCGGGGTGACCGCGGCCGCCCTGATGGGTTTCGGCGCCGCGCTCCTCCTCCCCGGGCCCGGGAACGACGGCGCGGCGCAACGGGCGGCCGCTCCGCCCCACCGGTCGCCCGCCGCCGTCGCCCCCGCCGAGCGGCAGAGCACCGACCCCGACGGCCCCGGCACCCTGCGCGAGGGCGACAGCGGACCGGAGGTGACCGAGCTGCAGCAACGCCTGCTGCGCGTCCCCGACATCTACGACCACGGCTCCACCGACGGCCGCTACGACGCCACACTCGCCGCCGCCGTCGCCCGCTTCCAGCTCTGGTACGGCATCCGCGGCGACGAGACGGGGGTGTACGGCAACGACACCCGCCGCGACCTCGAGTCCCGCGCCACGCTCTAGCGGTGCGGCGGCGGGCACGGCACGGTACGGCGGCCGCTCACCCTGAGCCGTACGGTCCGTGCTCGCACAGCGGTACGGGCGTGTCGCGCACTCCCCTGGCGCGACACGCCCGTCACCGTGCGACGGGCGGCTCCCGCGTCAGCAGCCGGGGAGCCGGTCCGCCGACCCGGCGCACCGGCGCCGTCCGGCTCACAGGATCGAACGGGCCAGCGCCACCGCCCCCTCGACGGGCGGTACCCGCAAAGGACTCGGCCGCGAGCCGGGCAGCGCCGCGGCGAGCGAGACCGCGAAGGCGTCGTACAGCGCGGGCTGAGCCAGCACCGTGCTGCCCGCGACCACGACATGGTCCACAGGGACCCCGCGGTCGGCGAGCCGCACGACGAGCGCGGCCAGTGAGCGGCCACCCGCGGCGATCACCTCGCGGGCGAGGCCGGAACCGGCCTCGGCGGCCTCGAACACGACCGGCGCGTGCCGCCCCCACTCCGCGGACACGTCCGCGGCGCTCTCCAGCGCCGCGCCGAGTGCCGGGACTTCGGGCACACCGAACGCGGCGATCAGGCGCACCGCCAGCTCGTCCGGTGCCTCGCCGCGATCGTGCGCCGCCCAGACGGCCCGGGCCCCCTCACGGACGAGACCGGCCGAACCGCCCTCGTCACCGAGGACGGCTCCCCAGCCGCCGACCTGAAGGGGGCTGCCGTCGCCGAGCCGGCCCACCGCCACCGAACCGGTGCCGGCGACCAGACCGACGCCCTTGTCCAGTCCCGCGGCGGGCACCAGCAGTTCGGCGTCGCCCACCACCAACGCCGGTATCCGGAGCCGTTCGCGCAGTTCGGCCCGGATCTGTTCGCACTGGCGCGGTGTCTCGCAGGCGTGCCCGCCCACGGCGACGGCCGAGGGGCGCGTGCCGTGCGGCAGCGCGTCGTGGACCAGCGCGGTCAGCCAGTCGGCGGCGGCCGCGGGGTCGTGCGGACGCCAGCCGCTGCTCGGCCGGACATGGTCGGCGACGCATACCTCACCCGCGACCGCCTGAAGACGGGTCTTGGTGCCGCCCACGTCGACACCGACCACGAGGGACGTCGAGTCCTGCACGGATCCTCTTTCAACCGTCACGCTGCGCCTGTTCCTTGTGCGGGCCACTCTGATCCCCGCAGTACACGATTTTCTACGATTCGGCCCCGAACAGCACCCATCCGCCTGTGACCGGCCCGGATTCCTCGGGGCGGACGCGTTCTTCACGTCGGTGAAACGTCCAGTCCCACGGGGCGATGTTCGCCCTGTCGACGCCCGCCCTCCTCCCGGCGCTCATCTGCTTCCTCGACGTCCGTAAGAGGCTGGGCGAAGGCCTGGCGAACTGCGGCTCGAAGGGATGTCGGACATGCATCTCCCGTACCAGCGGGGTCCGTTGCACGACCTCGCGGACACCCCGGTGGCGTACGACACCGTCCTCGCCGAGGTCACCGAGGATGCCCTGGAGCGCCTGACGCCGGAGGGCAGCCTCGAACACCCCGGCGCCCTCCTCGACGTCGGCGACACCTCGCTCGGCGTCACCGCGCTGCTGGCCTTGGCCTGGCAGCGCACCAAGGACCCGCGCCTGCCCGAGGCCGTCGACCGCAGCCTGGCCTTCCATCTGCGCGAGCGGGTGTTCACGGACGACAACCCCGGCTACCCCAACCTTCGGCTCCGCGACTCCGGGCTGCCGTACGCCCGTTATGTCCTCGAAGCGGGCGCGCACCCCATCGGCGACTGGCCGAGCACGGTCTGGGCACTGCTCCAGGCGGTCAACCTGCTCGACGCGGCGGACGGGCTCCTCGACGGCGACCAGCGCGCCGGCCTCCTCACCGTGGCGCACGGGTACTGGCGTTGGCTGACCGAGGCGACCTTCTTCAACCCGCAGGAGGCGGGCAACCAGGCGATCGGCTGCGTGGTGGGCGGCCTGATGCTGGCCCGCCACCTTCCCTCCTCCGAGGGCGAGCCGGTCCGCGCCCGGGCGCTGAGCCTGTACGCGGACCGGATCCGTGCCCACCGGGTGCTGGACCGGGGTGCGCTTCTGCCGCCCGAGCACGGAGGCGCGTACGACAACAACTACGGCCCGATCTCGCTCTCCTTCCTGGCCCAGGCGCACCGGGTCAGCGGCGAGGACGTCTTCACCGAGGACGGCGACGCGCTCGCCCGCTACATCGACGCACGCCTGACCAACGGGGGTTTCGACATCGGAGGCCCCCGCTACGGCGAGCAGCACTCCGGCTTCGAGTCCGTCCTCGGCCTGCGTTACTTCAGCGGCCGCATCGGTTCCGATCTGGGTCGCTACCGGGGCGACACGCGCTGGGGGCGGCACGCGGTCCACCTGGACGGGGGCATCGACGGCCACTTCGCCTTCATGCTGGTCTGGCAGATCCAGGACCCGGCACGCTGGCACCGGACGCCGTCGACGGGGATCGCCCGCCATCAACTGCGGGCGGGCACGGTCTCGGTGGCCTTCGACGACCGGATGACCCCGTCGCTGGTGGAGGCCGGCGGCACCTACTACCTGCCGGCCGCCGTGAACCGTCAGCACGGCTTCGGCCCGGTGACCGACGGTTTCCTGCTGTGCCGGCCCATGGGCCGGGTACGGGTCCGCGACCTCCGGACCGACGGTCTGGCGGCCAAGCTGGTCACCAAACCGGTCGTCGGCCGTGACCATGTCCTGCGGCATGTAAGGTCCCTGTACGTCACCAATGGCACGAGCCTGTGGATGACGGTCGCGGTGGAACGGCTCGACGGAACGCCGTACCTGCTGGCCGGCCTGCCGTACGCCGCGGACGACGGCGACCGGGTGCGCAGAACGGCGGAGGCGCAGGCGGAGGCCGCCGGCGAACTGAGGCTCACGCACCCGCGGATGACGGGCGTCGAGAACTTCGCGGCAGATGCGGAGACCACCCAGGAACAGGCGGCCTTCGCCCTCGCCGCCGACCCGCGCGGCTACGGCAACCCGGACGACGGCTGGCGCCATCTGGTGTCCTCCACCGCGCTCGAAGTGGAACCGGCCCCCGGTGTCCGGGACGATCTGTGCGTGTTCGCCGTGCGGTACGGCCCCGGAGGGCGCTACGCCCCGGTCTTCGAGCACACCGCGGAGGGGCTGACGGTGCGCACGGAGGTCTTCGAGGCGACGCTCGGCGAGCCGGCGGGCGATGCGAGCGGCGAACCGGTGCTCACCCTGCGGGGCTGACCTGCCGGTGGCGGGCGAGGGGCGGATTCAGCGGCGCGGTCCCCTGACCGTGCTGCCCGGCACCGTGGGACCGGTCACCGGCGAGCCGCCGGCACGTGGTTCGGGCCGGGCTGCGGTGCCGAGGGCGCGGGCAGCGCCGTCTCCGGCACGATCAGGTCCGCCAGGTCCCGGGTGGTCGCCACCAGGTCCGCGTTGCGCTGGTCCGTGCCCAGCACCCATGCCACCGCCGCGTCGTGGTCCTTGCCGAACTCCTCGTGCCGGGCCACCAGCCGCTCGATGCGCTGCCGCTCGTCCGTCTCGCAGAACCACACCTCGTCCAGCTGCGGGCGGACCCGCGCCCAGGCACCGGTGTCCAGCAGCAGGTAGTTGCCCTCCGTGACGACCAGGCGCGTCGCCGCCGGGACCGGGAGGGCTCCCGCGATCGGCTGTTCCAGCACCCGCTCGAAGCCTGGCGCGTACACCGTCTCCGCGTCCTCCTCGCGCAGGCGCCGCAGCAGCGCCGCGTACCCCGCCGCGTCGAAGGTGTCCGGCGCGCCCTTGCGATCGCGGCGCCCCAGCCGCTCCAGCTCCACGTCGGCCAGGTGGAAGCCGTCCATCGGGACGTGCGCCGCCCACGGCCGGCCGTCGTCGTTGAGGTCGCGCACCAGGCGTTCGGCGAGTGTCGTCTTGCCCGCCCCCGGGGCGCCGGCGATGCCGAGGATCGCACGGCGGCCGGAGCCGGTGAGGGACGCGGCCCGCTGGAGAAGGTCGTCGAAGGTCATGGGGGTGAGCCGCTCGCTGCCGGGGGTGGGTCCCCGCCATTGGACCAGAGGCGGCGCCGGAGCGCGAGAAGGAGAAGCGGCTCACCGCCGCCACGGCCGAGGCGCCGGGCGGCCGGGGAGCCGTTGGTGTAGGCATGGGATTCCGGGGCATGTGCGGACACGGCACCGCGCGCACCGGGCGCACGGCACGCCGCCTCGCGGGAAGGGATCAGGGCGTCGTATGAGTGAGTCGCCAGGGCATGAGCAGCATGAAGCGGAGGAGATGGAGCTGATGCGGGCCGAGGTCCGGCATCTGCGGGCCCGGTTGCGCGCGCATCCGCTGATCTCCGAGGCACAGGGCCTGCTGCGGGAACGCTATGGCCTGCCGGACGCCGAGAGCGCGTTCGCCCTGCTCCAGCGGGCCTCCCAGCAGTACAACGTCAAGTTGCGCACCCTCGCGGGGGCCCTGACGCGGGCCCAGCGCCCGGACGAGCGGGAGCCGCTGTGGTTTCCCCGGCGGGCCCGCCGCGCCGAGCCCCGACTGACCTTCGACGGGGCCGGACGGGCCCGGGGCGGCAACCGGGGCGCGGTGCTGAGCGCCGTGCTCAGCCAGGCCCTCGCGGTCGTCAGCTCGGACATGGCCAATGTGCAGACGCGCGACCGTGCGAAGGGCGGTCTGCTCCTGGAGAAGCACACCGGACTGTCCGCCGACTTCGTCGACTTCTTCAGCCATGTCGAGGAAGCCGGTACCGCGTGCGGGCTGGCCGCCGAGAAGGTCGCGCAGATCACCGTCGAGGACGTGGCCACGGACCCGGTGTTCACCGGACCCGTCCGCGAGACGATCCTGCGTGCGGGCAGCCGTGCCTGCCACAGCGTGCCGCTGACCACGGCTGCGGGAACGTGTGTCGGAGTGGTCTCGGTCCACCTGGACCGACCTATCAAAGGGCTGACGGCGGCTCAGACCAGGACGCTCGACCGGGTCGGCGCCGAAGCGGGCGAGTGGCTGGGCTGGTACGACCGTACGGTCGTCGTGGACGCCCTCGAGTATCTGCACGCGCTCGGCCGGGACCACGGCGGGAGACGGTTCAGACGTTCCTGAAGTGCCCCGCCCACGTGCCCGCTACGGCCACCCAGCGGCAACCGGGTGGTACCGGCGGGGCCGAATGTGGTGCTCATTACTCTCTGCCCGGCGTTCTTCGGGGAAAGTGGCTCCTATGACAGAGCTCGGTCTTCCGGACGGCATCCAGGCCTGCCTCTTCGATCTCGACGGGGTCATCACCAAGACCGCCGTCGTCCACGCGGCCGCGTGGAAGCAGACGTTCGACGACTTCCTGCATCAACGGGACGGGGACGCATACCGCCCGTTCGACGAGGTCGCGGACTACGACGAATACGTCGACGGGCGCCCCCGCGCCGACGGCGTGCGCACCTTCCTGGCCTCCCGGGACATCCGGCTGCCCGAAGGCGCGCCCGACGACCCGCCGGACCGGGAGACCGTCCACGGTCTGGGCAACCGCAAGAACGAACTGCTCCTGGAGCTGATCCGCACCCGCGGTGTCGAGGCCTACGACGGCACGATCCGCTACGTCGAGGCGGTGCGCGCCGCCGGTCTGCGCACGGCCGTCGTCTCCTCCAGCGCCAACTGCCGGGACATCCTGCGGTCGATCGATGCCGAGCACCTCTTCGAAGTGCGCATCGACGGTGTCGTCGCCGCCGAGCGGCACCTTCCGGGCAAACCGCACCCGGACACCTTCCTCGCCGCCGCCCACGACCTCGGCGTCGAGCCCAAGGCGGCGGCCGTCTTCGAGGACGCGCTCGCGGGCATGGACGCCGGGCGCTCGGGCCACTTCGGGTACGTCGTCGGCCTGGACCGCGTCGGTCAGGCCGACGCGCTGCGCGCCCACGGCGCCGACGTCGTCGTACCGGACCTCGCGGAACTGGGGGAGCGGCGTTGATCACCCACACCTCGTACGCCGTCGAACCCTGGGTGCTGCGCGAGCGGGGGCTGCACCTCGACGTCCTCCCGCAGAGCGAGTCCGTGTTCGCGCTGTCCAACGGGCACGTCGGCTGGCGCGGCAACCTCGACGAGGGCGAGCCGCACGGACTGCCGGGCTCCTACCTCAACGGCGTCCACGAACTGCACCCCCTGCCCTACGCCGAGGCGGGGTACGGCTATCCGGAGTCCGGTCAGACCGTCATCAACGTCACCAACGGCAAGGTCGTCCGGCTGCTGGTGGACGACGAGCCCTTCGACCTGCGCTACGGGCGGCTGCGCTCCCACGAACGAGTCCTGGACCTGCGGGCGGGCACGCTCACCCGTACCTGCGAGTGGACCTCACCGGCCGGCACGACGGTCCGGGTGCGCTCCACGCGTCTGGTCTCCTTCACCCAGCGTGCCATCGCCGCGGTCGCCTACGAGGTGGAGGCCGTCGACGGTCCCGCCCGCATCGTCGTGCAGTCGGAACTGGTGGCCAACGAACAACTTCCCGGCCACAACGACGATCCGCGAGCCGCCATGGTCCTGGAGTCACCCCTGGAGTCGGAGGAGCACTTCGCCTCGAGCGACCGGCTGCGCTTGGTGCACCGCACGCGCCGCAGCGGCCTCAGGGTCGGTGCCGCGGCCGACCATGTGGTCAGCGGTCCCGAGCCGACCACGACCCAGAGCGAGGCGACCGACGACCTCGCCCGGCTCACCGTGGCCTCCGCTCTCAAGGAGGGCGAGCGGCTGCGCGTCGAGAAGTTCGTCTCCTACGGCTGGTCCGGCACCCGCTCGCTGCCCGCGATCAGCGACCAGGTGGACGCGGCGCTGGCCGCCGCCGCCAGTGTCGGCTGGGTGGGGCTCGTCGCCGAACAGCGGGCCTACCTGGACGACTTCTGGGCGCGTTCGGACGTCGAGGTGGAGGGTGACGAGCAGATCCAGCAGGCGGTGCGGTTCGCCCTCTTCCACGTTCTGCAGGCCGGGGCCCGCGCCGAGCAGCGCGCCATTCCCGCCAAGGGGCTGACCGGCTCCGGCTACGACGGCCACGCCTTCTGGGACACCGAGATGTTCGTGCTGCCGCTGCTGACCTACACCTCGCCCGGCGCGGTCGCCGAGGCGCTGCGGTGGCGGCAGAACACACTGCCCGCCGCCAGGGAGCGGGCGGCGCAGCTCGGGCTGCGCGGCGCCGCGTTCCCGTGGCGGACCATCGAGGGCTCGGAGGGTTCGGCCTACTGGCCGGCCGGCACCGCCGCCTTCCATGTCAACGCCGACATCGCCGACGCCGTCGTGCGTTACACGGCGGCCACCGGCGACGAACACTTCGAACGCGACACCGGCGTCGAACTCCTCGTGGAAACGGCCCGGTTGTGGCGCTCGCTCGGCCACCACGACCAGCGCGGCACCTTCCACATCGACGGAGTGACGGGCCCCGACGAGTACAGCGCGGTCGCCGACGACAACACGTACACCAATCTGATGGCCCGGGCGAACCTGCAGGCCGCCGCGGACGCTGTGGGGCGGCATCCGCGCCGGGCCGAGGAACTGGGCGTCGGTGAGGAGGAGAGCGCCGCCTGGCGTGACGCCGCGGAGGCGATGCACGTCCCGTACAACGACGACCTGGACGTGCACGAACAGCACGCCGGGTTCACCCGCTACCAGCGCTGGGACTTCGCCGCGACCCGCCCCGACCAGTACCCGCTCCTGCTGCACTTCCCGTACTTCGACCTGTACCGCAAGCAGGTGATCAAGCAGGCCGACCTGGTGCTGGCGATGTACACGTGCAGCCCCTGCTTCGACCCGGAGCAGAAGGCGCGCAACTTCGCCTACTACGAACCCCTCACCGTGCGGGACTCCTCCCTGTCCGCGTGCTGCCAGGCCGTCATCGCGGCGGAGACGGGCCATCTCTCGCTCGCCTACGACTATCTGCACGAAGCGGCCCTGATGGACCTGCAGGACCTGGAGCACAACACCCGCGACGGCCTGCACATCGCGTCTCTCGCCGGTACCTGGATGGCGCTCGTCGCGGGCTTCGGCGGACTGCGCCACCACGGGACGAGGGTCGACTTCGCGCCGCGTGTCCCGGAGAAGTTCGGCCGTCTCGCGTTCACGCTGGAGCTACGGGACCGCCGGCTGCGGGTGGAGATCGACCGTACGACGGCCACGTACACCCTGCTGGGCGGAGAGCCGCTGACGGTCCACCACCACGGTGCACCGCTCAATCTGGACGTCGACAAACCGCAGACCCTCGACATCCCGCCCCTCAGGCCCCGCGCGGCGCTCGACCAGCCCCTGCACCGGCGTCCCAACAACCGGCCCGGCAAGAAGGCCTGACCGGAGACCGGCCCGCCGCCGCTCACCGTGCCCGTCCGGCACGGTGAGCGGACCGGTGCCGTGCCCGCCCCGGCGGGGTCGGACACGGCCGGTGATCCGCGTCAGACGCTGTACCCGCCGTCGACGCCGAGCACCTGCCCGGTGATGAACCCGGCCCGCTCGGAGGCGAGGAACGCGACCGCCTCCGCGATGTCCACCGCGGTGCCGAACCGGCGCAGCGGGATGTTGCGCCGGGCGATCTCCAGCGCCGCCTCGTCGAGTTCACCGGTCGCCATCAGCCGTGCCGCCATGCCGTCCGTCAGCATGCCGGGCGCTACGCAGTTCACGCGCACGCCGTACCGGCCCTCCTCGGCGGCGAGCGCCCGAGCGACCGCCTCGACCGCGCCCTTGGTTCCCGCCGACAGCCCGTCGCGCACCGGGAACCTGCGGGTGGCGACGGTGGTGACGGCGACGACGCTGCCCCGGCTCTCCCGCAGCACCGGCAGCGCCGGATGCACCAGATTGAAGAACGCCGCGGCGTCCGCGTTCAGCTGCGCCCGGTACTGGCCGGGGGAGACCCTGCTCAGATGCACCATCGGCACATGCGGGCCCGCCGCGTAGACAAGGGTGTGGAGGCCGCTGAGGGAATCGGCGGCCCGGTGCACCGCCCGAGCCGTGGCGGACTCCTCACTCAGGTCCAGCCTGAGCGCCAGGCACCGGCGCCCGCACTCCTCGACCTCCGCGACGAGGGCCGCTGCCAGCCGCTCGTTGGCCAGGTAGGAGAAGGCCACGTCGCTGCCCCGTTCGGCCAGCGTCCTGACGAGCGCCGCACCGATGCCGCCGGTGCCGCCCGCGACGAGCGCGCCGCCGGTCCTGCGCGAGAAGTCCGCCACCGTACCGCCTCACAATCCTGGTTCCGGTGTGCGGGGCAGCGCCCGTCTCCCCACGCACCCGGTGATGGGTACTCCAGCGTGTAGCGGCATACGCCGAAGAGTGGAAGACCTGGTAGGTGAGGCGCGAGAGAGTCGCAGGCCGCTGTCACCCGCCGAACAGCTGTGTCCAGTACGTTCCCGCCTGGCCGCCGCCCACGAAACCGACGCCGATGTGGGTGAAGGCCGGTTTGAGGATGTTGGCCCGGTGACCGGGGCTGTCCATCCAGCCGCGCACGACCTCGGCGGGGGAGCGCTGACCGCACGCTATGTTCTCGCGGATCGTGCGGTGGCGGGAGCCCGCGGCTGCGGCGCGGTCCCAGGGCTCGCGGCCGTCGGGGGAGGTGTGGGCGTAGAACGCCCGGGCCACCATGTTCGCGCTGTGCGCCTGAGCCGCGGCGGCGAGCAGGGGATCGGCCGCGAGCGGCGGCAGACCGGTCGCGGCTCGTTCCGCGTTGGTCAGCGCGGTCACCTCCTCGGCCGTCCGCACCAGCCCGGCAGCCGAGAAGGGCCGGGCCCACAGCGCCGTCCAGTACAGGTCGACCGAGCGCGGACCGGGCACGCACGCCACACCTGCCTGGGTGAAGGAGGGCTCGCACAGGGTACGGCGCGACCGCTCGTCGCCGAGGCAGTAGTCCACGAACTCGGCCGGGTCGCGCGGACCGGAGACCAGGTGCTCGCCGACCGTCAGATACGCGTACCCGGTCGCGGTGATGCGCTGGTGCACGGAGACGCCGTCCGCGCTCTCGCCGGCCAGAGCGCCACGGGCGGCCATCCCCGCGGCGTGCGCGTGCGCCGCCGCCGTGAGTCGCGCGTCGAGGGAGACGGCAGGTGAACCGGTCCGGGCGCGGGCCGAGTTGACGAGGGCCAGGAAGCCGTCGGGAGCGGGCAACGGCATCGGCGCGGGGGCGAGGGGGGATGCCGGTGCCGGGTCGTCCGCCACCTCCACGCCGAAGTCCCGGGCCACGCCCGCCAGTCCGTCCGCATACCCCTGCCCCAGCGCGCGCAGCTTCCAGCCCGCGCCCCGGCGGTAGATCTCGGCGAGCAGCAGGACGGTCTCCTGCCGCGGGCGTGGCGGGGTGAAGCGGGCGACGGCGCGGCCACCGGGTCCTGTGACGTACAGCGTGGGGGCGAGCAGGGCGCTCAGGGACAGGGACGGGTCGGCGGGACTGACCACCACGGTGACGCGTTCGGCGCCGGTCCTGAACCCGGCGGGGCGGACGCTCAGTTCCCCGTCGAGCAGCCGGACGCCCGGCGCGGACGGCTGGTTGTAGAACACGAAGTCGGCGTCGCCGCGCACCTTTCCGCCGGCGTCGGTGAGGAGCGCGGAAACGTCGAAGGGTCCGGGCACCCGGAGCGTCAGGGTGCCGTCCGGGAGGGCCAGATTGCCCCCGGGAACCAGCTCGTTCATCGTGCCGTCCGCTCGTCCGTGCCGCTGCCAGGACGCGTGCGGCCGCGCGGCCGCCGCCCGTCAGTCGGACAACGCGCCGCCGCCGCGCCCGGGTTCCCGCACCGGAACGGCGGCACGCATCGACCTGAGGGCGAGCAGCAGCACGCCGATGTCGTCCAGATAGACGGGATCGGGCAGCAGATCGGTGGGCAGCACCAAGTACAGGACCGCACCCCAGAAGACCCAGCGGGGCCCTGTGGGCAGTCCGGCCCGGCGCAGATCACGACGGGTGCGGACCAGCCGTCGCAGCAGGGCGAGCGCCACGCCGAGCACCACCGCCGCGAGGAGCGCGACGGCGGCGATCAGGATCCAGGTGGTGGAGTCCATGCACAGCTCCGGGCATCCGTAGGAGTCGTCCCATGCTACGGATGCCCGGCTTCGCGGCGGGCAGTGCCCTCGCCGGGGCACAATGCCCCGCACGGATGCGGAAGGAGGGGCGCGGGCCCGTTCCCTCAGTGACCGGCGCGGGTGGAACTGCTCTCCAGCAGTGCCTGGCTGACCGCCCGTACGCTGCGCGCGATGTGCTGGAGCTGCATGATCTCGGCGGCGTACAGCCTGATGGTGTGCTCGATGACCGACTCGGGCAGACCCAGAGCGGGCAGCTCGGCGCGGGCCGTCTGCAGCGCCGTCCGGGCCACCCGCACCTCCTGCTGCACCTGGATCTGGGCGTGCCGGGCGAGCAGGACCGGATGGCGGATCAGGGCCGGATAGCTGGCGTAGCGCGCCGGTACGAGGTCGCGCAGCCACTTGGCCGCCGAACGCTCCCAGTCGTAGCTGCCGGGTGTCTTGACCTGGCACGGCCAGTCCGAGCTGATCGGCGAGTACGTCGTCAAGGCCATGATCTTCGCTTCCGGGTCACGTCGGCTCAGGGTGGTACGGCGACTTGGGGGCGACCCCGGCCTAGGGGAGGACCGGAGCCGCCGCCATGGACGCCCGCGCAGCGGGGCCCGGCCGGACACCAGGAGTCCGTGGGTAGGAGCGGACGCCCGGGAGTCCGTACGGCGTGGCCCGGGGGTCCGGGTCGCGATCCGCGAGCAGTATTTATATATACCGCCGGATACGCAAGGACATGAAAAAATTCACCCAGGATTTGTGGAGAACGATCCCGTCTTGTGATCGAGTCGAGGCGGACTGCGGGCCTTCTGTGCAAGAGGAGGCCGGGACAAGGAGCCGCACGGAGCGCGGACGCCATCCCCGGTAGGCCGGTCCTCGAGGGGGGCGGGTCAGTCCTTGAGGAAGAACTGGTGCTGGTCGGCGATCTGCTCGTACTCCTCGAGGCGGGCCTGCGTCCGCTCCGGGTCGGCGTCCGTCATGGCCTGCAGGAGGGCCGCGGCGATCAGGCCGGGCGCGGCGTACGAGTCGAAGACCAGGCGCGACCCGGTGCCCGTGGCGAAGACGACGTCGGCATCGTCGGCCAGCGGCCCCAGCCCCAGATCCGTGATCAGCGCGACCTTGAGCCCCGCGGTCCGTGCCACCTGCACCGCGGTCAGGGTCTCCTGGGCGTGCCTGGGCATCCCGAACGCCAGCACCCAGGTACCGCCTGCCTCGCGGGACTGCAGCAGCGCGTCGTAGGCCACCGTGCCCCCGCGTGTCACCAGCCGCACGTCCGGGTGGATGCGCCGGGCCCCGTACGCGAAGTACTCGGCGAGCGATCCGGAGATCCTCAGCCCCATCACGGTCAGTGGCGTCGACTCCGACAGCGCGCGACCGACCCGGATGACCTCGTCGGGATCGGCGAAGTCCCGGCGCAGGTTCTCCAGGTTCTCGATCTCGGCGTCCACGGCCGCCTGCAGTTCGTTGGTGCGGGACTCCGGCGGCGTGCCCGGGCTGCCCAGTGTGCTCAGGGCGATGGACTGGAGTTTCTCCCGCAGCGCCGGGTAGCCGCTGAAGCCCACGGCCGCGGCGAAACGGGTCACCGAGGGCTGGCTGACCCCCGCCCGCTCGGCGAGATCGGTGATCGACAGGAAGGCGGCCTCGGTGATGTGCTCGATCAGATACTGGGCGATCCGGCGATGCCCGGGGGACAGCCGAGGACCGTCGAACAACTCTCTGAGCTGGGACGTCGGGGAAGCACCTGCCTCCGGGACCGTCTTGCCCGCAGTGATCGCAGCCGCCTGCGCGCGTGCCTTCTGCGGGGACGACACCGGACCGCCTCCTTCATGTCCCGGGAACCTCAACATAGCTCACCCGCGGCGCTGACCAGGGGCCTTGTCTCCACCAGGGCGCACGCGACTCCGACAGGCGCGCCCGCCGCTTCGGCCGTACCGTCGTGCATGGGGGTGTCGGGGGTGGGGTACCCGCGTCGGTCAGCGAAGGAGAGGAGCGGCCGTGAACTCGCCCGTAGCCCACGCACCACAGGTCGAAGTGGTGGTCAGCGACTGCTCGGCGTCGGATGCCGGAAGGCTGTTCGCCGAACTGTGCCGGCGCTTCGGCTCGGACCGCAGTGCCGAGGACGTGCCCCATGAGACCGAAGGGTCCAGGCCCACGATGTGGACCGGGACGTTCGACACATCGGCCACCTCGGGCCCCTCCGAGCAGATGTCGCCGCCTTCCCTCTCGGGCCCCGTGAAGCTCGAACTCCAGGGCGAGCCCCTGGCGGTGGAGCGACTCCGTCAAGCGCTGGACGCGATGTACGACGTCCACCAGCTGGGCGTGGTCGCCGGCGACCAGGAGGTCGACGTAGAGCTGCGTCTGGAGAGCCTGGCACACGCCTGAGAAGGCGAGCCGGCCCCGGTCCGCCGGGAACGCACTTCCGTCAGGGCGGGGCCGGCGCCCTCGCGGCCGGCCGCGAGCGGACGGCAGGTGTCATGGACGAAGGCCGCCGGGGTACAGACCCGGAGGGTCGTCGGGTTCCCGCTGTGCGGCGAGGGACTCCCGCGCACAGCGTGTACCGGGACGACGGCCCCGTGGGCACCGTGAACGCACCGGCCGCAGGGGCCTGGCCACGACGCGAGGAGCAGCCATGACCGCCGAGCCGGGGGCCTCCTCCGCAGCCGCGGACGACGGTCCGGTCCTTCCTCCTCCGCCCTTCGATCCGGAGCTGGCGGCGGCTTTGGACCTCACCCCAGAAGCGCTGCCACCGGGCTTCCCGCCCGAGGCGATCCCCGAGGTCCGCGCGAGCATGCTCCTGCCGCCGCCCACGGACGACCACCTGCGCCGCGGTGGCGCCTTCGAGATCGAGGAACGGCCGGTGCCCGGCCCGGCCGGTGCGCCGGAGGTCTCCCTGCTCATCTGCCGGCCCGCCCATGCGAGCGCCCCCCTGCCGGCCGTCTACCACACGCACGGCGGCGGAATGATCGTCGGCAACAACCGGATGGGCGTCGACGAGATGCTCGACCTGGCCGAGGAGCTGGGGCTCGTCGTGGTCTCCGTGGAATACCGGCTGGCCCCGGAGCACCCGCACCCGGCCCCGGTCGAGGACTGCTACTCCGGACTGGTGTGGACGGCCGGGCAGGCGAAGGAACTCGGCGTCGACCCCGAACGGATCGTCGTCGCCGGCAGCAGCGCGGGCGGGGGCCTCACCGCGGCACTGGCCCTGCTCGCAAGGGACCGCGGCGGTCCCGCCCTCTTCGGCCAGATGCTGCTGTGCCCGATGCTCGACGACCGCAACGACTCGTACTCCGCCCGCCAGATGGCGGGGCACGGAGCGTGGGACCGCACCGCCAACGCGACCGGCTGGGGCGCGCTGCTCGGCGACACCCGCGGCGGCCCGGACGTCTCACCGTACGCCGCCCCGGCCCGCGCCAACGATCTGTCGGGCCTGCCGCCCGCCTTCATCGACGTCGGCTCGGCGGAGACGTTCCGGGACGAGGACGTCGCCTACGCCACCGGGATCTGGCAGGCGGGCGGGGTCGCCGAACTCCATGTGTGGCCGGGCGGCTTCCACGGCTTCGACGGCTTCGTCCCGCAGGCCCGGCTCTCCCAGGAGGCCCGGACGGCCCGTGCGCGCTGGCTGCGACGCCTGCTGCGCGCCTGACCCGGACCGGGGCCCGCCCCGAAGGGCGTGCCCCGCACCGCCCGCCGCCGGCCGACCGTCCCGGGACGGCGGTCGGGAGAGGACCTCAGACGCGGGGCTCCGTCCGCAGATGCCCGTGGAGCGAGGCCGTCATCGCCGCGACGAAGGCGTCACGGGTCTCGGCGGGGACGAGGTCGAGGGACAGGTAGGGGTTGAGGTCCTCCAGCTCGACCAGCAGGAGATCCCCCTCCCGGGTGCGGCAGGCGTCCACACGCTGGATGCCGTGCTCGAGGGTGTTCCAGTCGATGAAGCGCCGGGCGAAGGCCAGGTCGGCGACCGAAGGCTCGTAGGGCACGAGATCCCAGCGGCGGCCGGGATCCGGGGCGTGGAGCGCGTACTGGAAGGCGTCGTCGACGTAGTAGAACGACACCTCGTAGCGGAAGTCGATGCGCGGCTGGACCAGGGCGTCGCCCCAGGACAGGGTCCCGAGCCGGTCGGATGGCAGGAACTCCAGACCGATGGAGTCCGCGCCGGCCTTGGGCTTGACCGCGTACAGATCGCTCGCGGGCAGCCGGACCAGGTCCTCGGGCCGGTCGGCGGTGGGTATGACCGGGTACCCGGCAGCCGTGAGGTCGAGCAGGTACTGCTTGCCGGCCATGTCGGCCTGTCCGGTCAGCGGGTTGTACACACGGGTCCCGCATGCCGCGGTCCGGGCGCGGAAGGAGTCGTACTGCTCCTGGTAGTGCAGCACCGGTCCGCTGTTGCGCACCACGACGGCGTCGTAGCCGTCCATCAGCGCCTCCGCGTCCAGCGGATGGCACAGGGCGATGTCGAAGTCCGCGCGCAACCGGGAGGAGAGCGCGATGTCCTCGTCGCAGTAACGCCGGCCCCGGGCCTCGTAGGCCAGGTCGGTCACGTACAGGAGGCGGGGGCGGGCGGGCATGGCTGGCTTCTCCTCGGTCGGCGGCCATCAATCTAGTCGGCGCGAGTGGTCGCGCCGGAGCCGGCCGGTGATCGCGTCCCCCTGGCGGCGCGCAGGGCGGGGTATTCCGTTCCCGGGCGAGCGCGGATGACAAACTGGCCGTATGGAAGAGCGAGAATTCCGCAGGTTGGGACAGCACGCGTCGGTCATCGGCCTGGGCACCTGGCAACTGGGCGCGGACTGGGGTGACGTCGACGACAAGGACGCCCACGAGGTGCTGGAGTCGGCGGCCGAGTCGGGCGTGACCTTCTTCGACACCGCGGACGTGTACGGGGACGGACGCAGCGAGCAGACCATCGCGGCCTTCCTGCTCGGCAGGCCGGATCTGCACGTGCTGGTGGCGACCAAGATGGGCCGCCGCCTCGACCAGATCCCGCAGAACTACGTCCTGAACAACTTCCGTGCCTGGAACGACCGTTCCCGGCGCAACCTCGGCGTCGACCGCATCGACCTGGTCCAGCTGCACTGCCCGCCGACGCCCGTCTACTCCTCCGACGAGGTGTACGACGCCCTCGACACACTGGTCGAGGAGGGCCGGATCGCCGCCTACGGGGTGAGTGTGGAGACCTGTGACGAGGCGCTGACCGCGATCGCCCGCCCGAACGTGGCGAGCGTGCAGATCATCCTCAACCCGTTCCGGATGAAGCCGCTGCGCAAGGTCCTCCCGGCCGCACAGGAGGCCGGCGTGGGCATCATCGCGCGGGTGCCGCTGGCCTCCGGCCTGCTGTCGGGCAAGTACACGAAGGACACGGTCTTCGCCGCCAACGACCACCGCTCCTACAACCGGCACGGCGAGGCCTTCGACCAGGGCGAGACGTTCTCCGGCGTCGACTTCGGGACGGGTGTGGAGGCGGCGGCCGAGTTCGCGGCGCTCGCCCCTGAGGGCTTCACCCCGGCCCAGCTGGCGCTCGCCTGGATCGTCCAGCAGCCCGGGGTGACCACGGTGATCCCCGGTGCCCGGTCCGCCGACCAGGCTCGCGCCAACGCGGCGGTCGCCAAGATGCCGCCGCTCCCGCAGGAGACGCTCGACGCCGTCCGGGAGCTGTACGACCGGCGGATCAAGGAGCAGGTCGAGGGCCGCTGGTAGGCACCGGGAGGCGACTGTGCGGCGGTCCGTCCCGGACGGACCGTCAGCATGCCGGAGCCGTCAGACAGCCAGGCCGCTAGACCGTCAGAGCGGAGCGTGCCGAGCGGGACGCTCCCCGAGCGGCGGCCCGCACCCGGTACATGGTCTTGGCCCGGTCGACGACCGGGTCGCCGAGCACGATCCGTCCTGCGGCGTACAGCGCGTCGCACTCGTCGGTGGGCAGTGCCACGGGACGGCCCCCGGACTGCCAACAGCCCCAGCGCCGCCGCCCGTTGCCCTGCACCGTGAGGAAGACCGGGGCGCGCTCGTCGGTGATCAGGCGCAGCACTTCGGCAGCACGGGAACTGAGCCGAGGGCGCGTCATGGTCGGTCAGCCTTTCGGGGCATGGGCGGACGGTGTCTTGTCCGGGGACAAGATGATCTCTACCCGCATTGTTGCCGAGGGCACTGACAACGTGCATCCGGCTTGTGGGACGCCCTGCCGCACCGGCCGGTTGTCCACCGCCGATGTGATGACCTTCACCCTGATGTGGCGGAAAGTGATGAATTCCTTACGCGAGGAATGCGTAAGGGGTTGGGAAGAGCCGCCTCAAGAACGCGGAGGTTTCCCGTGCGACCGTTCACTCTCAACTATGCCCGACCCAGAGGCCTTCCGGCTGTGGTGACGCCGTACCGTTTCGACTCCTCCCGTCAGTTGAACGTGCTCCCCGACGGCCGTCCCGCCGTGAGCGACCGCGAGCTGCTGATGGCGGCCGGCACGACGACGTCCACCGCCGGTTCCCAGACGCACTTCGACGACTGACGGCCCGTACGCGCATGACGGTCCTCATCCTTACGTCCGAGGAGGACGTGACCGCCGACATGGTGGTGGCCGTGCTGCACGAGCGGGGCGTTCCCGTGGTGCGCCTGGACCCGGCCGACGTGCCCGGCAAGGTGGTGCTGTCCGCCGCCTACGCCCACGGCGACTTCGACGGCCACCTCTCGGTCAACGGGCACGTCCTGAGCATGGCGGGCCTGCGTTCGGTGTGGGTGCGCCGGCCCGGTGAACCGGCCGCACACGCCGCCCGGTCCTCGCCGTGGCTGACGGCGGAGACCCGTCAGGCGCTGTACGGCATGCTGTACTCGGCCTCGACGCGGTGGATGAACCACCCGCGCAACGCCGAGCAGGCCCGCCACAAACCGTGGCAGCTGCGGATCGCCCACCTCAGCGACTTCGCCGTCCCGCCGACCGTCATCACCACCGCGCCGCGCGTGGCCCAGCAGTTCGCCGAGGAGTACCGGGACGTCGTCGTGAAGGTGGCCTCGGGACCGCCGCCCGAGGACCCGGCGCTGGCGCTGCCCACCACGCGCATCGGACCCGACGCCGACTTCTCCGCCGTCGCGGCCGGTCCCGCCCTGCTGCAGCGCTACATCCCCAAGCGCGCCGACATCCGCCTGACCTGCGTCGGCCCCCGTCTCTTCGGTGCCCGCAAGAGGACCGCGCCCGGGCAGGTCGACGGCCGGTACGGCGACACCGGCTACACCTGGGAGACCACGGTGGTGCCCGACCGCATCGTGAAGTCCGTCCACGCGTATCTGGCGCTGGCGGGACTCGCCTACGCCGCCTTCGACTTCGCGGAGGACGAGGACGGGCTGTGGTGGTTCCTGGAGTGCAACCAGGGCGGGCAGTTCGGCTTCGTGGAACTGCACACCGGACAGCCGATCGCGGAGGCGGTGGGGTTGTGGCTGGCGCAACGCACGACGGACCGTCGCGCGTCCTAGAGCCGCCGGTGAACAGCCGGCGTCCGGTGGTGGCCTGAACCAGGCCGTCACCCCATCCGCGGTCCGGTCCGCACGGGGGCGCGGACCGGGCTGCGGATGCTCCTCTTCCGGTGATCTGGCGCGCCGTCAGGAAGGCATGGGGCGGAAGGTCCGCAGGAACACGTCGAGCGCCCGCTGGTTCTCCGCGTTCCCCGCGTCGGCGACCGGGGTCGTCCAGCGCAGCGAGTAGCCCCGGCCGTCGCCGGTCAGAAAGCCCCGGCCGAAGGTGTGCACCCGGACGCCGTCCACCGTGGACAGCCACTCCATGTCCGCGCCCTTGCGGCCCTGGTAGGTGAGGCGTCTGATGTCGCCCACCCGTGTGTAGCCGGTGTAGGTGTCCTTGAGGGACGGCTCCAGGGCCTCCCAGATCGCGACCGGATCCGGACCGAGTCGCACGCCGGAGGTGACCGTCAGCGTGCGCGGGTCCCCGCTCGTTCCGAACGTCGCGCGGTAGGTGCCCTCGGCGGCGCTCTGCGTGTTGACGCGCTGCCAACCCTGCGGCAGAAGGATGGAGAAGCCCTCGGGCGCGGCGTAGGGGGTGAAGCCGGCGTTCGGGTCCCGGGGGGTGCCGGAGGAGGGAGCCGGAGCCGTCCCGGGCGGAGGCGTGTTGCGACCGGTGCGGTCGGCCGAGGCGGAGGGCGCGCCGGAGCGGGACGGCTGGGTACCGGACGCGGACGTACGGCCGCCGTCCGATTGGCCCGCCGCGACGAGGACGGCGACCGACGAGGCGACGACCATGAGGCCCGCGCCCGCCAGCACCGACCGGCGCACCACCGGCGTGCCCCACGCCCGCCCGGCCCGGTGGGCGAACTGCCACGCGCCCTGGAAGCGCGGCATCAGCGTCTCCGCAGCGGTCGCGTCGAAGTCGTCGTTCACGATGCGCGTCAGCGATGCGCGCACCACAGGCTCCGGCACCCGTTCCAGGGCGTCGCGCCGCAGCAGCCCCGTGATGGCCGGGGCGAGCGGGCCGGCGTTCGTGGGGGCGCGCAGCGGCAGCCGGTCCACGGCGCGCAGCGTCGCCTCGACCGGGCCCCGGTCCTTGAACGGCGGACGTCCCTCCACCATCGCGTACAGCAGCGCCCCCAGTGCCCACTGGTCCGCCGCCGGGCCCGCGCTCGAACCACGCGCCTGTTCGGGGGAGGCGTACGTCGGCGCGGTGACCCGCTGGGTGACGGACGTGCCGATCAGCCCGAATCCCGTCACCACGACTTCGCCGCCCTCCTGGACGAACACCTGCCCGGGGCTCAGGTCGCCGTGCGTCACCCCCCGGCGGTGGGCGGCCTCCAGCACATCGAGGATGCCGAGGCCGATGCGGGCGGCCCGCACATAGTTCAGCGGGCCGCGGGCCAGGAGCACTCCGAGGGGTGTGCCCGGGATCCGCTCCGCCACGGTCCACAGGACGCCGTTGTCGTCGACGACGTCGAGGACGGTGGCGACCCGGCCGGGGCACAGCACTTCCATGGCCTCCGACTCACGCAGGATCCGGGCGACCGTGCGGCGCGGAGTGACCGCGGGCCGCAGCGCCGTGAGCCGGGACGCGGTGAGCGTGACGGGGCGCCCGAACTCCAGGTCCTCACCGAGCCGGACGGCCCGGCCCTCCTCCTCGTGGGCGACCTCGAGCGCCCGGTATCTTCCTGCGATCAACTCCCGTGCGGAGACCTGGTCATGGTCCATCGTCATCCCTCGCTGCGCCCCGGACTGTCCCGTTTCAGGGATGTACGGCGGGCGTGACGGTGGGTGTTCAAAGAAAGGGGATTTCCGCCGACGGGATTTTCTTCAACTAGCCTTGCACCGCTCACACGTGCGAAAACATCGCCATGGTCTACTCGTCAGTAAGTTACCCTCGGTTATTGTTTCCGTCCGAGCCGATGTACGACTCGGCGAACGCGGCCGCCGCGACCGGGGAGTCGAACAGCCGCCGCAGCCGGGCGGTGGCGTTGCCCGCGCGGAACGGATCGCCCGAGGACGGTCCGTGCAGCAACTCGGCGAACCACTGGGAGAACTCCTGGTACTCCCACACACGGCGCAGGCAGGTGGCCGAATAGCCCCGCAGGCCGGCCGCGTCGCCCGAGCGGTAGTACGTGATCAGCGCGTCCGCGAGCACCAGGGCGTCGTACAGGGCGAGGTTCATGCCCTTCGCGGCGATCGGGGCGACGAGATGGGCGGCGTCACCGGCCAGGAACAGCCGTCCGTGCACCATGGGCTGGACCACGTAGTTGTGCATGTCCAGGACACGCTTCTCGATCAGGCGCCCCTCGGTCAGCGGCGCCCCGTCCGAGGCGGACAGCCGTTCGTGCAGCTCGGACCAGACACGCTCGTGCGGCCAGTTCTGCGGGTCGTCGCCGGGCGGGCACTGGAGGTAGTAGCGGGTGACCTGCGGGCTGCGGGCCATGTGCGCCGCGAACCCGTGGGGATGGACCCCGAAGACGACGCAGTCCGACGAAGGCGGCGACTCGGCGAGGAGGGCGAGCCAGCCGACCCCGTAGTCGAGCCGCGCGACGTGCGCGCGCTGCGGCGGCAGCGAAGCGCGGGTCACGCCGCGGGCGCCGTCGCACCCTGCGATCACGTCGCAGGCGATCCGCCGCCGTTCGCCCGAGCCGGGATCGGTGTACGACACCGACGGATGCTCGGTGTCGATGTCGTGCAGCTCGACATCCAGCACTCCGAACCGGATGTCGCCGCCCTTGGCGTCCGCGTACTCCCGCACCAGATCGGTGACGAGCAACGGCTGCGGATAGACGAAGTGGTGGTGCCCGGATATCTCCGTGTAGCGGAACCGGTGCCGCCGGCCGCCGAGGCGGAACTCGCACTCGGTGTGCGTCTGGGCCCGCTCCAGCAGCCCCCCGGCCAGCCCATGCCGCTCCAGCGCCCGCACCGCCCACTCCTCGATGAACCCCGCCCGGGGCCGCCGTTCGATGAACTCCCGGCTCTCGGACTCCAGGACGACGCAGTCCACCGAGGCGTCTCTCAGGACGTTGGCCAGGGTCAGCCCGGCCGGGCCCGCGCCGATGATGGCGACGGGCACGCGCTGCTCGGACGGAGGGGCGGCCGGATGTGGGGAGGCGATCACCGGGTCATTATGGCCACATCACGTCAACGCCCCGTCGGCGCACCCGCGTTGGGGTCAGTGCAGTGCCTTCCGCAGGGCCGGCAGCAGCTCCTTCGCCGACCACCGGACGAACTCGGGCTGGGTGTCGCCGCCCACCTGCACCAGCGCGATCTCCGTGAACCCGGCCTCGGCGTAGGGCCGTACGGCCTCGACGAAGTCGGCGGGATCGTCGCCGCACGGGATCGAGGAGGCCACGTCCTCGGGCCTGACGAACCGGGTGGCAGAGTCGAACGAATCCGGGTGCGGCAGCTCGGAGTTGACCTTCCATCCACCGCCGAACCAGCGGAACTGTTCGTGTGCGCGGCGGACGGCGGCCTCCCGGTCCCGGTCGTAGCAGACCGGCAGCTGCCCCACCCGGGGTTTGCCCTCGCCGCCGTGCCGGTCGAACGCCGTGAGCAGTTCCCGTTTCGGCTCGACGGCGATGACGAGGTCGGCGAGATGGCCGGCCAGGGCGCAGGACCGCTCCCCGGAGACGGCGATGCCGATCGGCGGCGGCTCGTCCGGCAGGTCCCACAGCCGCGCCGAGTCCACGCCGAAGTACGTGCCCCGGCGACTGACATGGCCTCCGCCGAACAGCTCGCGGATGATGCTGACCGCCTCTTCCAGCATCTCGTGCCGCACCTCGACGGACGGCCAACCCTCTCCCACCACGTGCTCGTTGAGATTCTCGCCGGCGCCGAGACCCAGCCGGAACCTGCCCTGCGACAGCAGTTGCACCGTCGCGGCCTTCTGGGCCACCACCGCTGGGTGGTAGCGGAACGTCGGGCAGGTCACGTACGTCATCAGCGGGATGCGTGAGGTGGCCTGCGCGGCGGCGCCCAGCACGCTCCATGCGTACGGCGCGTGCCCCTGGGACCGCAGCCAGGGGAAGTAGTGGTCCGAGGTCACGGAGAAGTCGAACCCCGCCTCCTCGGCCCGCACCACATGGTCGACGAGTTCGCGCGGGCCCGCCTGTTCGGTCATCATCGTATACCCGATTTGCACCATAAAGCGCGGGTTCCCCTTCGGGAAACGGGAAAACAGGCAGGGGGATCCGCCTGGGCCCGGCCGTGGACATTCCCCGGAGCGCGGCGGAAGGATGGTGCTTGCCGCGAGCCCCGGTCCCGATCGCCCGCCCGTATCGCCCCAGGAGGCCCACAGGATGAGCGCCCGTCCGCTGCCCGTCAGCACACCCGCCGAGCAAGGGGTGGACGCCCGCGGGATCCAGGCGTTCCTCGATGTGGTCGGGGCGGCACCGGACATCGAGCCGCACAGCCTCATGATCCTGCGCCACGGCCGTCTGGTCGCCTCCGGCTGGTGGGCGCCCTACAGCGCCGACCGCCTCCACCTGCTGTACTCGCTCAGCAAGAGCTTCACCTCGACGGCCGCCGGAGCGGCCGTCACCGAGGGACTGCTCGACCTCGACGCGCCCGTGCTGTCGTACTTCCCGGAGTTCGAGGCGGACATCACCGACCCGCGCAGCCGCGCCATGCTGGTCCGGCACGTCGCGTCCATGGCGAGCGGGCACCTCGCCGAGACCCAGGCCGAGGCGTTCGGGCTCGACCGGGCGGAACCCGTACGCGGCTTCCTGCTGATCCCTCCGGACCGCGACCCCGGCACGGTCTTCGCGTACAACCAGCCCACGACGTACACACTGGCCGCGCTCGTGCAGCGGCTGTCCGGCCAGTCGCTCAGCGAGTACCTGCGCCCGAGGATCCTGGACCCGCTCGGCATCGGCGAGGTCAGCTGGACCCAGCATCCGCGCGGCCGCGACCTCGGCTTCACCGGACTGCACGCCACCACGGACGCGATCGCCCGCCTCGGTCTGCTGTACCTCCAGGACGGCGTCTGGGAGGGCAGGCGCCTGCTGCCGTCCTCCTGGGTGGCCCAGGCGACCCGCCCGCACATCTCGAACGCCGACGGGACGGCCGAGGGCGCCGTGTCGGACTGGCAGCAGGGGTACGGCTTCCAGTTCTGGATGTCGCGGCACGGGTACCGCGGCGACGGGGCGTACGGCCAGTTCTGCGTCGTCCTGCCCGAGCACGACGCCGTGATCGCGACGACCGCGGCGACCATGGAGATGCAGAAACTGCTCGACGCGATGTGGCGTCATCTGCTGCCCGCGTTCGCATCGGGGCCCCTCGCGGACCGCGCCGACGACGACAAGGCACTCCAGGAGCGTCTCGACCGCCTCGCTCTGCCCGCGGTTCCCGCGCACTCCGGGCCCGTGGCGGACTCCGGCCGCTGGCAGGGCGCCCGCTTCACGCCCGGGGAGGGCCGTTCGGACCAGCCGACACTGACGGCGGCCGAGGTCACCGCGGCGGACGGTACCTGGACGGTGACCCTCGTGGAGGGCGACGAGCGTCTCGCGCTGCCGCTTCCAGGAGCCTCCTGGGCCGTACAGGAGGACCCCGTCCCCACCGCGGTGAGTGGTGGCTGGACCGATCCGGACACCCTTCGCCTGGACGTCCTGTTCCTGGAGACGCCGCACCGGCTGACGGTCACCTGTGCCCTGAACGACGGTACGTTCACGGCCCGCTGGCACACCACACCGCTGCACGGCGGCCCGTTGCGGCGCCAGCGGGCGCCCCGCACCGCTCGGAAGGGTGGCGCAACAGGCGGGTGACGAGGCGGGGTGCTCCTGCGGTCCAGGGCGTCCCGTCCAGGCCCCCGTCCAAGGCCTGGCGGTGCTCTCAGGAGGCCTTGCTCGGGGCCTTGCTGAACTGCTCGATGATGGCCTCGCAGAATGCGGGCAGGTCGGCGGGTGAGCGGCTGGTGGTGAACTGGCCGTCGATGACGACTTCCTCGTCGACGACCTCGGCCCCCGCGTTGCGCAGGTCGGTGCGGATGCTCGGCCAGGACGTCATGCGATGGCCGCGCACGGCGCCGGCCTCCACCAGGGTCCAGGGGCCGTGGCAGATCGCGGCGATCGGCTTCCCGCTGGCGGCGAAGGCCTTGACGAAGGCGACCGCGTCCTTGTTCATGCGCAGTTGGTCCGGGTTCATGGTGCCGCCCGGAAGGAGCAGGGCGTCGTAGTCGTCCTCGGAGGCGTCGGCCACGAGCCGGTCGACGGGCAGGGTGCCCGCCGCGTTGATGTCGAACTGTCTGGCCTGGATCTCACCGGGGTGGATCGAGATGATGTCGCTGGTG
Source organism: Streptomyces sp. NPDC046900 (assembly GCF_040644975.1). NCBI lineage: Bacteria > Bacillati > Actinomycetota > Actinomycetes > Kitasatosporales > Streptomycetaceae > Streptomyces > Streptomyces sp. NPDC046900. The sequence goes on along the minus strand of NZ_JBEYXD010000019.1, from coordinate 116,788 downwards.
GCGCCGGCGCCGTAGAGGGCTCCGCGGGGTTCCTCCAGCTCCACGCGCTCCACACCGTCGGTGGCCAGGATCGCGACCCTCCGGTCACGCAGTGCCTGTGCCATGGTGGTTCCTGCCTTTCCGCTGAGCGATCGGCCGTATGGCGGGCGCGGCCGGCCGGACCCCTGCTCGGCCGCCGTCGGCCTGCTCTCCGGGGCGGACACAGCGAAGGACAGCGCCGGGCGGCCGGAGGGCGCGCGGCGAATCACCCCGTTCCGGCATGTGCGCCATGCCGCTGGTGGTGAGCATGCGAACGGCCGCACCCTCCCTACTTCTCCACCCTCCCACCCGCCTCAGGCGTGTCAACCGGAGCCCGCACTCCATGGCGGGGCGATGGCGTGCGGGCTCCGTGACAGGGGAGACGGGGAGACCGGCGGTCGGTCGGTGACCGACCCCGCACCCGGACGGCCGCTCCGCTAGCCCAGCGCCTGCGCCCAGTTGGCCGGCACCCGGCCCGCCGGCCCCGGCACCGGCTGGTCCTCGGGATGGCAGGCCGGGGGAGCGAGCTCGGGCCCCGACTCGTACAGCTGCGACGTGGTGTAGTCCCAGAACCAGCCCTCGCCCGGCTCGAAACTGCGGATCACCGGATGCCCGCTGGCGTGGAAATGGGCGGTGGCGTGCTTGGCCGGCGAGTCGTCGCAGCAGCCGATGTGCCCGCACTGCGCGCAGCGCCGCAGATGGAACCACCAGCCCCCCGCCTCGTCGCACTCGGCACAGCCGGTGCCGCTCGGCGGGACGGTGGGCTCAATGCCTTCGACTGACGTCATGACGCCTCCGGTGAGGTCTGGGAAACCCGCTGCGGCTCGATGTCCGGCTCGTCGGCATCGGACTCCGCGGCGGTCAGTGGCAGCCGCACCTGGAACCGCGTGTCGCCGGGCACGGACCGGACGTCCAGGCTGCCGTGGTGCTTGTTGACGACGATGCGCCAGGAGATGTCCAGGCCCAGTCCGGTGCCCTGGCCGACCGGCTTCGTGGTGAAGAAGGGGTCGAAGATGCGGTTGCGGATCTCCGGCGGCACGCCCGGGCCCGTGTCGCCGAACTCGACCAGCAGCCGGTCGCGGTCGAGAGCGGTCCGCACGGTCAGCGTGCCCTCGCCACCCCCGTCGTTCATGGCCGAGACCGCGTTGTCGATGAGGTTCGTCCACACCTGATTCAGCTCGCCGGGGTAGGCGGGAATCGGCGGCAGGCCGCGGTCGTACTCCTTGACGACGGTGATCCGCTTGCCGATCTTGCCGGAGAGCATCAGCAGGGTGCTGTCGAGGAGTTCGTGCACATCGGAGTTCTGGAACGGCGCCCGGTCCAGCTGCGAGTACTGCCTGGCCGCGTTGACGAGCGTGGAGACCCGGGTGGTCGAGTCCTCGATCTCGTTCATCAGCAACTCGGTCTCGACCGTGTAGTTGAGCCAGCGGATCGCGCCTTCCAGGGTCTGCTCGTCGACGGCCGCCGCCACCTGGTCGAGCCAGTCGGTGTCGAGCCCGGCCTGTACGAAGTTCGGAGCGATCTGCCAGGCGCCCTGGATGCCGTGGTCGTCGAGCCAGTCGCCGAGTTCGTCCTCGCGGTCGGACGCATCCAGGGGGCTGACCGGAACGGCCTTCGCGACCTGTTCCGCGGTCCTCTCCTGGATGTCGACCAGCGTCCGCAGCGTCTCAGGCTCGTACCGGCCCGCGGCGATCATGCCCAGCTTGTGCCGCATCCCGGCGACGCGCTCGCGCAGCGCCGCTGTCGCGCTCACGGCCGCGGCGGCCGGGTTGTTGAGCTCGTGGGTGAGGCCCGCCGACAGCGAGCCGAGGGCCAGCAGCCGCTCGCGCTGATTGATGACCTGCTGCGTGTTCTTGGAGCCGAAGAACAGCCCCTCCAGCAGATGCACCGCCATCGGGAACCAGTCCCGCATGATCGCGGCGAAGGTCGAGGCGGGCAGGACGAAGAATCGCGAGGGTTCGGTGACCCGCATCGAGCCGTTGTACGTCGCCCCCCGCGCCCAGTCGCCGAGATACGCCTGGAAGGCGCCCGCGTACACGCCGCGCTGCGACGTCCGGGAGATCTCCACGTCGTCGGCGCCGACCCGGCGCGAGAGCACCACGGTGCCCTCCATCAGGACGAAGAAGCACGTGGCGGGATCCCCCTCGGTGTACACCGGACCGGGGTCGAACAGTTCCACCCGCCCCTCGAGGCACAGCCGCGCCAGCTGGTCGTCTGTCAGCTTCTCGAACAGGAAGAGCGTCCTCAGCTCACTCTTGTCGCAGGACATCGGCCGGCTGCTCACGACCGCTCCCCGAACTGTGGGTTCATGACTGCTCCAGATACCGGTGGACGAGCATCACGGCCATGGCTCCCTCGCCGACCGCGGAGGCGACCCGCTTGGCGGACTCGGCGCGGGCGTCGCCCGCCACGAAGACGCCGGGGACATTGGTCTCCAGGTGATAGGGGGGCCGCTCCAGTTCCCAGCCGGGCGGTGGCTGCCCGTCGCAGGTCATGTCGGGACCGGTGGGGATGAAACCGTGCTCGTCCCGCAGCACGGTCCCCTCCAGCCAGTCGGTCAGCGGGGCCGCCCCGATGAACACGAACAGCCACTGCGCGTCGACGAGTTCGATGACTCCCGTCGCCATGTCCCGCAGCGTCAGCTGCTCCAGGTGCTCGGTGCCGTGCGCGGCGTCCACGACGGTGCGCGTGCGCACGTTGATGTTCGACGTCTCGGCGATCTGCTGGACCAGGTAGTGCGACATCGACGCGGACAGTGACTCGCCCCGCACGATCAGGGTGACCGACTTGGCGCCCCGGGACAGGTACATCGCCGCCTGGCCCGCGGAGTTGGCGCCGCCGACGACGTACACGTCGTACCCCGAGCAGGCCGGTGCCTCCGTCAGCGCCGAACCGTAGAAGACCCCGCACCCGGTCAGCTCCTCGAGACCGGGCGCCCGGAGCTGCCGGTACGACACTCCGGTCGCCAGGATCACGGTGTGCGCGGCGATCGCCGAACCGTCGGAGAAGCGCACGATGCGCGCCGCCCCGTTGATCTCGAGTGCGGACACCTCGCGTGCGGTGAGGATCTCGGCGCCGAACTTCTTCGCCTGGCGGCGCGCCCGGGTCGTCAGCTGAGCGCCCGACACGCCGTCCGGGAAGCCGAGGTAGTTCTCGATCCGGGAACTCTGCCCGGCCTGCCCGCCGGTCGCCGACCGCTCCACGAGCAGGGTCCGCAGCCCTTCCGACGCCCCGTAGACGGCGGCCCCGAGCCCGGCGGGCCCGCCGCCGATGACGACGAGGTCGTAGAAGTCCGAGGTCGGTGTCGTCGCGAGCCCCACATGTCCCGCGAGCTCCGCGTCCTCCGGCTCGATCAGCGGCGTGCCGTCCGGGGTGACGACGAGCGGAAGCCGCACCCCGTCCTGGCCGGCGGCCGCCAGCAGCCGCTGTCCCTCAGGCGTGTCGACCGAGTACCAGTGGTACGGCACCTGGTTGCGGGCGAGGAACTCCCGGACCTCCGACGATCTGGCCGACCAGCGGTGCCCCACCACCTTGGTGGTGGGGACCGACTTGTAGTCGGAGGCCCGCCATGCCTCCAGCAGGTCGTCCAGGACCGGGTACAGCTTCTCCTCCGGCGGATCCCATGGCTTGAGGAGGTAGTGGTCGAGATCGATGACGTTGATCGCGTCGATGGCGGCGCTGGTGTCCGCGTAGGCGGTCAGCAGTACCCGGCGCGCCCCCGGGTAGACGTCCAGGGCCTGTTCCAGGAACTCGATGCCGTTCATCTCGGGCATCCGATAGTCGGCCACGATGACCGCCACCAGTTCACCGCGCAGCTTGAGTTCCCGCAGTGCCTCCAGCGCGCTCCGGCCGGATTCGGCACGCACGATGCGGTACGACTCGCCGTACCGTCGGCGCAGGTCGCGTGCCACGGCGCGGGACACCCCCGGGTCGTCGTCCACGGTCAGGATGACGGTCCGTGCCGCTGCGGCGGCCGCTTGTGACATCAGGTCTCCCACCCCAGTCAGTCGGCGTCCCGCCCATCGTATGTTCGATCGTCCGGTTTCGCTCCGGAACCCGGTGACCGTCCGGATCGGTAACGTGTGACCGCCGATCATGGACCCGGATCAGGAACAGGGAGGCAGCCCTATGACCCGCCCCATCACCGTGGGAGTGGACGGATCACCGGAGAGCGAGGCCGCGGCGGCCTGGGCGGGGCGTGAGGCGGTGCGCCGGGGCCTGCCACTGCGGATCGTGCACGCCTGGCAGTGGCGGCCGTACGAAGTGGCCCCGGCCGCCGACCGGGACGCCCAGGCGGGATGGGCGCGGGAGATGGTGGACGGGGCCCGGCGAGCCGTCGCGGAGCGCCATCCGGAGCTGCCCGTGACCGCCGAGGCCCTGGAAGGGGCGCCCGCCGGGACGCTGGCCGCCGAGGCGGACGCCGCCGAGCTGCTCGTCCTGGGTTCGCGGGGCCACGGGGCGGTCGTGGGGTTCCTGCTCGGCTCGGTGGGCCAGCAGGTCATCGCCGAGTCCGCCCGGCCGGTGGTGCTCGTACGGTCGGACGACCGGCCCGGCGCGGAGGCGGCGGGACGCGAGGTCGTCGTCGGACAGCACGGGGGGCCCGACGACAGCGCGCCCACGCTCGGATTCGCGTTCGCCACCGCCGCGGCGCGGGGTGCCGCCGTGCGGGTCGTGAGGGCCTGGAGCCTGCCGCCCGTGTTCGCCTACAGCCCCGGCTCGATGAAGCTGCTCGACGAGGCCGGCGGGATGGAGCCGTACGAGCGGAAGGCGCTCGACGAGGCGCTGCGGCCCTGGCGGGACCGCTATCCGCAGGTGCCGGTGACCGAGCACGTTGAGATGGGCAGCGCGGGCCAGGTACTGCTCGACGCGGCCGCCCACGCCCAGCTGGTCGTGGTCGGGCGGCACGCCTCCCGGCCGGTGGGCCCGCGCATCGGATCCGTGGCGCACGCGCTGCTGCACCACGCGCCCTGCCCGGTGGCGGTCGTGCCGCCCGCCTGACCGCGGACGTGCCCCGTCTCCCCGGCCCGCCGCGGCCGGGGAGACATCTTCAGCGAGGTTCCGGGCGCCGGCTGACGACTCCGCCGGCGCCCGGTGACCGGGACGGTCCCCTCCGGCCTACGACGCGCTGCCCTTGCCCCGCAGAGTGCGGTCCAGGAGTGCCAGCAGCTCCGTCCAGTGGCGTTCCGTCGCCTCGGCGTCGTACGCCGCGGTGTCGGCCTGGGTGTAGCCGTGGTGCGCGCCCGGGTAGACCTCGCTGCGGTGGCGCACGCCCGCCTCCGTGAGCACCTTGTCGAGCAGCTCGATCTGCTCGGGGGGCATCGAGGAGTCCTGGTCGGCGTGGCCGAAGTAGACCTCCGCGGTGACGCGGTCGGCCACCAGGTGGGGGCTGTCGGGGGTGTCGGTCGCCAGACGCCCGCCGTGGAACCCGGCGATCGCGGCGACCCGCTCGGGGTACGCGCCGGCGGTGCGCAGGGCCAGCCTGGCGCCCATGCAGTAGCCGGTGATGCCGATCGGCCCGTCGGCGGCCTGGGGGAGGTCGGCGAGCCGGCGCAGATAGGCGTCGGCGTCGCGTTCCACCGCTTCGGGCGTCAGGGCCTGCATGAGCGGCATGATCTGCTGGAACAGCTCGGGGCGCGCGGACGGGTCGATGAAGTCCGGCAGGTCGACCACGGGAGCCCGGCCGCGCCGGTAGAAGACATTGGGCACGAGGACGGTGTAGCCGTGCTCGGCGAGGTGGTCGGCCATCCGCTTCAGGGACGGCCGCAGCCCGAAGGCATCCATGTAGAGCAGGACCGCGGGGTGGGGGCTGTCGTCGTCGGGGTGGACCAGGTAGGCATCGGCCGTGCCGTCCTGGGTGGGGATGTCCAGGGACGTCCCACGGATGGAGGTCATGTGCTGTACTCCTGCCTTTCGACATCCGGCCGGTGGCGGGGCGGCCGGGCCTTGGAGCGCCATCATCGCAACGCCGCCTGTGAGCCCTTCGCCTGGGGATCGTCATCGAGGACGCACGGCTCAGGGTGCGGGCCCGCCGGGTGTTCACGCGGACGGCGGTACGGGCCGCTCCTGCTCCCCGGGATCGGCGAGCTTCTCCCGGCCCGGCCGGGCGGTGCTGGTCGGCGCGCCGTCGGACACCCGGCCGCCGGGCCGCTCGCCGTCGGCACCGTGGTCGCCGCCGACCTCGTAGGGCGGCCGGTGGTGCCGTGTCGCCAGCAGGAGTGCGATGTCGTCCGGTCGGTCGAGGGTGCGCCGGGCCCGTTCCATGAGCCGGTCCGCGATGTCCGTCAGGCTGGGCCTGCCGACGCTGTCCATGCCTTCCCCCGCGCGGGCGAGCACCGCGCGCAGGACGTCGACGCCCTCGTCGATGTCGGTGCCGGGCCGCTCGACCAGCCCGTCGGTGTACAGCGCGAGGACGGCATCGGGTTCCAGTGACAGATGCGTCACCGGATAGCGGGCCTGCGGATCCACCCCGAGCACCAGTCCGCCGGGCAGGTCCAGGACCTCGGTCAGACCGTCGGGATGGCGCAGCAGGGGCTGTGTGTGCCCGGCCCGTACGGCCCGCGCGTATCCCGTGTCCGGGTCCAGCCGGATGTAGCAGCAGCTGGCGAACTGGCCCGGATCCAGGTCGATGAGCAGCCGGTTGGTGCTGCTCATCACCTGGTGCGGGGCGTGGTCGCCGAGGGCGAACGCCCGGACCGCGCTGCGCAGTTGGCCCATCGTGGCGGCCGCCTGTACTCCGTGTCCCTGTACGTCGCCGATGACCAGGGCGAGTCCGTCGCCGGCCTCGACGACGTCGTACCAGTCGCCGCCCACGTCCATGCCCTGTGTGCCGGCCAGATAGCAGCCGGCGGTCTCCACCAGCGGATGGTCGGACAGCCGGTGCGGCAGCAGGGCCTCCTGCAGACCACGGGCGAGGGCGGCCTCGGAGTCGTAGCGCTGGGCGCGCTCCAAGGCCTGGGCGATCAGACCCGCGAGCGCGGTGAGCACGGTGCGCTCCCCGGCGCTGAAGGTGCGCGGCCGTTCGAAGCCGAGGACGCACGAGCCGACCGGCCGGCCGGAGGCGATCAGCGGCAGGAAGGCCCGTGAGCCCGACTCGGTGTCCAGCGAGAGGCCCGGATAGGCGGCCTCGACCTGCTGCATCGACTCGAAGAACAGAGGGCGTCCGGTGGTGAGCGTCTCGACGCTCGGCAGCTTGGCGTCCAGGCCGACGCCTTCGAACTGGGCGAGGTACCCCGGCGGAAAGCCGGTCTCCCAGGCCACGTACAGATGCCGCTCCTGCAGCAGATAGATCGCCAGCCGGCGCCCGCCGAACGCGGGCAGCAGCTCCCGCATCACCACCTCGGACACCTGACGTGCCGTCATGGCCTCGGACAGTGCGATCGCCAGGACGATGGGGCGGTACACCGGGGCCGAGGGGTCCGGTGTACCGAGCACTCCCGTGGCCGAGGCCGGCGACTCGCCCAGTGAGGGCGCCTCCACGGTGTGCCCGAGCGGCACCACCCGGCAGCTCACGACATCCGGGCCGGGATGGGCCGAGACGGTGAGCCAGTCGCCTTCGCCCTCGTTCTCGGACTCCGTCGTGGGACGCCGGACCTGGAAGTGCACCGGTTCCGGCGAGATGAGAGCCGCGCGCAGATAGTCCTCGTAGGCGGGCTGTTCGAGCCAGGGGACGGCCTCCCACAGGGGCCGGCCGACGAGCTCCGCCTGCGTCCGGCCCAGCAGTTCGGCGGCACGCGGGTTGACGTAGGTGATCAGTCCCAGCCGGTCGAACGCGAACACGCCGTCCGGGAGGAGGTCCGTTGCCTCCTCCGCCGCAGGTCCGGGGCCCGGGTCGACGACGAGGCCGCCCACCCTGTGCTCCCGTCCCGTCGATGCCTCGGGCCAGAACTCCAGCATGCGCCGGCTGCCGTTCGCGGCCCGGACCCGCAGCGGACGCACGGGCGGGGAGCCGGCGGCCGAGTCGCGCAGTGCGCACAGCACCCGGCACGCGTCATCGGGGGAGATGGCCGCGGCCAGGGTCTCGGGCGAACGGGCGATGTCCTCCTTGGTACCGCCCGTCAGCTCCCAGAAGACGTTGTCGGCGGTCACCGTGGCGTCGGCGGGGTCCCAGACGAAGTGCCCGATCGACCCCTGTGACGGCCCGCTCACCGGTGGCCGTACGCACAGCGGCTCGCGGTCCCAGATCACGGGATCCCCTCCGGCCTCCAGGGCACCCAGGGCGTCGCCCAGACGATCCGCCACCGCGGTCAGCCGGGCCCGTTCGGGCAGCGCCTCGGAGACGTCCGAGGCCGGAGGCCGCAGCACCGTCAGCACGCCGTACCTGGTCGTACCGTCCGACACGGGCATGCAGACCGAGCCGAACCGGAACGGCAGCCCCGCAGCCAGTTGCGGGTAGCGCCGCATGGTCTCCGTGGAGTCGGTGAGCACGACCGGGTTGCCGTGCCGGTAGGCGTCCGCGACCGGGAACTGGCGCTCCGTGTGCAGCCGCCACCATGGCCGGAACAGCGGGCCCGGAAGGCCGGTGAGTACGGCCAGGCGCAGTACCGCGGGCGTGCCGGAGCGCAGGTACACGCCGCCCGCGAAGCCGCCGACGGCGTGGATCGCGTCCGCCACGGCGCCGGTCAGCACGGCGGTCGGCGTCCCGGGTGCGCTCTGCGCGCGCTCGGCGCTGCCTTGCATCGGTCTGCCCTCGTCCCGGGCCGTCGGGTGGGTATCACAGCAAGAATGCGCCGTATCGGCCCGGATGCGCATCCGGACAGGTCAGTGCGGAGGCAGCGACCACCGCACCGGGTGAATCAAGCGGCGTGGCGGACCAGGCCGCCGCCGCTGACAGGGCGGACGTGGGTCAGGCGGGTGTTCCGTGCCGGGCCCCGCAGGTCCCGCCCCGCTCGGCTCGGAAGCCGGCCAGGAGACCGCCGGGCCGTCTCCGGCTCACCGCGCGCGCCGGAACACGTCGTCGGATTCGTCCCAGGTCGCATGCTCGTCCAGCCTGCGCTCGCGCGGGATGCGGGACGCGGACTGGTACATCGCCTCGATCTCCCCCGCGTACCGGCGCGCGATGACGTCCCTGCGCAGCTTCATCGACGGCGTCAGCAGCCCGTTGGACACGTCGAACAGCTCCGGCAGCACCCGGAAGACCCGGATGGACTCCGATCGCGACACCGTGGTGTTGGCCGCGGCGACGGCGCGGGCCACCTCCTGCCGCAGCGCGTTCTCCTCCCGGGCCTCGCGTCCGGGCGCGTCCCCCTGCGCGAACAGGGTGCGCCGCCAGTGCGCCAGGAACTCAGGGTCAAGGGTGATCAGAGCGCCCACGCAGGGCCGGTTGTCACCCACGACCACCGCCTGGTGGATGAGCGGATGCATCCGCAGCCGCTCCTCGAGGGCCGCCGGGGAGACGCTCTTGGCACCGCTCGTGACGATGGTGTCCTTCTTGCGGCCCGTGATCGACAGATAGCCCTCGGGGTCGAGGTGCCCGAGGTCGCCCGTGGCCAGCCAGCCCTCGCGCAGTGCCGAGTGCGTGCCCAGGTCGTCGTTGACGTACCCCTGGAAGACCGAGGGGCCGCGTACCAGGATCTCCCCGTCCGGGGCCATCCGTACCTCGACGCCCGGCAGGGGGCGCCCCACGGTGCCCCACTTCTCCCGCCCGACCGGCTGCGCGGTGATTCCCCCGCTCGTCTCGGTGAGGCCGTAGCCGTCGTGCACGGAGATCCCGATCCCCGCGTAGAACAGGGTGAGTTCCCGGTTCAGCGACGATCCGCCGGACACGGCGCCGCACACCCGCCCGCCGAGTGCGGCGCGCACCTTGCGGTACACCGCCTTGTCGTACAGCGCGTGCTGGAGCTTGAGGTCGAGGCCGGGACCGTGCCCGGTGCCCAGCCGGTGCCGCTCGACCGCCAGGGCGTAGTCCTGAGCCGTGCGCACCGCCTTCTCGAACAGGGCGCCCCGCCCCGCCTGCTGGGCCGTGCGGAGGAACGTCTTGAAGAGTCTTTCGAAGACGAACGGGACGGCGTACAGGTACGTCGGGCGGAAGCTCAGCAGCGATGCGGCCAGGGTGTCCGCGCGCAGGTCCGGTTCATGGGCCATGAGCAGGCCGCCGCGCAGGCACATCCCCTGGATCATCAGCCCGTAGACATGGGAGAAGGGCAGGAAGGCGAGGACGGCGGGCTGCTCCCCGGGCGGTGCCCCGGTGTGCCCCCAGCCGGCCAGCAGTGTGTCGCAGGGGCTCGCCAGATTGCGGTGGCTGAGCGCGCAGCCACGGGCGTGTCCGGTCGTACCCGAGGTGTAGGCGACGACCGCGGTCGAGTCCGGCAGCACGATACGGCGCAGCGAGTCGATGGTCGTGGCCGGCACCGGTCGGCCGCGCTCCACCAGCGTCGCCAGCGCGCCGGCGTCCAACTGCCACACGTGGCGCAGCAGGGGCAGCGAGGCGCACACCGACCCGACGGTCATCACCCCGTGCTCGTCCTCGACGACGACGGCGACGCAGCCGGAGTCCCGCAGGATCCACTCGACCTGCTCGTGCGAGGACGTCGGATAGACCGGCACGACCTCGGCGCCGACCGCCCACAGGGCGCAGCTGAGCAAGGTCCACTCGTAGCGGGTGCGGGCCATGACGGCCACGCGGTGGCCGGGGCGGATGCCCGAGGCGACGAGTCCCTTGGCCAGATCGACCACTTCGTCGCGCAGTTCGCCTGCCGTCATGGTGTTCCATGTGCCGTCGCCCCGCTCGGACCGGCGGGCGATCATCGGCAGGCCGGAGTCGCGGTTCGCCGTGTCGAAGACGCTGTCGGCGAGCCCTCCGGTCATCGCGGGCCATCCCGCCGTGTCCGGGGCGATCGCCCGGGCGTTTCCCATGTCGCGCATGCGCCGCCCCCGAGCCTCTCCTGCGACGTCGCCGATGGATACGGGATCGGCGGGCACGAATGTAGCCCAGCCGGTGACCGAGCGTGCAGGAAATGGACAAGCAATTCTCACGAATTGGCAACAGCGGGTTCCGGACAATCAGTTGGGGTGCCGGCGGTCGTTCGTCTCCCGTGGTCCGCGTGCCGTGCCCCGTGTCACCAGCGGCCCGGTTCCGTGCCGGTCACAGGCGCCGAGGGCGTGCCGTCCGGTCCCACCGGGACGTCTCCGGCGAGCATCACCCGGTGCATGATCCGGGACTGTCCGGGCGTGACGAGGTCGCTCGGGGCCAGGTGGATGGTGGCCCGGTTGTCCCAGAAGGCGACACTGCCCGGTTCCCAGCGGAAGCGGACCGTGTACTCCGATCGCGTGGCCTGCTCCAGGAGCATCTGCAGGATGTGCGCGCTCTCGGCGCGCGAGAGGCCGGCGATCTGCTCGACGTAGTAGCCGTTGACGAACAGCACGCGTTCGCCCGTCTCGGGGTGCACCCGGACCAGCGGGTGCTCAGCGGCGACCTGGTGGTCCAGGAGATGACGCAGGTAGGCGTCGTCGCCGGGCCGCGCCTGGTACCCGACGCCCAGCCGGTGCTCGGCGCGCCGTCCGTCCACGAACGTCCGTACCGGCTGCGATAGGCCCGCGTACGCCGCGGCCAGATTGGACCACTGGGTGTCCCCGCCGTACGGCGGCACGGTCTCGGCCCGCAGGATGGTCGCGGCGGGTGGGTCGACGCGGGCGCCGTGGTCGCAGTGCCAGCCCCGCAGGAGCGAGTACCGCCGGCGCCGCAGCCACTCCTCGTGGTCCATGCCGTAGCGCCCGCCCAGCTCCAGCCGGTCGGCCGTCGTCTCGATCTCGGGGAAGCCCGGCGGGGAGACACTTCCGCGTTTGCCGAGGACGACGGGTTCGCCGAATCGCCGTGCGAACGCGATGTGCGCGGCGTGGTCCAGTTCCTGGCCCCGGAAGAACACCACCTTCCAGCGCAGCACCGCCGACCGGATCGCGGCCACCGTCGCGTCGTCCAGGCCGGCGGCGAGGTCGACCCCGATGATCTCCGCGCCGATGTGGCCGGCGACGGGCCTCACCTCGACCTCGGTACCGCTGTCCGTCGTCATACCGGCTCCGTCCGTCGTGGGTCCGTCCGCCGTGCGTGCGGACTCCCTGAGGGCAAGCATCGTCCGCCTGCTGCCGGTGCGAAAGATCGCATGGGCAGCAGGCGGGCGGCCGGAGAGCTCCCTGGCGCCGGTGCTTCTGCCTTCTCGTTGCCTCTCCATGACCGGATGACTACATGTTTGTAGTCATTATGGTTCGCGCGAGTAAGGCATGCCTTGGCTAACCTGCACGTCCATCGGCGGGGGCTGCCGGGGAGGGTCGTATGTGGGATGACGCGTTTCCGAGCTTTCTCATCGGACTGAGGGAAGGGCTCGAAGGCGGACTGATCGTCTCCATCCTCGTGGCGACCCTCGTACGGGCGGGCGCCAGATCCCGGCTTCCGCAGGTGTGGACGGGCGTGCTCGCCGCGATCGCGCTCGCCATGAGCTTCGGCGCGGTGCTGACCTTCACCGCCGCCTCGCTGTCCGCCACCGCTCAGGAGGCGTTCGGCGGCATCCTCAGCGTGATCGCCGTGGCGTTCGTCACCGCGATGGTGTTCTGGATGCGCCGCTCGGCGCGCAGCCTGTCCGGAGAGATCAAGGACAAGGTCACCGGCGCGCTCGCCACCGGCGCGGGCATGCTGATCGTCACCTCGTTCCTCGCGGTGGGCCGCGAGGGCCTGGAGACCGCCCTGTTCCTGTGGACGACGGCCCGCGCGGCCGGCGAGTCCGCGGGGCCCCTGACCGGCGCCGGCATCGGCCTCGTGCTCGCGACCGGCCTGTGCTGGGGCCTGTACCGCAGGGTCCTGAAGATCAATCTGACGAAGTTCTTCACCGCGACCGGTGCCGTCCTGATCGTGATCGCCGCCGGGGTGCTCGGCTACGGACTGCGGGATCTGCAGGAGGGCGGTGTCCTGTCCGGCAGGACCGCGTATGCCGTCGACCTCAGCGGCAGCGTCGACGCCGGGTCCTGGTACAGCACCCTCGTCCAGGGCGTGCTCAACCTGACGCCCACGATGACATGGCTTCAGGTCGTGGGCTACGCCGCCTACCTCGCCGTGGTCATGACGCTGTTCGTGCGCGGCCTGCGGGCCACCCGCAGCCCAGCGGCCAAGGACGAGCCCGCCCCGAAGGCATCGCAGTCGCGGCCGGCCCGCGCGCGCAGCCGCCCGGTCTGGGTGGTCCCCGTCGCCGTCGTCGCCGTACCGGCCGTCGTCGCCGGGCTGGTCGTGGCTCTCGGCGGCGCCAAGCCCGCCGGTGCCCAGACCGTGGCCGTGTCCGAGACCGACTGCGGCAAGGGATTCACCGCGCCCAGGACGGGCCGCCAGACCTTCCAGATGCACAACACCGGCGACAAGACCTCCGAGGTGTACCTCGTCGACCCGGCCACCGACGCCGTCTACGGCGAGATCGAGGGCCTGGCCCCCGGTACCACCCGCGACCTGGTCGCCACCGTCTCCGGCGGCTCCTACGCCTGGCGTTGTGTGCCCACGGGCGGCAAGGCCGTCACCTCCCGGGCGGTCCGCGTCACCGGCGGCAGCGGCGCCAAGCCCGTCGCCCCCGTCTCCGAGAGCGACCTCGCCGGACCCCTGAAGGCGTACAAGGCGTATGTCGAACAGGGCCTGACGACCCTGGTCACCCAGACCCGGAAACTCGGTGACGACATCGCGGGCGGCCACCTGGACGACGCCCGTACGGACTGGCTCACCGCCCACCGGACCTATGCCTCGCTGGGTGCCGCCTACGGCACGTTCGAGGACTTCGACCAGAAGATCAACGGCCGGCCCGACGGTCTGCCGGGCGGCGTCGACGACAAGGACTTCACCGGCTTCCACCGCGTCGAGTACGGGCTGTGGCACGGACAGCCCGCCGACGCGCTGAAGGCTCCCGCCGCCCAGCTCGCCGACGCGGTCACCGGTCTGCAGAAGGCTTTCCCCACCCAGGACTTCGACCCCGGTGACCTGCCCCTGCGCACCCACGAGATCCTCGAGAACACCCTTCAGTTCGAGCTGACGGGCGACGCCGACCAGGGCAGCGGCACCGAACTGGCCACCGCGGACGCGAACCTGGCTGGCACACGGGAGCTGCTCACCGTCCTCCAGCCCCTCCTCACCACCCGGGCTCCGCAGTTGCGCAGCACCGTCGACACGGACATCGCCCGGCTGCAGCAGCTGCTCGACGCCGCCCACCAGGGCGGCACCTGGACCCCCGTGGCGCGGCTCGACGAGACCACCCGGGCCCGCCTCGACGGAGCCACCGGACAGCTCCTCGAGGACCTCGCACCCGTTCCGGACCTCCTTGAGATCCGGAAGTCCGCGTGATGACCGCACAGCGCGCCGAGAACGCGCGCACCGAAGGGAATCCCATGCCGTCCGTCGAAACGTCCGCCGCCCAGGGCGGTTGCCCCGCCGGCCACGGCCGCCGCTCGTTCGTGAAGACGGCACTGGGTGCCGGAGCCGCGGGCGCGGCCCTGGCCGGCGGCGGCTTCGCCCTCAGCCAGACCGGCGCCACCGAGGCCCGGGCAGCACACCGCCGACGCCGTGAAGGTCGCTTTCCACGGCATCCACCAGGCAGGCATCATCGCCCCCGCACCGGCGGCGGCGACCTTCGTCTCCTTCCACGTGATAGCCGAGGGACGCGAGGAACTCGCCGCACTGTTTCAAGACCATCACCGAGCGGGCCCGCTTCCTCACCTCCGGCGGTACCCCCGCGGACCTGGGCGTCGGCGCCCCGCCCGCCGACAACGGCATCCTCGGCCCCGAGGTGCCCGCCGACGGACTCACCGTCACGGTCGGCGTCGGCGCCTCCCTCTTCGACGACCGCTACGGCCTCGCCGCGGTCAAGCCGCGCCTGCTCACCCCGATGCGCACGTTCCCCAACGACAACCTCCAGGCCGCCGAGTGCCACGGCGACCTGTCGTTGCAGATCTGCGCAGCCCGCCAGGACACCGTGCTGCACGTGCTGCGCGACATCACGCGGCACACCCAGGGCGCGATGCAGATCAAGTGGCGCATCGACGGCTTCCAGAACACGCCCCGCCCGACCGGGGCCCAGCGCAATCTGCTCGGCTTCAAGGACGGTATCGCCAACCCCGACGTGACCTCGGCCCGTGAGACGAACCGGCTGATCTGGGTCGGTGAGGGGCAGGGCGAGCCCGCCTGGACGACGGGTGGCAGCTACCAGGTCATCCGGATCATCCGCATGCTCGTCGAGTTCTGGGACCGGGTCTCGCTGACCGAACAGGAGAAGATGTTCGGCCGCCGCAAGGACACCGGCGCCCCGCTGGACGGCGCCAAGGAGACCGACATCCCGCACTACGCCAAGGATCCGCAGGGCACGGCGATCCCGCTCGACGCCCACATCCGCCTCGCCAACCCCCGCACGGCCGGCACGGACAACTCGCGCATCCTGCGCCGGGGCTACAACTACGACCGGGGCGTCGACAACGTCGGGAACCTCGACATGGGGCTCGTGTTCTGCTGCTACCAGCAGGATGTGCAACGCCAGTTCGAGGCCACCCAGACCCGGCTGATCGACGAGCCCCTCGTCGACTACGTATCGCCGACCGGGGGCCGCTACTTCTTCGCCCTGCCCGGTGTGAAGGACGCCTCGGACTGGCTGGGGCGCGGGCTGCTCGCCGTGTGGGACCGGGCCGCCGCCGACCGGCCACGGCCCGGGCGCCGCTGACGGTCTCCCTCCGTCAGCGGGCGTTCAGCCGGCCGGCCGCCAGCCCAGCGCCGGGCCGAGGGCGGTGGCGATGTCCGTGAGGATCTGCACGTAGTCCTCGTGCTCGAAGGTGAACGGCAGCGCGAACGCCACCTCGTCGACCTCGCGGAACGCGGCGTGCGCGTGGAGCTGCTCGGCGATCTGCCCGGACGGGCCGACGAGGTCGGGCGCGAACATCATCCGCGCCGGGCCCTGCGGCGACGCGGTACGCGGCATCCGCTGCGCCGCGTACGCCTCGTACTTGGCGCGCTGTCCGGACGAGGCGCTGTCCGTGGGGATGACGACGAGCCCCTGCGAGACGCGGGCGCGCTCACCGTCGGGGTGGTGGGCGCGGAACCTGCGGATGTGCGAGAGCTGAACCTCGGCGAAGTCCTCCGACTCCTCCGCCTTCACCACACTGCTGGTCAGCAGGTTCATCCCGTGTTCGCCCGCCCATTGCGCCGAACGCAGGCTGCCTCCGCCGTACCACATACGCCGGCCCAGGCCGGGGGAGTGCGGCTGCACCCGCTGTGAGAACACCTCGAAGCCCTCGACCCCGCTGAAGTCGGTGGCCGGCTTTCCGCGCACGAAGTCCAGCAGCCGCTGGACGCGGTCGTAGCCGAAGTCCTCCGCATCGGCCGTGTGGGGATAGAGCGCCTGCTTCAGATGGTCGTAGTGCATCGGCGGGCCGACGCTGATCCCGGGGTTGAGCCGGCCCCCGGAGAGGACGTCTACGGTCGCCAGGTCCTCGGCCAGCCGCAGCGGGTTCTCCCAGCCCAACGGGATGACCGCCGTGCCCAGTTCGATCCGGCTCGTGCGCTGGGACGCGGCGGCGAGCACCGCGACGGGCGAGGAGATGCCGTACTGCAGATGTCGGTGGCGCACCCATGCGCTGTCGAAGCCGAGCCGCTCACCGAGTTCGATGATCTCCAGCGTCGACTCGTGCCCGCGGCGCGGATCCGCCTCGTCGAACAGGCCGATGGTCAGGAAGCCCAGTTTCTGCAGCGGTTTCGAGGTCGGGGGCACGGGGCTCCTCCAGGATCAGTGGCGTGTCTGCCGTACGCCGGTTCTGTGTTCGATTCTCGCAGGTGATCATTGCGCGCGTGTGAAGGGAGAGCGGTGCCGTGCGGGCCGTGGCGGCGGACGTGAAACGGGAGGGGCCTGGGAAGGCTCCCGGGGCGCGCCGCGCACCGAGTCACCCGACCCTGGAGGACGCATGCATGTGATGTTCCGAAGAGCGCTGACGGGAGCCGCCGCCACGGCCCTGGGCGTGGCCGGCCTGTCCGGCACGGCCGGAGCCACCCCACCGGGTCCCGGTGTGACCGGCGTCGTCCTCGCCCAGAGGACCGTCGGCGGAACGGACTACATCCTGCGCGAGATAACCGTCCCGGCCGGGCAGAGCACCGGCTGGCACTACCACGACGGCCCCCTGTACGGATACGTCAAGCAGGGCACCCTCAGCCACTTCGACTCCACCTGCGCCTCCGACGGCGTCTACCGGGCCGGGAGCACGATCACCGAGCCGAGCGGTCCCGGCCACGTCCACATCGGCCGGAACCTCGGCACCACCCCCGTCGTCCTGGACGTGCTCTATGCGCTGCCGCACGGCGCGCCGTTCTCCGAGGACGCGCCGAATCCCGGCTGCGACTTCCAGTAGGCCGGGCATCCGCCCCCGGTCGGCCGGAGGGTGAGGGCATCCCGTCCCGGGCACCGTACGGGGCGGGATGCCCTGGACCTGCCGCACCTGCCGCACCTGCCGCACCTGCCGCACCCGCCGTCGGCGGGCGCCGTCCGCGTCTCCCTGAGGCTGACTGCCCGTCAGGGCTGCTGAGCGCGTTCCCCGTTGCACCGATTGGTGGCCCGGATCGGCCGTACGGGATTTCGAGCGCCAGCCGGTGCGGCGCAGGGTGCAGGCGTCACCCCGGCTCAGGCGTCCCGTCGTTTCAGTGCCACCGCGGCACACACCAGCGCCGCCAGCGCGTAGAGGCAGAACACCGCGAATCCCGTCCACGGTGCCGCTGTGTGCGGCTGCTGCTGGACGTGGATGAGGCTCTGCCCGGCGGTGCTCGGCAGATAGGGGTTGATCGTGTCGTACCAGGACGACGGCAGTGCCTGGGCGAGCACCGGCAGCACCAGCAGCAGGGCGAAGACGGCGGTGATGCCGCCCGCGGTGCTGCGGAGCAGCGCGCCCAGCGCCACACCGATCAGGCCCACGACCGTCAGATACAGACCGGTGCCGAGGACCCCGCGCAGCACGCCGGGACTGCTCAGCGAGGTCTGGAGATGATGGCCGGCCAGGGCGGTCTGGCCGAGCAGGAACGCCGCCAGTGCGGCGCACGTCATCAACAGCCAAGCGACTGCGGCGTATACCAGGGCCTTCGCCCACAGCACCGGAAGCCGGCGCGGCACCGCGGACAGCGAGGCCCGGATCATTCCGCTGGCGTACTCGCCGCTGACGACCAGTACGCCGAGCACGCCGATGGCCAGTTGGGCGAGGTAGAGGCCGCGCAGACTCACCATCGTCGGATCGAAGACGAGCCGTTCCTCCGGTGGCAGACGGTCCCAGCGCGCGGCGGTGAAGTAACTGAACAGGAAGCCCAGGCCGATCATCGCGACGACGGCCGCGAGCAGGGCGAACACCGTGGACCGCAGGGAGCACAACTTGATCCACTCGGAGCGGATCACCCGCAGCTGAGTGACATGGCCCCGCTCCGCGGCGGGGATCGGCGATGCCGTCGTCATGCCGCCAGTCCTCCGCCGCCCGCGCCGATGAGTTGTGGCGCGGGTGCCTGGTACTCCACTGCGTCCCGCGTCAGTTCCATGAAGGCGTCCTCCAACGACGCCTGCTGCGGCGTCAGTTCGGCCAGCGCGATGCCGTGCTCGGCCGCGATCCGCCCGATGCGCTCACTGCCGAGGCCGGTCACCTCCAGCACGCCAGGCTCCTGCGGGGCGATCGACACGTCCGGACCTGCCAGCAGTCCGGACAGCTTCTCCGCCTTGTCGGTACGCACCCGCACCACGTCCTTCGCGGCCCGCGCGACGAACTCCACCACCGAGGTGTCCGCGATCAGCCGCCCGCGCCCGATCACGATGAGGTGTTCGGCGGTCTGCGCCATCTCCGACATCAGATGGGAGGAGACGAGTACCGTGCGGCCCTCGGCGGCCAGTCCCTTGAGCAGGTTGCGGATCCACAGGATGCCCTCCGGGTCCAGGCCGTTGACGGGCTCGTCGAGGATCACCGTCGCCGGGTCGCCGAGCAGTGCGCCGGCGATACCGAGCCGCTGGCCCATTCCCAGGGAGAAGCCGCCGACCCGTTTCTTCGCCACCGCACGCAGTCCGACCAGGTCGATCACCTCGTTCACCCGGCGTTTGGAGATGCCGTGGGTCGCGGCGAGTGCCAGCAGATGGTGGTACGCGCTGCGCCCGGTGTGGACGGAGCGTGCCTCCAGCATCGCGCCCACCTCGTGCAGCGGCGCCCTGTGCCGGGCATAGCTGCGGCCGTTGACGACGGCCCGGCCCGAGGTGGGCGCGTCCAGCCCCAGCAGCATGCGCATCGTGGTGGACTTCCCGGCCCCGTTGGGCCCGAGGAACCCGGTCACGATGCCGGGGCGCACGGTGAACCCGAGGCCGTCGACGGCGGTGCGTGCTCCGTAGCGCTTGGTCAGGGAGTGGGCCTCAATCATGACCTCCACCCTCGTACGCACCCGCCTCCCTGTCGCGCGGGACTGCTCCGCACGGAGGGCGCGCGGCCCAACCGCACCCTTCTTGCGGCACCTTCGCGGCGCGTGCGAGCGCGGACGTTCTGGTGCCGTAGTCCCTCATTTTCCGTGCTGTCCGCGGGCGCCCGGGACCGGTTCGAGGAGAACGGGCACTGGTCTGTACCAAAGTCTTGACAGTCCCTTAGTTCACTTCTTAAATCGCGGTCTGAAGTAACCACTTCGCTGTCTCCCCCCACATCGAGAAAGGGAGATTCATGCGCTCCCCGACCGCCGCTCGCGCCGCCCTCGCGGTGTCTCTGCTCGCCCTGTCCGCCACCGCGCTCAGCGCGTCCCCCGCTGCCGCCGCCACCGGTGCCATCACCGGTCTCGCGGGCAAGTGCCTCGACGTCGCCGGCGCCAACTCCGCCGACGGCACCCCCGTACAGCTCTACGACTGCAACGGCACCGCCGCCCAGCAATGGACGGTCGGCACCGACGGCACCATCCGCGCACTCGGCAAGTGCCTTGACGTGACCGGCAAATCGACCGCCAACGGGGCCCGCATCCAGTTGTGGTCGTGTACCGGCGGAACCAACCAGAAGTGGACCGTGACCGCCGCGCACGACATCGTCAACCCGCAGGCCGACAAGTGCCTCGATGTCGTGGACAACAACTCGGCCAACGGCACCCCGACCCAGATCTGGAGCTGCACCGGCGGCGCCAACCAGAAGTGGACGGCGCCCTCGTCCGGCGGCACGAATCCCGCCGCCCCGATGGCCGTGGCCCCCTACCTCTACAACGGCTGGGGCGACCCGCCGAGCCCGACCACCATCACCAACGCGACCGGCGTCAAGTGGTTCACGCTGGCCTTCGTGCTCAGCAACGGCTACTGCAACGCGCAGTGGGACGGCGGCCGTCCGCTCACCGGCGGCGTCGACCAGCAGACCGTCAACACGGTCCGGGCGAACGGCGGCGATGTGATCCCGTCCTTCGGCGGCTACAGCGGCAACAAGCTGGAGAGCTCATGCTCCAGCGCGGGTGAGCTCGCGTCCGCGTACCAGAAGGTGATCAACGCCTACAGCCTGAAGGCGATCGACATCGACATCGAGGCCGACGCGTACAGCAACGCGACCGTGCAGCAGCGCACGGTCGACGCGCTGAAGACCGTGAAGGCGAACAACCCGGGCCTGAAGGTGTACGTCACCATCGGCACCGACCAGAGCGGCCCTGACACAAGCCTGATCAACCGGGCCGCCGCGTCGGGCCTCACCGTGGACAGCTGGACCATCATGCCGTTCGACTTCGGCGGCGCCGGTCAGAACATGGGCACGCTCACCCTGCGGGCCGCCGAAGGCCTCAAGACGGCGGTGAAGAACGCGTACGGCTACAGCGACGACCAGGCCTACCGTGACATGGGCATCTCGTCGATGAACGGCATCACCGACCAGAACGAGACCGTCACCGTCGCCGACTTCCGCACCATCCTCGGCTACGCGCAGCAGCACCACCTGGCACGGCTGACCTTCTGGTCCGCCAACCGCGACCGTCCCTGCACCGGAGGCCCGGCCGACAGCTGCTCCGGAGTGAGCCAGCAGGCCTGGGACTACACGCGCGTCTTCTCCTCCTACACCGGCTGATCGAACCGGCATCCGTCCAGGCCGGGACCGACCGCGGCGGGCCATCGAACTCCCCGACGAACGTTGCGAACCTGGTCAGCTTGCCTGACCTGCCCCCGGGGGGAACCGCCGGGCAGGGCATCCTGCTCGGCGGGCCGCCGCCCGGCCGTGGCTCGATCCTCCTCGGCCGGGCGGCGCCGGCGTTCAGGCGCCGCTCGCCCGGAGCATGTCCGCACGCTCGACGATCTTCACTCGCTCCCGCCCCTGCGGTTCCCCGAGCGCCTTCTCCGCCGCGTCGAGGCGGTACCAGCCCTCCCACGTGGTGAACCGGACGTCTCGCTCGGAGAGAAAGGCGTCCACGGCCTCGGGCGCCGGGGAGGCGGGCGTGTGCAGGCGGCCGTTCGCGTGGTCGTCCAGCAGTGAGGCCACGGTCTCGTTGGCGTCGCCCTTGGTGTGGCCGATGAGGCCCACCGGGCCGCGCCGGATCCAGCCCGTCACATACGTGGACTGCAGATGCGCGCCGCTCTCCTCGATGACCCGGCCGCCCTCGTTGGGCACCGTGCCCGACTCGATGTCCCACGGCAGCTTGGGCAGGGAGTCCGACAGGTATCCGACGGCACGGTAGACCGCGGTGATGTCCCAGTCCCGGAACGTGCCCGTGCCCCTGACGTTGCCCGTGCCGTCGAGGGCCGTGCGCTCGGTGCGCAGGCCGACGACCCCGCCGTCCTCGCCGAGGATCTCGGCGGGCGACTCGAAGAAGTGCAGGAACAGCTTGTGCGGCCGGTCGCCGACGTCCCGGATGGCCCAGTTCTCCAGCGTCTTGGCGACCATGTCGGCCTGCTTGTTGCCGCGCCGCGTCGCGATCGAGCCCTCGTCGTAGTCGATGTCCTCGGGGTCGACGATGACCTCGATGCTGGGGGAGTGGTCCAGCTCCCGCAGCTCCATGGGGCTGAACTTGGCCTGTGCCGGGCCGCGGCGGCCGAAGACATGGATCTCGAGCGCCTCGTTGGCCTTGAGGCCGTCGTGGACGTTCGGCGGGATCTCGGTGGGCAGGAGCTCGTCCGCCGTCTTGGCCAGGATGCGGGCCACGTCGAGCGCGACGTTGCCGACGCCGAGGACGGCGACCTTCTGTGCCGTGAGCGGCCAGGTCCGCGGCACGTCCGGGTGCCCGTCGTACCAGGACACGAAGTCGGCCGCGCCGTAGGAGCCGTCGAGATCGATGCCGGGGATGTCGAGGGCGCGGTCGGCCGTCGCACCCGTGGAGAAGAGCACGGCGTCGTAGAACGTGTGCAGGTCGTCCAGGCTGATGTCGGCCGGGTAGTCGACGTTGCCGAACAGCCGGATCTGCGGTTTGTCGAGGACCTGGTGCAGGGCCGTGATGATGCCCTTGATCCGCGGGTGGTCGGGGGCGACGCCGTACCGGATGAGGCCGAACGGGGCCGGCATGCGCTCGAAGATGTCGATGGACACACCGGGCTCGGCGGCCACCTCGGACTTCAGCAGCGCGTCGGCGGCGTAGATACCGGCGGGACCGGCTCCGACTATGGCTACCCGCAGGGGGCGGGGCATGATCAGGTTCCCTTCGAGCGGTGACAGGCGGCTCGTCGGGAAACCCTAAACTAAGGCAAACCTTACCTGGTACTCGGGTCCGGTCTATGCCCTCATAAGGCCATGTTATGTGCAGAGGCGGGAGCTGAAATCCGGGGGGTGCCCTTCCCCTGCCGACCGTCTCGCGGGCCGACCGGACCTGCCGATGCCGCCCCTGCCCCGGCTCATCCGTCGCCTCCGGGCTCGGGGGCGAGGAGGAGCATGGTGGCATCGTCGCGGACGGTGCCGCAGTGACGGACGAGATCCGCCCACACATTCTCCGCGGTCCTGGTCGGATCCTCGACCGCCAGCTGCGGGAGCCGGTCGACCAGCGGGTAGAACGTGCCGTCGGTGTCTCTGGCCTCCCAGATGCCGTCGGACGCCAGGAACACCCGGTCGTCGCGCCCCAGCGGCAGGGCGACCTCGTCGTACGTACCTCCCGGAGACAGGCCGAGCCCCAGCGGCGTACCGGGTGTGACCTCCACTTCGGTGGCCTTGCCGTCCTGGAGCAGCAGGGGCGGCGGACTGCCGCACACGATGATCCGGACGGTGCGGGCGTCGGGGGTGAACTCGAGGAGCACCGCGGTCGCGAAGAGTTCCGGTCGCCGCTCTTCGGTCGAGTCCACGGCCAGCCTGCGGTCCATTCGGGCGGCGACCGACGGAAGGTCCGGCTGATCGAGCACCGCTTCCCTGAAGGCGCCGAGCAGGGATGCGACGGTCGCCACGGCAGACAGCCCGTGACCCTGTACGTCGCCCATGACCGCCCGCACCCCGCCGGGACTCTTGCGCACATCGAAGAAGTCGCCGCCGACGAGCGTCCCGCGCTGTGCCGCGCGGTACAGCCCGGTGCAGTGGACGGGGCCGACCTGCTCGGGCAGCGGGGGAGCGAGGGCGTTCTGGGCGGCTTCGGCCACGGTGCGTTCCAGATCGAGCTGGGCGTCCCGGTGGCTGCGGACATACGACACGAACACGCTCAGCAGTGCGACGAAGCTGATGGTGAGCAGGTCGGCGCTGCCGGGCTGGTCC
The DNA here is from genome assembly GCF_040644975.1 of Streptomyces sp. NPDC046900. Lineage (NCBI taxonomy): Bacteria > Bacillati > Actinomycetota > Actinomycetes > Kitasatosporales > Streptomycetaceae > Streptomyces > Streptomyces sp. NPDC046900. Next base: position 93,157 of record NZ_JBEYXD010000019.1, on the reverse strand, counting down.
AGGTGGAAGACCCTTGTGTGCTGCAGACCGATGACCAGGGCGCCGAGTACGGCCGTCGCCGCCGGTCCGTAGGAGAGCACGGCAAGGGGTGGGATAGCGCCGAGCAGGAAGCCGATGTTGAGTGGTTGGGGGCTCACCAGGGTGACGATGCCGACGATCAGCAGCAGGAAGATCGGCAGGATCCGCACCCACCGTGGTGGCGGCGCGCCGCGCAGCCACCCCCGCCGGTCCCCTGCCCGGCGCCACGGAATGGCACTGATGCTTCGCACAGCCCCACATTCCTACGCGAAGCCACCCGCCGCACGTCGGCGCGGGCACGGCGATACTTCTATATCTGCTGCCAGGTGTGTCGCGCACCCGGGCAGGATCAGGGAGCCTGACGCCGCCCCGCAGGACGCGAGGCGGAATGCCAGGTCATGCGGGGCGTGCCGCGCCGTGGATCGCCGAGTTCCCGGCGAAGAAGATCGACTCCTCGCGGATGAAGGAACCGGGACTGGAGGCGTGGACCATCATGGCGTCGCCGGCGTAGATGCCGACGTGGTCGGCGGTGTCGTAGAAGAAGATCAGGTCTCCGGGCCGGAGGTCGGTCAGCGGGATCGCCGTACCCATGGCCGCCTGCTCCTGCGCGGCACGCGGAAGGACGACCCCGGCTGCCCTCCAGGCGGCCTGGGTGAGGCCGGCGGCGTCATACGAGTCGGGTCCGCTCGCACCCCATACGCATGGCTTGCCGATCTGCGCACGGGCGAAGGCGAGGGCCTTCGCGGCCTTCACGTCGTGCCCGCTCACCGGCGTGGAGCCAGCCTCTGCCGGGGTGGCGTGGGGACCGATCTTGGGGGCGGCGGCGTAGGGATCGACGCCGGGCGCGACGGCGAAGGAGTCGGTGCCGGTGCCGGGCGCGACGGCGAATGTGCCGGTGCTGGTGGCGGCGGCGAACGGGTCGGCGGCGGTGGCTCCGGCGATCGGGTCGGTGGGGGGCATCGTGGTGAATGCGCCGGTGCTGGTGGCGGCGTCGAAGGGGTCGATGCCGGTCACCGCGGCGAATGTGCCGGTGCCGGTCGTGTCGGCCAACGGGTCGGTGGTGGCGGCACCGGCGTACGCGTCCGTGGGACCGAGGGCGCCGGCGTACAGGTCTATGGGACCGAGGGCGTCGGCGTACGGGTCCATGGGTCCGAGGGCGTCGGCGTACGGGTCCATGGGGGCGTAGGAGGCGGTGGCCGCGAAGGCACCGCTGCCGAGTGGCGCGACCGGGGCGACCGGGGCCGCGAAGGAGGGGCTCGCTCCGGCAGGCGCGGCCGGCGACTCAAGGCCGGGATAAGAGGGGCCCGGACCCACGGGCGCGGCCGACGACCCAAAGCCGGGGAGGGACGGTTGCTGCTGCCATGCCGCCTCGACCGGGGCATCGGTCTGTCCCGCCGCTGTGGGCCGCGGGGGCTCGATCGCCGCGAGTGGCGTGCGGAGTGCCGCCGCGTGCCGGGCCAGCATCTCGCGGGCAGCGGCCAGCTTCTGCTGGTGCCGCCCCTTGGAGCCCGTCAACGGGGAGGGCCAGGACTTGGCGGCGGGCGCGGGCAGGGCCTTGGGCGGCTCGGTCTCCCGCCGTGACTGCGGCGCGGCGGGCAGCGCCGCGACGGGCCCGGCGGTGAGCTCCAAGGGCCGGGCGGTAGCTCCGGCCGGTCCGGCGGTGAGCTCCGGGAGGGCGCGGTCGTTCCTGTCCCACTCGATCGCCGGGAGATCGTCCGCCGGACGCCGCGCCGGGACCACGGGCCGCGGCTCGGGCGCGCTGTCCGGCATTCTGTCGGCCGGGAGCGCTGCCGGGACGGTGGGACCGACGCTCTCGCGCGCCGCGTCGAACCACTCCTTGGCGATGGCGTCGAGGACGGGATCGACGCGTCTGCGCTCCCCGTTGAAGGCCGGGGCGGGGCGGTTGCGTGTCCCCGCCGCCATCGCGCGGGTGGCGTTGAAGGTCCCACTGTCGGTCTCGGCCCGGTCGTAGAGGTTGCGGATCCGCTGCTGGACCTCGGCGCGGCTCGGCCCGTCATTCCCCGTCAGGGACGATGCGGCGGCGGTGCGGTCGGAGTCGGGCATACCGGGGAGGCCGAAGCCTCCGGGGCGCGAGGTTCGCTCCGGCGCCATGGAGACGTACTCCTTCCGTGCTCCGCCTGCCGAGCTGGCGACGGGGGTGGTGCCCCCAGGCCGCTCAGGCCCTGTGCGGTGCCGGCGGACGAATCCGGGAGGCGTTCCCCACGACCCTTGCCCTGGTGGGCAGTCGGGCCGATTCACCCCATGGCCGGTTGGGTCCCCGGCATCGCTGTGCTGGTGGTGCACCGGGGCTCGGCGGAGGCCGCTGGACCCGGCGAGGTTCGCCGGAGGGAGTCGTACGGCCTGCCGACAACCTAGCCAACTTGTGTGGCTGGCGTGAAGGTTGGAGTGCCAAATGTCCGATACGTAATTGTGACTTTCATCTTGGCGTCTCAGGTCTTGCCCCCAGCACGGACCGCCGCTATGCCGTGGAGGCGGCCGGTCGCAGCACCGCGCTGCGGATGCGGCCGATGACCGGTGGGAGGAACAGCGAACTCACCGTCGCCCCGGCCGCCGCGGACAGGGCGATCGCCCAGGCGACGGGGCCGAGGGGCGTACAGCCGAAGAACTGGCTGAGAACCGGGGTCTGGACCACGGCGGCGAGCGCCGCCATCGAGCCCAGGGAGGACAGCACGATCGGCATGCTGCGGCCCCCGGCCAGCAAGGTCTGGCCGAGTTGCGCGCCGACCAGCGCCACCAGGGCGACGGTGCGGGCGCGCACGGCACGGCCGGTGAACCGGGCGACGAGCCAGCCGGCCAGGGCGCCGAGGGCGGTGGCCACGGCACGGTCGACGGTCTCCTCGGTCAGCGCCGTGCCGAGCGAGACCTCGGGTCCCTCGTGGAGCATGCGCTCGGTGGCTTCGGGACGGGGCGGCCGCAGGGCCACCGCCATCGCCGGTGCGAGGTCCGTGAAGAGGTTCACCAAGAGGAGTTGACGAGCCGTCAGCGGCGAGGTGCCGGTCGTCGCGGCGCCGATGAGGGTGAAGGCGATCTCGCCGAGGTTGCCGCCGACGAGGATCGCCAGGGCCTGCCGCACCGAGGCCCACATGGCGCGGCCCTCCACAAGCGCGGCGAGCACCGTCTCCAACCGGTTGTCCGTCACGACGAGGTCGGCCGCCGCACGTGCGGCCGGCGTGGCCCGGGTGCCGAACGCGATGCCGATGTCCGCGAGCCGGATCGCCGGCGCGTCGTTGGCGCCGTCACCGGTCATCGCGACCGTACGACCCAGGCGTTGGAACGCCTGCACGACACGGACCTTGTGCACGGGGGTACCGCGGGCGACGACACCCACGTCGGGCAGCAACCGCTCGAGCGCGTCGTCGTCCAGGTCGTCGAGTTCGGCGCCTGTCACCACGCGTCTGCCGTCCAGAACGCCGAGTTCGGCGGCGGTCGTGCCGGCGGTGCTCGGGTGGTCTCCGGTGATCATCACGATGTGCACCCCGGCGTCGGCCAGTTGGCGCACCGCGTCCGCTGCCTCACCACGCACCCGGTCGGCGAACGCGAGGAAGCCGAGGAACTCCAGATCGCGCACGGCCTCCTCGGTGAGCTCGTCGACCGTGGCGCCCCGGAGTTCGGCGACCGCGAGGATGCGGTGGCCCTCGGCCGCCAGCTTCTCGCCGGCCGCGAGGACGTCCGCACGTCCCTCCTCGTCCAGCGGCTGTCCCTCACGCGTGGCACAGCGCTCCACGACCTCCTCCGGCGCTCCCTTCACCGACAGGATGTGCGTTCCCTCGGACTCGCTCAGGGTGGCGTGGAAGCCGCGACTCGGCTCGAACGGGAGGCTGGATTCGCGCTGCCAGCCCGGCGCTCCCATGGTCCGGCGCACTCCCGCCTCCTCGGCGCCGTCGGTGACGGCGCCGTCCGTGGCGTGCTCGAGTCCCGCGTCACCGTGCGGACGCGGTGTCGCCCGCAGCGCGGCGGCCAGTACGGCGCGCTGCTCGTCGCCCAGCGATTCCAGGAGCCGGCTCTCGCCGTCGGCGGACACGGCGACCAGGGAGATGTGCCCATGGGTGAGCGTTCCGGTCTTGTCGAAGCACAGTACGTCGGTGCGCCCGGCCGCCTCGATGGTGCGAGGATCCCTGACCAGGGCGCCCCGTGCGGAAAGCCTTCTGGCGGAGGCGAGTTGGGCCGCCGAGACCAGGAAAGGCAGACCTTCCGGGACGCTGGCCACGGCCAGTCCCACGCCCGCGCCGACGGAGTCCCGGACCGGGCGCCCACGCAACGCTCCGGCGGCCATCACGGCAGCGGCCGAACCGAGGGCCACGGGCAGGGTGCTGCGGGTGATCCGGGCCAGCCTGCGCTCCACACCGACGGCGGGGGCGGCACCCCGGCCGATCGCCGCGGCCCGGCTCGCCTCGGTCGCCTTGCCGGTCGCCACGACGACCGCGCAGCCACGCCCGGCCGCGACGGTGGTGCCGTCGTAGACCATGGAGGTACGGTCGGCGAGGTCCGAGGCCAGTACGGGTGCCACGTCCTTGGCCACCGGAAGCGACTCGCCGGTGAGCGCCGACTCGTCGAGCTCCAGATTGTGTGCTTCCAGCAGGCGTGCGTCGGCCGGCACCACGGCACCCGCGTTCAGTTTCACCACATCGCCCACCACCAGCTGCTGCGCGGGCAGGGTGGTCTCCTTCCGGTCCCGCAGCACCTTGGCCATGACGGCCGATTCGCGCCGCAGCTTGGCCACCGCCCGTTCGGTGCGGTGGCGTTGGAAACCGCCGAAGAATCCGGATAGCCCGGTGACCGCCACGATGACGATGGCGTCGAGGACGGCGCCCACCGAGGCGGACATGGCCGCTCCGGCGGCAAGGACGGGCGTGAGCGGGTTGGCCATCTCGATCAGATAGGCACGGACGAGCGAGGACGTGCCGCCCCGCTGCTCGGGGATGGTGCCCCGGTTCTGTGCTTCCTCGCTCGTCAGCCCCTCGGCACGGCTGCCCGTCCGGGCGAGGGCCGTGGCCGGGTCCATCGCGTGCCAGGGCTGACGGGACTCGGCGGTCGGCGGCAGCGGCCGGCGCAGCAGCCGGGCCGCCGACCAGACCCCGGCGGCGGTCCCGAGGGCGGCCGCGGCGTTGTACGCCGTCGTGCCGCGTCTCTCGGGTTGCCGCGAGTCCGCGGCAACCGCCGCCGTCGCGCCCACCGTCGCGGACGCCTGGGAGAGCCTCACCCCGCGCCGCGCACTCTCCCGGGCGCCGCGGCAGGCCTGGACGATCAGGACGGCCCCACCCGGACCATGATCCACGTACAGATCGGCGTTCCAGGGAGGAATCCCGTCCGTGTCGGCGACGCCTACGCCCACGTCCGCGGCCCGGAGCGCCGTCCGGTCCCGTGAGACGAGCAGCACACCGTCGCCGCCGCGCTGGAGGTCCCGTACCGAGTCGACCAGCCGTTCGCCCGCGTCGCGCACCGCGTCGGCCTCCCGCACGGCAGGATCGGCGGTGTGCGTGCCCGCGACCACCACGGTCAGTCCGGCGGCATGGGCGGCGGGGACGAAGGCGCCCGCCGCGTCGTGCAACTGCGGCAGCGCGCTGATCACGGCCACCAGACGGTCCTCCTGCACGAGCCCGAGCACGAGCCGGGCGCCTTCTCGCTGAAGGCGCTCCTGGGCCTGGGCCGCCTCGTCTCCTTGCGCGAGGGACTCGATGGGGCCCAGCGTCCACTCGCCGTCCCGGGACAGCCTCTCGGGCTCCGAGCCGTCGAACAGCCGGTGCGCCTTCGCCGCGAGCTCTCCCGCGGGCGCGTCCTCGTCGAGGGCGATCAGATCGGCCAGCAGATGGGAGCCGGTGGCCAGGACGTCCGTGTCCAGGAGCAGGGTGCCGATCCGGTCCAGCCTGCGCAGGGCGTCGGGACACGGTACGAGCACGCCTCTGTGTGCCAGGCCCCGGCCGAAGGCGCAGGCGAAGCCCTCACGGGCGTGCAGCGGCGCCTTGGGGATGGCCGCCAGCGCGCCGGCGACGGCCTTTCCGGGACGCCGGGTGATGAGAAGCGATCCGGTGAAGGACGCCGCGGCGACCAGGGGCGCCTCGTCGGCGTAGCGCTCGACCGGTCCGCGCTTCAGGGCCTTCGCGCGGGGCGGGGGCGCTGGTTCCGGGCCGTTCGATCCGGCTTCCGGACTACCGGCCAGGCGTGGCTCGGCCGCGGCCCAGGCGGCGCTCTCCGCCTTCGCCTCCATGACCCGCAAGGTGTGTGCCACGGCGTCGGCACCGGCCCCGAGGAGTCCGCCGGAGGCCGCCTGACCGAGCGCCGTGAGCCCGGCCATGACCACTCCGGCGGTCTCGCGGCCCACCGCCTTCTCCACCAGAGACCTGAGCCGCGGCTCGGACTCGACGATCGGGACCAGGGAGGCGACCCAGGCGGGCAGCGGGGCACGCCGGGCCAGTCCCACCGCCGCGGCCAGGGGCATGGCCCCGAGGTGCGCGGCCACGGCCGACGCCGCTCTCCGGGCCGTCCCCCCGGAGAGCGGGTGGTCGGGCAGCGGGTGCTCGACGTCGTGCGCCTCCTCGACCCCCTCGACCACGTCGATCAGGACCGACGCGATCTCCTCGGGGTCGGTGCCGTCGTCGGTGCCGACGAAGACGTGCCCGAGTGCCGTGTTCACCACGGCCCACGCCACCCCGGGCACGTCGCGGAGCCGACGCTCCACGTCGGCGGCCAGCTTCGTCGCGGCCGCGTGGGGCATCTCGCCCTGGCGCAGACCGCGTACGGCGACATGGAGGCGCCCGTCGAAGTGCCGTACACGCCGGCGGCTGCCGTTCCACAACGCGCCTGTGGTGGTCGACACGACGGCACGCAGCAGATCGCATCCCGGCAGTGCCACAGCGCATCACCCGCTCCCGGCGGACCGACGTTCGGCTTTGCTTGCATCAGTAGCCACAAAACGTCGATTCAAATCCGCTATGTGCGGATACCCGGTCCTATGGGGGTATACGCCGTATTTCAGAAGGCGCGCACCAGGGTGGAAGAGGGGGACACCACACCGACTCCGTGAGAGGAGGCCAGGGAATGGCCAAGACAGTGGGGACCACACAAGACCGGGACCAGTCCATGAGGGAGTCCCACGAGGGAGCGGGCCTGCACCTGCACACGCGCACCCTGCACCCTTCGCTGAAGATTCCGTACATCACCAGGGGTGACATGGCGCATACGGCCAAGGCGGCGACGTCGCGAGTGCCGGGCGGCATGCCGTCGACCAAGGATCTCGTGTTCTACGGCGGACTTGGAGCGATGACGGTCGCGGGGGCTCTGGAGTGGCCCGTCGCGCTGGCCGTCGGCGGGGCCACCTATCTGCTGCGCGGTGGCAGAACCCGCAAGGCCGGCGACAAGACGACCGAGCGTAATGCCGGGTCCCCCGCCGCGGTCGGCAAGATGTGACGCGGCACAGCACGACGCCCGGCAGTGGTGTACTGCCGGGCGTCGACGTGTCGGTATGTGGCCCGGCGGGCCGGGCGGAGTCGTCGCGGCGGCCTAGTGCCGCCCGGCGGTCGGAACGCCGGCACGTCAGGGGCGGCCCAGGTGGCGGCCGTACGTCAGACGGCGTCCGCGGGGGTGGCGGTCGTACGCAGGTAGCGCGAGCAGGCGGCCCACAGCTCCCAGGCAAGACGCATGGCGATCGCCTCGGCGATCGCCACACCGATCTTCATCGCGACGGCTGCAAGTATCTGGCCCATGTCGGTATGGCTTTCTGTTCATGTTGCGGATGTCCGATATCCGACGATGGGCCCTTTCCTTGCGTTTCGGGTGCCTCGTGAAGGTACTTTCCCTGTCGTTTGGATGAACAGGCCATGAATGCCGCCGCCCCACGCCTCGGCCGTCCGGCGCACGGTCGTCGCTCCCCGGCGGGCCACCCAGGAGCGCGGGGCTTTGGATTTGCTGCCCGGCGATCTAGATTCTCCGTACAGATTCCGGCGCTTGCCGGGGCTGATGGCGGGACGGAGTCGCCGGTTGGGTGAGGGGACGCCGTCATCGCGGCGCTGAGCCCGCCTCCACGACCGTGGAGCGGCGCGGCAGGTCGCCGAACGGCCGGGGATCTGACGGACCTGAGCCTGCACCCCTCGCCGAGGCCAGGACCTCGCCGGACGCACCCGGCGCGGACGTCAGCGTGCCCGCCGGCACCTACCAGGACGGAGAACACACATGACCGACCCGCAGTTCGTCACCCTGGAGGACGTCCGCGACGCCGCCGTGCGGATCAAGGGCGTGGCGCACCGCACCCCCGTACTGCGGTCACGCACCCTGGACGCCCTGGTCGGCGCCGAGGTCTTCGTCAAGTGCGAGAACTTCCAGCGGATCGGAGCCTTCAAGTTCCGCGGCGCGTACAACGCCGCCTCCCGGCTGTCCGCGGCACAGATGGCGAACGGCATCGCGGCCTACTCCTCGGGCAACCACGCGCAGGCCGTCGCACTCGCCGCGCGTGAACTCGGCACCACCGCTGTGATCCTCATGCCGGAGGACACCCCGCGCTCCAAGATGGAGGCGACCGCCGGCTACGGCGCGGAGATCGTCACCTACGACCGGTACACCGGCGACCGGGTCGCCATCGGCGAGGCACTCGCCACCGACCGCGGTCTGGCGCTCATCCCCCCGTACGAGCATCCGCATGTCATCGCAGGGCAGGGCACCGCGGCCCTCGAACTGCTGGAAGAGGTCGGGGATGTGGACGCCCTGGTGGTGCCCGTCGGGGGCGGCGGCCTGATCGCCGGCAGCGCCACGGCGGCCAAGGGGCTCCGGTCCGGGACCCGGGTCATCGGCGTCGAACCGGAGGCCGGCGACGACACCAAGCGGTCCCTGGAGGCCGGCCGGCGCGTCTCCGTTCCGGTGCCGCGGACCATCGCCGACGGTCAGGCCGCGGACATACCCGGTGAGCTCACCTTCTCCGTCAACCGACGGCTGGTGGACGGTATCGCCCTGGTCAGCGACGACCAGATCCGTGACGCGATGCGGTTCGCCTTCGAGCGGATGAAGATCGTCGTCGAACCGAGCGGCGCCAGCGCGCTGGCGGCGCTTCTGGCCCACCGTGTCGACCGTCTCGCGCGCAGGGTCGGTGTCATCGTCTCCGGCGGCAACATCAGCGCCGACCGGTTCACCCGGATTCTCGCCGGCTGACGCCGGCCCGCCGCCGGTGGAGCCGGGGGCGGCGGGTTCGTCATCTGCTTCCCTGCTGGGACCCGGACCGGTGGCGGAACCCGTTGCCGTGGATGAGCCGACCGTGATGGTGGACGACGTGGGGGGCGGCGGGGATGCGCTGGAGGGCGACGAGGGCGACGTCGTCGTCCAGGCGCGCCCCGGTGTGCTCGAAGAGGTCGCGCCGGATGTGGTGCAGCAGCGTCTCCGGGCTGGCCTGGGTCCAGTGGGCGACGCGTTCGGTGAACGGGTAGAAACTACCTCCGCCGTCCCGTGCCTCGATGACGCCGTCGGTGTAGAGCAGCAGGGTGTCGCCGGGCTCGAAGGAGAACACGTCCAGGGTGTAGTCGGACGGGCTCGTCCTGCCGATCCCCATCGGGGGTGCGGGGTGCAGGCTCGGGACGGTGACGGCGCTTCCGGGGCTGAGCAGCAGCGGGGGAGGATGCCCGCAGCTGGTCATCCGCGTGGTCGCGTCCCCGTCGGGGATCTCCACCAGCAAGGCGGTGGCGAAGCGTTCGCCCTTCTCCTCGTCCGGCTCGAAGTCGGCCAGATACCGGCTCACGCTGTCCTCGAGGGAAGCGGCCAGTTCCGGCAGGGAGTCGTGCCGGTGCGCGGACTCCCGGAAGGCACCGAGCAGCAGCGCGGCCTCGCCGATGGCGGACAGACCCTTGCCGCGTACGTCGCCGATCAGGATCCGTACCGCGTGCTCGGTGCGGGTGGCCGCGTACAGGTCGCCGCCGATCTGCGCCTCGTCCTCGGCGGCCAGGTACAGGCAGGCGATCCGCAGAGGGCCGATCTGTTCCGGCAGCGGCCACAGCAGGACATGCTGCGCCGCCTCGGCCACGGACCGGACCTGGGCGAGCTGCTTGGTGCGCCGGTCCCGGATGGCGCAGTAGATCACGCAGAGGACCGAGAGCAGGGCGAGGGTGCCGATCTGCACGATGTGGTTGGTGGTGGTCAGCCCGCCATGGAGGACGGCGATGATGGCCTGGGCCGCCACCGCCAGCGCCCCGATCAGGGCGGTCGGCCGCGCCCCGGCGAACGACGGGGTGAGGGCGGGCGCCATGACCAGTGTCGGGCCCAGATGGATGGTCTCGGGGGAGTGGATGTCCACCACGGTGATGACCACGATGAGCGCGATCGGAAGGAGAAGCAACGCATGACTCGACTGCCACGGCTGCCCGCTGCCAAGGCTCGGCCGGGAACCCATGCCTTCCACCCTGCCTCGCCGCCGGTCCGGCGGCCACCGCTCGCCCGCGTCACCGCCTGATCCGGACGATCCGAAGCACGGCGCTGAGCAGCTCCCCGCCGGTTGCCCGGAGCGCTGTGCCGGGATCCACGCGGGGGTCCACGGGCGGCTGCGGTCGATCAACGGGAAGCAGGCGCAGATGAGCACCGCCGAGGTGCTCGGGCGAAGGTTCAGGCCATGACCTGTACGGGCTCGCGTACGGGGCGCATGCGCTCCGCCGAGTACTCCGTCCCGCCTCGCCGTGCCGGCGGAATGACCGGACCGCGGGGGCGGGCCGAGGACCGGGGCCGCCGGTCGCCCCGGTCCCGCAGCGGCCAGAAGAGGACGTACGCGGTGGACACGGCCACGAAGCCCAGGCGGATCAGGCCACGCGCCGAGTCGTCGGGGACGACGAAGACACTGCCGTACAGGGTGAGCAGTCCGATCCAGCTCCACCAGGGGACGAGCCGCCGCTGCCCGATCACGTCCCACAACAGGGTGCCGAGCAGGACGGACGCCGTGTAGTAGGTGTAGACGCTCGGGTCGAGGACGATCCGGGCGTTGGCTCCGAGCAGGACGACCGCCGGCCAGCGGCCGCGCCACACGGCGGCACAGCCGAGAGCGAGGCCGAGCGCGGCCTGTGCCGGCCGGTCCCACGGAGGGGTCTGTGGATCGCCGACGCCGAGCCAGCGCAGGGCGGACGCCGGTTGGTTGGGGATGGTGAACTGGGCCGCGGCGAACGTGTGCGGGGCTCCGACGAAGAACGGCAGCCAGACGACCGCGACCAGGGCCGCGCACCACAGGCCCGCGCGCGACCACTGAGGCCTCGGCAGTGCGAGCAGGAGGGGCAGAAAGGCCAGCGCGGTCGGTTTGGAGTCCATGGCCAGGCCCAGGAGGACGCCGGTCGCGGCCGCGTTGCCGCGGGTCAGGGACTGCACTGCGAGGGCCGTGAAGAAGAGCGCGAGGACATCGTCGAGATGGCCGAAGCGCACCGACACCTCGATCCACATCGGGATGAAGGCCAGGCCCGCGATCAGCACACGCTGCCGCAGCCGCTGGTGATTGGTACCGGTGCCCAGGAAGTGCCAGGCGGCGCTGCGCCCGGCCAGAACCACGATCACCAGGCCGAGCCCCGACATCAGGGCGGCGGCCAGGAACTGTCCCACGGCCTCGGCGAACGGGTTGAAGAGACCCGCCACCAGGAAGCTCACCGGACCCATCTGCAGTTCGGGATGATGCGCGTACAGGTTCAGACCGCCGTCGCCTCTGCCCGACGTGCCCTCGTAGAGCAGCTGCCCGCCGGTGCGCAGGTAGTGCCAGGAGAATCCTCCGTGCCGCTCGACCACGGCGAACCAGACGACTGTCCAGGCGGTGAGCAGCACCAAGTGGACCCGCTGACTGATGACGGGCACGCGTCTTCCTTTCGGCTCCTGTCTCCTGCGGACGGCCCGGGGACGTCAAGGCCCCCCTCATGGAGATGGCCGAATGAGGCAGGAGGTTCTGCCGCGGTCGTGAGAGATGCCGACGGGACAGGTGCCACCAGAGGCCGCGGGGGCGGAGGGGACCGCGGACGGCACGGCACGACGGGCATGTCCGTGGGGCGGCGGACCGCGTCGGCGGGCGTGTTCGCCACGGCGGCGATCCTCCTCCTGAGCACCGCCGGCCCCGGCGCTCAACCGGTCCGCCCCCTTCGGGCCGGGGCTACCGGCCCCGGCCGCGCAGCGGCGACAGCACGGAAGGGGTCCCGAATCGCACGGCGACTCCGGGGGAGTAGAGCACGCTGACCGGCGGACGCGTCATACGAGGCAGTCCCGCGGCGGTGACCAGACCGTCGTCGAGGTCCAGCAGGTCCGCCCGGTGCAGCGGCCACGGCTGGTGGTCGTTGGGCAGATGGACGGTGCGCCCGTGCCACGACATATGCAGGCCCCAGCGGGCAGTCAGGAACCGCTCCAGCGGTGTGGGTTCCGTGATCCGCCGGCCTATGCGCACCACGGCCCGGCTGGCCGGCCCCGTTTCCGGCGGGCGGCGTCGGCGGCAGCCGTAGGTGATGACATCGTGCTCACGGCGCAGGTGCATCGCCGACCAGGTGTAGGGCAGCCGGACACCCAGCCGGCCCACGAGCGCGGGAAGGAGACGGGCGGCGTCGAGCGACCGGAACACCACGCCGCGTCTGCCCTCCCCGTCGACCGAGTACAGGCGCACATTGGTTTCGCAGAACGTGCCGAGATACGGCAGTCCGGGCCCCGCTCCGAGGCCCGCGCCGCGCATCATGAAGGGGACCAGCCCGACGTAGGTGACCCCGTCGAGAGTGTCGGGCCGGGTGCCGGCCGGCAGCAGCCCCGCCACTTCCTCCGGCGCCACCGGCCAGTGCACAAAGGTCAGTTCGTGCCAGCCCTGCACGAGAGTGGGCCGTCGCACGGGGCGTGGGGTGGACAGGGTGATCGGCTCGGTTTCCATGACGGGCATTCCAGCAGGGGACCACGGACGGCGGGGCGCGCTGAACTCGGTGCGGTACGGCGGTCCGTCACCGTAACGCCGTGCACGACACTCGGGGCAGGGCCGAGGGCGGCGGACGTGCGCGGAACTGCGCTGGTCAGTACGGTGGCGGCTGGTGCCCGGCTGCGGGCACGGATTCGGGCAGGTGAGCCCGCACGTCATCGACCGGTGGAGGCGGCATGGTCGGGAACAATGCGGAAACGCTGCCGCGCAAGACGTACGAGCGGGAACTGCTGCGTCTGCAGACCGAGTTGGTGCGGCTGCAGGAATGGGTGCGGGCGGAGGGCGCCCGGTTGGTCGTCATCTTCGAGGGCCGGGACGCGGCGGGCAAGGGCGGCACCATCAAACGGGTGACGGAACACCTCAATCCGCGGCTGGCGCGGATCGCGGCACTGCCCAAGCCGACCGAGCGCGAGCGCACCCAGTGGTACTTCCAGCGGTACGTCGAGCATCTTCCCGCGGCCGGGGAGATCGTGCTGTTCGACCGCAGTTGGTACAACCGGGCCGGAGTCGAGCACGTGATGGGCTTCTGCACGGCGGAGGAGTACCAGTTGTTCCTGCGGCAGTGCCCGATCTTCGAGCGGATGCTGGTGGAGGACGGGATCCTGCTGCGCAAATACTGGTTCTCGGTGAGCGACGCCGTACAGCAGGCGCGTTTCCGGCGCCGGCTGCAGGATCCGTTGCGGCGCTGGAAGCTCTCGCCGATGGACCTGGAGTCGCTCACCCACTGGGAGGCGTACTCACGGGCCAAGGACGAGATGCTGGTGCACACCGACATCGCGGATGCCCCGTGGTACATCGTGGAGAGCGATGACAAGCGCCGGGCCCGGGTCAACATGATCGCCCATCTGCTCGGCTCGGTCCCGTACCACGAGGTGCAGCCCCCGGTGCTGGAACTGCCCGAACGGCCACCGTCGACCGGATACGAGCGCCCGCCCCGCGATCTGCAGACCTACGTCCCCGACCACGCGGCGAGCCTGTAGCGTCCCCTCGGTCCACAGCGGCCGGCCCTGGCGGGGCCGCGGGGATCCACGGGCGCTGCGTACTAGGGCCGCAGACCGTCGAAGACGACGTTCAGATGGCGCGGGCCGCGGAGCACCGCGTTCTGCCGGTAGGGCGGCGGATCCTCGGCCAGCCGCGGGTTGTCCAGCCGGCGGGCCAGTTCGGACAGCGCGATCTGCGCCTCCAGCCGGGCCAGCGGCGCGCCGAAGCACGCATGGATGCCACTGCCGAAGCCGAGGTGCTGGATGTCGCCACGGTAGGGATCGAACCGGTCGGGGTCCTGGAAGCGCTCGGGGTCCCGGTTGCCCGCCGCGAGGACGAGCCAGATGCGCGAGCCCTTCGGAATGGTGACCCCGCGCACCTCGATGTCCGCGATACAGGTGCGCTGCGGCACGAGTTGCACGGGCGGTTCGTAGCGCAGTAGTTCCTCCACGATGTTGACGGCCAGTCCGGGGTCCTCGCGCAGCTTCCGCAGGTACTCCGGGTGGCGCAGCAGCGTGAGCATGCCGTTGGTGATCAGGTTGACCGTCGTCTCATGGCCCGCGATCAGCAGCAGTACGGAGGTGGTGAGCACCTCCATCGTGGTCATGGGGCCGTCGGGGCCGTGGCCCCCCAACCAGTTGGGACAACATGTCCTCACCCGGGTTCTTGCTCCGCTGCTCGACCAGACCGGCCAGGTACATGCCCAACTGCAGCCGTGCCTCCTGCGCGGCGCGCCGGCGTTCGTCGCCGTCGTCGCCCGTGTCCGGATCCAGACCGGCGACGATCGGGTCGACCCAGGCGCGAAAGCGCGGCTCGTACGCCGGTCGCGATCAGCAGCCGGTCGTACTCCACCTCGTCCCCGTCGGCCAGCCGGACCCGCTTGGCCGTCAGGTCGAGGCCGGTCGCCGCCACCCCCAGACGCCACTTCGCGTCGATCTCCCGGCGCTGGGCAGATCGGTGTCGTGCGGGGACGCCCGGCCCAGCAGGACGGCCTTGGACAGCGGGGGCCGGTCGTACGGCTCGTACGGCTCGTCCCCGATCATGGTGAGAGAGCCGGCGAACCTCTCGGCGCGCAGCGTCTCGGCCGCTCGCAGACCCGCCAGCGACGCGCCGACGATCACGATCCGGCCCGCGCGTCTGAGCCACTCCAGGAAGTCTTCAGCGGGCATCGGACATCCCCACGGCGGACCGGTCGTCCGGGTGGCCGAGTCCGTCGGCGGTGATCGCCTGCACCGGGCAGGCCGCGACGGCGCGCGCCACCTTCTCCCGCTGCTCCTCCCCGGCCCGTGGGTTGTAGACGAGCGACTCCTCGCCGTGCATGGTGAAGACGTCCGGCGCGAGGAACGCGCATTGCGCGTATCCCTGGCACTTGTTGAGATCGACGACGAGTCTCATCGACGCCACGCCCCTTCCGCGGCCAGGTCCGTCGGGGCACCGCCCGAACGGCGGGGCATCAGCGGACGACGGTCGTCTCCCCCCACGCCAGCATCGAAGGCGGTACTGCGCCGTGCTCGCCGGGATGCGCCGAAGGAGTGACCGGCCGCGCCCCGGCCTCGCCGCGCCGTCGAGAGGGTGGCGCCAGCGGGGACGGCCGAACGGCAGACCGGTTCCGTGGCCTCCGGCCGGGCCTCAGCCGCTCGCCAGTTCTCCGAGGAAGCCGCGGACGTACCCGGCGACGGTGTCGAGATGGCTCTCGATCAGGAAGTGGCCGCCGTTGATGAGATGGATCTGAGCGTCGGGCAGATCCCTGCGGAACGCCTCCGCGCCGGCCGCCGCGAAGATCTCGTCGTTGCGCCCCCAGACGGCCAGCAGCGGAACCTGCGTGGTCCGGAAGTACTCGTGCAGCCTGGGATAGAGAACCCGGTTGGTCGTGTAGTCCTTGAAGAGGGCGAGCTGGATCTCCGCGTTGCCCGGGCGCTGGATGAGCGCGTGGTCGTGCGTCCAGGTGTCGGGACTGACCAGCTCAGGGTCGGGTACGCCGTGCAGGTACTGCCAGCGGATGGCGTCCAGGCCCAGTGCCGGGCGCAGCGCCGCCTCCGTCCCTGCCGTCTGCTCGGCCCCGTACGCCCAGATCGGCGCCCAGAACTGCTCCACGAACCCGTCCTCGTAGGCGTTGCCGCTCTGGGAGATGATCGCGGTGATGCGCTCGGGGTGTGCCAGTGCCAGGCGCCAGCCGATGGGCGCGCCGTAGTCCTGCACCAGCATCGCGTAATCCGTCACGCCGAGTTCGGTCAGCAGCCCGTCGGTGAGGCGGCCCAGTGCGTCGAAGCTGTAGTCGAAGACGTGGACGCCCGGGGTGTCGGACTGCCCGAAGCCCAGGAGGTCGGGAGCGATCACGCGGTATCGGTCGGCCAGCGCCGGGATCAGATGGCGGTACATGTGCGAACTCGAGGGATAGCCGTGCAGCAGCACGACGACCGGCGCCTCCTCCGGGCCCGCCTCCCGGTAGAAGAGCCGACTCCCCGACACCTGCGCGAACCGATGCCGAACATCCATGGCTGACTTCCTTGGAGGAGGTGACGGGGTTACAACTCTGCGCCACGCGTCGATGGACCCGTCATCGACACGCGCGCCGTTGTCCGCCGCGCACCCTCGGCCCGGTGGTGCACTGCGGCGTCCCCGACCGCGGTGCGGTCAGCGGCGCCGTCCGCTGGCGGGAACCGTCACATGTGCGCGCGGGCGGAGGCCCGGGGCGAGTTGCAGCGCTCCGCGCGGTGTTCCGCCCGGCCCGCGGAGAGGGCATGGGCCGGCCGGGACAGAGTGAGCGTTATGGACTCGCCCGCCGGCAGCCACAGCGAGTTGCCGCTGTAGCGCGTCGGCAGCACCCGTTGACCGGACTCGGCGTGGAGGAGCGACCCCTGGACCATGGCCGCCACGGACGCACCCCGGTTGCGCGGGCGCGCCGTGACCAGTGCCGCACACCCGAGTCGTCCGTGCCGGTGATGTCCTCGGACACCCGCGTGCGCGGACCCTGGTTCAGGGCCCGCATGTCGTGTGCGTCGCGATAGCGCCCGTACGTGGTCTCGCTGGGCAGTACGCCGTGCGCGCCGGTCAGGCGCAGCAGCAGATGGAGGTCCGGCAGCACGGTGCCGGCACCGCGGACGACGGTGGCGTCGGTGATGGGACGCCTTCGCCGCGCGATTCCTCGCGGGCCTTCTGCGGGGGTGAGACCATGACACGCGCTCCGGTCCGGCCATGACCGCCGGTTCGGCCCTCAAGGCGACGGGGATCACGGTCCATTGCCGGACGTGAGTGGGATCGCACGACTCCTCGGTCTCCCGGCGCGGAGGTGGGCGGAACACGAGGGGTGAACTGTCGTCCGTCCCGCCGGAGCCACGGCATCCGGGAGTTGCGCCTGACGGAGGAGTGCGCGACCCTCCGGGGCCTCAGCCGGCCTGGTCCGGCAGTGCCTCGTCCTCGGACCGTGCCGTCGCATCGGCGCCGTCGGGAGCGGTGTAGAAGACGGACGTGCCCTGCTTGGTGCGGTGGGCGTGGTTCTTGGCCACGAGTCCTTCGAGCGTCGTGCGCACGACGGTGGTCTTGATACCGCGCTCGGGGTGAGCCTGACCGAGTGTGGCGGCGACTTCTGCGGCGGAGCGCGGTTCGCTCTGCCCGGTGAGGTGGCTGCGGACCAGTTCGACCAGCGTGGGCCCTGACGCCTTCGCGGAAGCGGACCTTCCCGCGCCCTTCTTGGCAGCGGCCTTCCCGCCGGTCCTCTTCCCGGCCGTCGTGTCCTCCTGCTCGGCACCGGACTTCTTCCCTCGCGTCCGCTTGCTCGTGCCGACCCCGATGGACCGCTTCCTGCGCGGAGCGGGCACGGTGGCGCTGTCGGGCTCGGCCGCGGGCTGAGCCGGGGCGGGCGCGACACCGAGGGCCTGCTGCATGTTGACCAGCACCGCGTAGTCGACCTGGAGGGTGGCCAACTGCTCCTGCAGAGCGGCGATCTCCGCTCCGACGCGCTCCTGTTCCTTGGCGTTGCGCTCCAGGTCGCTGGTCACCTGGGCGGTGTACTGCGACGTCAGTTCCGTGGTGGTGGTCGTGCTGGTCTCCGACATGGTGCTGACCTCTCCTCGCCTCTTTGGCTGTGCTGACGGACCCGTGACACATGCGGGGAGCCGTGCGTGTGCGCTCCCGTGCCCGGTGTCCGGGTAGCAGGGGCGTAACCATTGGGCAATCCCCTGGTGTCCAGATAGTACGGACGACGGGAGATGAATTGTTCCTCTCGAGACATGTCTTTCCCCCACCGAACGGGAGAGATGGGCATCACTAACTCGTCGGGGGTCGTTGTCCCGAGCGCGATTCGAGCCCCAACCCATCATCAGGAAGCGGTAGTTGTGCGCATTCGGTCTGACATGGCGGTCGGCCGGACGAGTTGATCGGCGGGACGCACTCGGCGTGGTCGTCGCCGCTCGGGTCACGGCGTGCCGCATGCCGGCCGACGAGGCGGGACGCCGCATGTCCGGTGCCGCCCTGATCGGCCAGGAGGTGACGCCAGGCTCGGGGAGTTGGGGAAGCGAGACGCCTAAATGAGGTTGGCGGTAAGCGAGTCGAGCTCGCTCGTTGGGTATGCCGACCGTCACTCCGACTACGGCGGCGCCCCGCCCGGCCGGGCCCGTCGCCCCCTCGCCCGGGACCTCCCGTCCGGTGCTGCGACGTCGTACGGCCTGTCAGGTCGGTTGTGTGTGCGGGGTGGGACGGGGGACTGGTGTGGGTTGCCGGCGCGGCATGACGCGCCGTCAGTGCGATCATTACGCTAATGGGATTGTTCTTATTATCGTCTGCATGTCCGACATGACGGTTATTTCGCGCTTATGTACCGTCAATCTCGCATCGGCTTACAGCCGAGGTGTCTGAGACAGGAGAGGTGACATGCCAACGTGTTCCATCGCGCTAACCGCCGCTGTTGCGGCTGGTTCGGCCCTCGTGGCCAGTGGTATCACGTACGCCGCCACCGAGCCGGCGCGGGGCGGTGCGGAGGCCTGGCAGGTCGCCGCCACTTCCGCCGGTCCCGCTGTCTCTCCGCTCGGCCGCAGTAACGACAGCAAGGGCAACGGCAACGGCGACGGGAACGGCAACGGGAACGGGAACGGGAACGGGAACGGGAACGGGAACGGGAACGGGAACGGGAACGGGAACGGGAACGGGAACGGGAACGGGAACGGGAACGGGAACGGC